>CANNCS010000027.1 GCA_947503115.1 uncultured Marivita sp.
CTACCGGACGTCATCACGTCAATCGGAACCAGAGATTGGGCGAAAGTGGGTCAATGATCGCAGCCCTTGGTATTAGACGGGCGGTTCCATATTTGTCCAAAGCCCAACCTGCACTGATCATTACGATAACAGTCAGAGCCGTGAAAATCGGAAAGAAAGAAACAAATATCAGATGTTCGATGCCTTTTACTTGGGCAAAGTGAACCTGATGAAAAAAGAACGCAGTGTTGAATGCGGACGGGCCGATGATGGCTGGGACCATGCACCAGAAGAGCGGGTGGCGAAGCGCGTTTGACCTCATCCAATGATTGCCGCGCATTCCCACCGAACTTTCGCTATTGGCCAACGATGCCGGGGTGCGTTCCTGTGAAAGAAGCCATGCAATGATCGGGGCCGACAACAGACTAATGCCTGCGGCGACCAGCCAAAGGTTTTGCCAAGCCGTCATGCTCATTGCGGCGACAACGGCCATGGGGAGGAATGCCTCACCAAACGCGAAACCGAATGACGCAATCGACAGAGCCTTGCCGCGTGTCGCAACGAACCATCGGGCCATGGCCACTACGGCGATATGGGTCATCATTCCCTGTCCGAAAAATCGCAAAGCGAAGATCAGCACTGGCAAAGCCCAAACCCACTGATTGAAGGCCATTGCACCGCAGGTGATTGCCATTCCGGTCAGTACCATTGGGCCAAGCACTCTGACGCGATAGCGGTCTGTTAAGCTGCCCGCCCAGATCATCACGACAGCAGAGGCCATGGTGCCGAGCATGTATATACCGCCCCAAGCCCCATGGCTCAGACCGAAGGCCACGCGAATCTCGCCAGCAAAGATCGAGATGAAATAAGTCTGCCCCGACGCCGACAGGAAAGTTAGCATCGCTCCTACGGTCAGAAAGGGTGCGTTTTCTCGAAGATAATCTGTCAGACGCATTCTCAGGCCATGACGGCAAGATCGCTCCGTTGCAAGCAACAAACGTTTGGCCGCAAGCCATGGTCGCCACTTAACCCGTTAAGGAAGGACGCGCGCGTTTATTTCGTTGTGGATGTTCTGGATCTCTGTTGGCCATGTGCTCTTAATATAACCCAATACGCTGGCGATCTCGTTGTCGCTCATCACATCCCCGAAGCCAATCATGTTCGACTTGTAGGTTCCGCCGACAATTGCTTCGGTGCCGTCGCGCACAATCCGCATCAACAGGTCATTATCATGATGCCAAGTATGGCCGGTTTCATCATGCGGCGGCGCAGGGAGGTAACCATCAGCATCGCGATCCTGCCAGTTGGGCTGCTGCCCTTCCAGATTGGCCCCATGACAGCTCGCGCAATAATCGGTGTAAAGGGCAGCGCCTTCCGCGACACGGACAGCATCGGTGTAAGGTAGACTTTGGCGCGCATCGTTTGCTGTCCAAGCAGGTGAAATCCAAGCCGTTCCAATCGCAATCGATGTCGCAGCCACACCTGTAATGATTGACTTTTCCATGGGCACTCCTTGCGTTTGCTAATGTCTATCGCAGGCTTCCCGCGCTGGAAGGTCAACTCACACCTAAGTGAAAGACGCATAACACTGGAAACGTGGCTGCTGAGGCTTTAGGTTTTGGGCAAGACGGAGACCGACATGACCAAACCGCCCCTGACCCTTTATCTTGCTGCGCCGCGCGGATTTTGCGCCGGTGTGGATCGTGCCATTAAGATCGTCGAAATGGCGCTCGAGAAATGGGGTGCTCCGGTCTACGTGCGGCACGAGATCGTGCACAACAAATACGTGGTGGACGGGCTGCGCGATAAGGGAGCGGTGTTTGTCGAGGAACTGGAAGATTGCCCCGATGACAGGCCGGTGATCTTTTCAGCCCACGGCGTGCCCAAGGCCGTGCCCGCCGAGGCCGCCAAGCGCGAGATGATCTACGTTGACGCGACGTGTCCGTTGGTGAGCAAGGTTCATATCGAAGCGGCCCGTCATCACGACAATGGTTTGCAGATGATCATGATTGGTCACGAAGGACACCCCGAAACGGTCGGCACAATGGGGCAACTGCCCGAAGGCGAAGTTTTGTTGGTGGAAACCGTCGAAGATGTGGCCACAGTGCAAGTGCGGGATCCTGAAAGTCTGGCCTTTGTCACGCAAACAACGCTGAGCGTGGATGACACGATCGACATTGTCGCAGCGCTTCATGCCCGCTTTCCCAAGATCGTTGGCCCGCACAAGGAAGACATCTGTTACGCCACGACCAACCGTCAGGAAGCGGTGAAAGCGATGGCCCCGAAATGCGACGCCATGCTGGTGGTTGGTGCGCCGAATTCGTCAAACTCAAAGCGGTTGGTTGAGGTAGGCAGCAAGGCGGGCTGTGCTTATTCGCAGCTTGTCCAACGGGCGCCCGATATAGACTGGCGCGCGCTGGAAGGAATTGAAAGCGTTGGCATCACCGCAGGCGCGAGCGCTCCGGAAGAGCTAATCACCGAGGTGATTGACGCGTTCCGGGGACGCTACGATGTCACTGTCGAATTGGTAGAGACCGCGGTTGAAAACGTAGAGTTCAAAGTCCCCCGCGTTTTGCGCATTCCTGCCTGACATGGGCGTCGGTTCCTTGGAAGGAACCGACAACAGTCTTTGAAGATTTTTCGCCTCGGCCTAGCGTTTGCCGCCCGGTTTACCGCCTCCGAATTTGCCTGAAGGTTTACCAGAGGGCTTCCCTCCGAACTTTCCAGCTGGCTTGCCTGCCCCTGCACGCGGTTTGCGCATACTTTTTGATGGATCGCCAGCATTGGCGCGGGCGATATTCTTTTTGCTATTGGGCTTGCCTTCAGGCGGCGGTGGGCCTTTCGGTTTGCCTTTGCCCTTGTAGGGCTGCGCCTGAAACTCGCTCTCGGAACGGCGTGGCGGGCGATCCCCACCTGGTTTGTCGCCGTAAGACTTGCGTTCGCGTGCCGGACCGTCGGATTTGCCTTGATACGGTTTGCGATCGCGTGCCGGGCCATCCGACTTGCCATAGGATTTGCCAGCAGGCTTGGAGCCCTTGCGGTCCGCCGGTTTCGGTTTGCGGACACGCGGCGTCGGCGCATCGTTCCAGTCGATGGGAGCTGACGTGTTTGGCGCTGGCTTCGCGGCCTCGTTCTGGTGGTCCTCCGTCGCCGGTTTTGCCCGCTCGGCGCGGGGTTCCGGCTTGGGGCGGTCATCGTAGGATTTGCGCTGGGGCTTGTCGCCATAGGGTTTGCGCTCGGGCTTTGGACCGCGATTTGCCGCAGGCCGTGCGCCGCGGTCGAAATCAGGTGCTTTGTCGAGCCGTGTGAGGGTGACACCCTTTTCCAGCTCCATATCGGGTCCAACCGCATTCAGAAAACGCGCGACCGAGGCTTCCTTGATTTGGACAAGCGAATGATCCTGTTGGATGCGGATCGCACCGATATCGTCCTTGTTCAGATCGCCGGCTCCGCAGACCATTGGAAGGATGCGGCGGGGTTCGGCTTCGGCAGCGCGGCCACCAGAGACGGCGAACCAGACACTTGGGCCGAATTCTTGCCGCTTCTCGGGCTTTGCGTTCGGGTCCGACAGCTCCTCGGGCGCGGTATGCTGTTCGCGGAAGAGGCGCAAATAAGCGGCTGCAATCTGTTCGGGCGTCTTTTCAGCAACCAGCCGGGTAACAACCGTTTCTTCGGACTCGCCCACCGGAGTGTCCCATGCGGGATCGGCAAACATCCGGTCTTCGTCGCGTTCCAGCACTTCATCCGCTGATGGCGCAGCGCCCCATTCGGATTTCAGTTTGGCCATCCCAAGGATGCGTTCCGCTTTTTTGCGAACCTTCGGCGTCACGATTAGCGCAGACACCCCTTTGCGGCCCGCACGGCCAGTTCTGCCAGAGCGGTGCAGCAGTGTCTCATGGTTTGAGGGCAGTTCGGCATGTACCACCAGATCGAGGTTTGGCAGGTCAATACCCCGCGCCGCCACATCCGTGGCCACACAGACCTGCGCGCGCCCGTCGCGCATCGCCTGCAATGCATGGGTGCGTTCTGTTTGGGACAATTCGCCGGACAGCGCCACAACCTGAAAACCACGGTTCGACAGACGTGTGGTCAGACGGTTCACCATCGCGCGGGTGTTGGCAAACACGATGGCGTTCGGCGCTTCGTAGTAACGCAGCGTATTGATCACCGCGTTGTCGGTGTCACGGTCGTTCACCATCATGGCGCGGTAGGCGATATCAGCATGTTGGCTGGTCTCGGATTTGGTCACAACGCGGATCGCATCGCGCTGATAGCTTTTCGCCAGCTTGGCGATCTGCGGCGGCACAGTGGCCGAGAATAGAAGCGTTTGGCGGTCTTCGGGCGCTTCGCCAAGAATAAACTCAAGGTCTTCGCGGAACCCGAGGTCCAGCATTTCGTCGGCCTCGTCCAGCACCACGGCGCGACATTGCGACAGATCGATTGAGCTGCGCATGATGTGGTCGCGCAGGCGGCCCGGTGTCGCAACCACGATGTGTGCGCCTCGTTCGAGCGCACGGCGTTCGTCGCGCATGTCCATGCCGCCAACGGTTGACGCCATCACCACACCAGCTTGCGCATAAAGCCACGCTAGTTCGCGTTTGACCTGCAATGCCAGTTCGCGGGTCGGCGCGATCACCAGCGCAAGCGGTGCGCCCGCCGGAGCGAAGGTTTCGTCCTCAAGGATGGTCGGAGCGATGGCAAGGCCGAAGCCCAGCGTCTTTCCCGATCCAGTCTGCGCCGAGACCAACAGGTCGGCTCCGACATATCCGGGATTGAGAACCGCCTCCTGAACAGGTGTCAGCGTGTCGTATCCACGGGCATCAAGGGCGTCTTGCAGGGCTTTTTTCACGAGCGTCGTCTTTTTTGTAAGGTCAGCCCACCAGCGGGCCAAAGCGCGCGTCTAGATCATTGGGCGGCAAATGTATAGCCTCATCACAGTACACTCAGTGAGGACCCGCTATGCTTTCCCTGCAATTCCTTCTTACGGCCTTTGTCGTGGTGATCGCACCTGGAACCGGCGTTATCTATACGCTCGCCATCGGCTTGGGGCAGGGGCGCTGGCCTTCGATCTGGGCGGCGTTTGGATGCACTGTTGGGATCGTGCCTCACCTGCTGGCGGCGACGTTGGGTCTGGCGGCGGTTCTGCACACCTCGGCTGTCCTGTTCAACGTCGTGAAATTCGCCGGTGTCGCATACCTGCTATGGCTTGCTTACCAATCGTTGCGCTCGGGTGGCGCTTTGGCCGTTTCAGCGAACCGCAGCGCCGAAAGTGGAGTGCGTATTGCGCGGCGTGGAGCACTGATCAACATTTTGAACCCCAAGCTGTCAATCTTCTTTCTTGCGCTGTTGCCTCCCTTCCTAACCGGAAACCCGGCCACCGCGACGACGGAAATGGCGCTAATGGGCGGCGTTTTTATGGTGATGACCTTTGCAGTTTTTGTCCTTTACGGCGTGTTTGCGGCGGCTGCGCGCACATGGCTCTTGGGCAGTGAACGTGTGATGCGTTGGCTTAACCGTTCCTTTGCGGGGCTCTTTGCTGCCCTCGCCGGACGGTTGGCGCTTGAACGCGCCTGAGCTATGTCGCGGGTCAACATATGACGATGGACCAACAATGACCCAGATACCCCGTTCCGCCCTTTTCCTTGGCCTTGCCGGAGTGATCCCCTTTGCATGGGGTGCGTTGACGCTGCTGTCGGGTTCGGCGGCGCAATGGGGGCTGGATGTGCTGGGACCACGGTTCATAGGACCATACGTGCAACTCAGCTACGGGATGGTGATCCTCAGCTTCATGTCCGGAGTGCTGTGGGGCTTTGCCACCAAAGCCGAGGGTGGGCAGGCAGCAACAGGTTACGTTCTGTCGGTCATCCCGGCGCTTTGGGCGTTCTTCATGACCGGCGGCGGGCCAGTGTCTGCAGGAACAAACCTGATCTTCGGGTTTCTGGGGCTTTTGGTGCTCGACTTTGCTTTCTGGAAATGGGGTCTTGCCCCGGTATGGTGGATGCAGCTGCGCGTCTTGTTATCCGGACTTGTTGTCTTGTCTCTCTCGATTGGAGTGTTGTTGTGACCGACCATGAAACCATCGCCGTCTACGACACGCGCGCAGGCGACTACGCCAAGCTCGAACCGTCCGAGACACCAAGTGACACGCTTGCGGCGTTCATAAAGGCCTTGCCAGACGGCGCGCGTGTTCTTGACCTTGGCTGCGGGCCTGGCTCCTCTGCGCGGCACATGGTTCGGGCGGGATGTGTGGTCGACGCGCTTGATGCCTCGGCCGAAATGATCGAGCTGGCATCATCCATCGATGGCGTTACCGCACGTCAGGCGAGTTTTGACGACATTAGTGGCGCCGCGATCTATGATGGCGTCTGGGCGAATTTTAGCCTGCTTCACGCCGCGCGTACTGACATGCCAAGACATCTGGCGGCCATCCACACAGCACTGAAACCCGGTGGCCTGTTTCATATCGCGGTCAAGGAAGGGTCCGGCGAAGGCCGCGATAACCTTGGTCGACATTACACCTATTACACCGAATTCGGTCTTACTGCGCTTTTGCAAACGGCTGGGTTTTCCGTTGGTCCCTATCGACGTGGGCGCGACAAAGGGCTAAGCGGCACCGACGACAACTGGATATCTGTAACTGCCCATGCCTGACCTCTATGCCTATACAGACGGAGCTTGTTCCGGAAATCCCGGACCAGGCGGTTGGGGCGTGTTGCTACAGGCGAAAGACGGGGATGCGGTGGTCAAGGAACGCACCCTTTCGGGCGGTGAGGCGAACACCACCAACAACAGGATGGAACTGCTTGCAGCGATTCATGCGCTTGAAACCTTGGCGCGGCCCTCATCGCTGACCATTGTGACCGACAGCGCCTATGTAAAGAACGGTGTAACCGGCTGGATTCACGGCTGGAAACGGAATGGCTGGAAGACCGCGAACAGGAAGCCGGTCAAGAATGTCGAGCTCTGGCAACGTCTGGACGAGGCACAGCATCGTCATGAGGTGGCGTGGGAATGGGTCAAGGGCCATGCAGGCCATCCCGAGAACGAACGGGCCGATGAACTGGCGCGCGAAGGTATGAAGCCGTTCAAAAAAGGCGCGGCGTGACCCTGATTTCGTGGATCGATCACGCGGCTGTCTTGGTCTTTGCGCTGACAGGCGCGTTGGTCGCCAGCCGCGCGCAGCTTGATATCATCGGCTTTGCCTTCTTAGCGATCCTTACGGGGGTTGGCGGCGGAACCGTTCGAGATGTGCTGCTTGACCGGAACCCGGTGTTTTGGATGACGGATCCAACCTATCTGGGGGTAGCTGTTATCGCGGTTTTTGTTGTCTTCTTCACAGCGCACCTGTTCGAAAGCAGGTACAAAGCGATCCTGTGGCTCGACGCGGCGGCGCTGGCCTTTGCCGTCGCGGCGGGGGCTAACATTGCAACCAGCTTGGGGCAAAGCGCAGCCATTGTAGTAGTCATGGGCACAGTCACCGGATGCCTTGGCGGCCTGATGCGTGACGTGGTTGCCAACGAAGTGCCGCTCGTTCTGAAGCAGGGCGAGCTTTACGTCACCTGCGCGGTCGCCGGGGCGGCTGTGGTGGCGCTGGCACCGTTCTTTGGTCTTGGTCAAACGCTGACAGTTCTTGCCGCCGCTGGGATCACGTTCGGGCTGCGGGCAGGTTCCATCGCATTTGGATGGCGCCTGCCGGTCTACAAATCCCGACCACCGCGCTATTGACCTTATTGCAGGTCGCCAAAAGCCGCTTGAAGCCGCTTGGCCGCTTCTTCGATACGGTAGGTTTGCGTCGCAAGGTTGAAGCGTAGGAATGTTTCGCCTCCCGGACCGAACTCGGGGCCGGGGCTCGGCGCGATACGGGCGTCTTTGCGAACCCGGCGGCTGATCTCTTCGAAATCCATACCGGTGCCCGAGAAATCTACCCACGCCAGATAGGTTGATGCCAAAGGCAATGAATGCACTCCGGGGATCGCATTTATTGCATCATCAAAAATGCGACGGTTTTCGATCAGATGTTCGATCTGCGCGTCGACCCACTCTGCACCCTCAGGGGTATACGCAGCCGTCACCATCTCAAGACCCATGCGGTTCGGGGAATAGTCCAGCGATCGAAGCCGCTTCGCCATGGCTTCGCGCAATTTGGCGTCGGGAATGATGATGTTCCCCGTCTTTAGACCCGCGATGTTGAACGTCTTGGATGACGCGGTCAGAATCACGGACCTATCGCGCGCATCTGCTGCTGCGACGTCGTATGGCACGAATGTGTGGCCCGGATAGATGAAGTCGTGGTGAATCTCATCAGCCACAACAATCAGATCGTTTCTCGCGGCAAACGCGGCGACCTGCCGCAATTCCTCGGTAGTCCAGATACGGCCTGACGGGTTCTGCGGAGAACAGAAGATGATGAGCTTTTCGCTACCGTCGAGCCGTGCCTCGGCTTCTTCAAAATCAAGATGATAGGTGTCGCCGTCGCGCTTCAGCGGACATTGAACGGGAACACGGCCAGACTTTCGAATCTTGAACTCGAATTCATGATAGACTGGGTTAAAGGTAACAATCCGATCTCCCGGTTCCGACCAGACGTCGATACACAGCGCAATCGCGTTGCCCAAACCTTGGGTTGTCATGATCCAGTCGGTGTCGATGTCCCAGCCATGCCGTGTCTTCATCCACCACTGGATTGCGGCGTGATACTCGGTGTTGTCGCTCCAGTACCCGAACGCCCCATGATCTACGGCTGCCTGCATGGCGCGCAACACGCAGGGTGCTGTGGGGTAATCGCTGTCCGCCGTCCACATCGCGATCCCGTCGGCGCTCGGCACATCGAACTTGCTTTCCAGAACATCCCATTTGGAACAATGAGTCCCGCGTCGGTCGTTGGGTTTGTTGAAAAGATCGCGCATGTACCACTCCAATCGGCTCAGATTTTTTGCGACGCTACCCCAGTGAACGGCAGGTGCAAGAGCCGGTGACTTGCCCTTGCGACATGGATTGCCTAAATGCCTGCCATGAAATTGCCGATCCTCATCCACCCGGACCCGCGTCTGAAAAAGGTCTGTGACCCTGTGCCCGATCTTTCGGACGATCTGCGCGTGTTGGCCAAGGACATGCTGGACACCATGTACGACGCGCCGGGCATCGGTCTTGCCGCGCCGCAGGTGGGAGTGTTGTCGCGTCTGATTGTTTTGGATTGCGTCAACAATGAGGAAACGTCTCCGCGTCCGCTTGTTATGTTCAACCCAGAAATCGTGGCGTCTTCAGATGATCTAAACGTCTATGAAGAAGGTTGCCTGTCGATCCCGGATCAGTTCGCAGACGTGACCCGTCCCGAAGCTGTTAAGGTTGCGTGGATCGACGAAAATGGCAATCCGAAAGAGGAAGAGTTTGACGGGCTATGGGCGACCTGCGTTCAGCACGAGATCGACCACCTGAACGGCAAATTGTTTATCGACTACCTTAAGCCGCTCAAGCGTCAGATGATCACCCGCAAGATGGTCAAGCTTAAGCGTGAGTTGGCACGGGCATGAGTGTCCGGCCGATTGTCACATGGCCTGACCCCCGACTGTCCGAGGTCTGCGCACCCGTTGATGACCTGACTGATCTCGCCGATCTGGTCCGGGATATGTTCGACACAATGTATGACGCACCGGGGCGCGGCCTCGCCGCGCCTCAGATTGGCGTGATGCAAAGGGTTTTCGTGATGGACCCCACGTGGAAAACGGGCGACCGCACACCTTTCGTATGCATCAATCCAGAGATCCTTTCCTCAGGGGGGGGCACCGCCGACGCGACCGAAGCCTGCCTTTCCATTCCGGGTGTCTCGGTTGATGTGAGCCGGCCAACGGATATCACCTTTGGATTCACCGATCTGGATGGTGTCCGGCATGAAACGCGCCTAACCGGATTTGCTGCGATCTGTGCACAGCACGAACTGGATCATCTGAACGGCGTGGTGATCTTTGACCGCCTGACGCCTGAGATGCGGGCGCAAGTCGAAGCCAATTATGCGGTGCTTGTATGACGACGCGCCTTTGCCTGCCTTGGCCGAATAGATGCCTGCGCACACCTGCCGAACCAGTGGACGACATCTCTGATGAGATCCGAGCGATCTGGAATGACATGATCGACACGATGGAGGCGATGCCCGGTGTTGGTCTTGCCGCTAACCAGATCGGTATTTTGAAACGGCTTGCTGTGGTGGATGCGTCCGAGGAACGGGGCCGGGCGGTGCGGATGGCAAACCCGGAAATCCTGCACGCCTCGGTGCAGCTTCGGTCGCACGAAGAGGCAAGCCCGAACCTGCCCGGAGTGTTTGCCAAGATTGAACGCCCGCGCGCGGTGACCGTGCGGTTCATGGGAGACGATGGTACGGTTCGTGAACAGGACTTCGTTGGCCTCTGGGCGACGTCGGTGCAGCACCAAATCGATCATCTGAACGGCAAGATGTATTTCGACCATTTGAGCAAGACCAAGCGCGACATGCTTTTGCGGCGGGCAAATAAGCTGAAAGGCTAGGACATGCGGATCATCTTCATGGGAACGCCCGATTTCTCGGTTCCGGTGCTCGACGCTCTGGTCGAGGCCGGGCACGAGATCGCCGCCGTCTATTGCCAGCCGCCGCGTCCGGCGGGGCGGGGCAAGAAAGACCGTCCGACCCCTGTGCACGCACGGGCAGAAGCTTTGGGCCTTGAGGTGCGACATCCGACTTCGTTGCGCAATGACGAGGCGCAGCAGAACTTCGCAGCGCTGGGCGCGGATGTCGCTGTTGTGGTTGCTTATGGTTTGATCCTGCCACAAGCCGTTCTGGATGCGCCGACACATGGCTGCCTGAACATTCATGCCTCACTCCTACCACGCTGGCGCGGGGCGGCGCCCATTCATCGCGCGATCATGGCTGGGGATGCCGAGACGGGGATCTGTATTATGCAGATGGAGGCCGGGCTGGACACGGGGCCGGTGCTTCTGCGCGAGGCGACAGAGATTGCCACGACCGAAACCACAGGCGAATTACATGACCGCCTAAGCCAAATGGGTGCGGACCTTATTGTGCAGGCCTTGCAGCAGATCGGCACATTGACGCCAGAGAGCCAACCGGACGAGGGCGTAACCTACGCCCAAAAGATCGACAAAGCCGAGGCGCAGATCGACTGGACCCGACCCGCCGTTGAACTGGACCGCCAGATCCGGGGGCTCGCGCCGTTTCCCGGGGCGTGGACAATGATTGGCGCGGAACGTGTCAAACTGCTGGGCAGTCGTCTGTCAGATCAGCGCGGAGCTGCCGGGATGGCCTTGGATGATGCCTTCACCATTGCCTGTGGCTCAGGAGCCGTTACCATCACTCGTGCGCAGCGTGCAGGAAAAGGCGCGCAGGATACCGAGACATTTCTGCGCGGCATGGCGGTTCCTTCGGGAACCCGTTTAGGAGACTAGGCATGTTCATGGTGCTGATGGGGACCGTCGTTATCGCAGGGATCGTCGGCTATATCTGCGAGCGTTCAGGCTTTACCAACAACGGCATTTTGCAAAGTATCATCATCTGCATCGGTGGGGCGTTTCTGGCTTATTTTGTGCGGATCATGTTCGGCATCGGGTTTAGTTCCCCGGGGATCAACGCAGTTGCGTCGTCGTTAGGGGCACTGATCATTATTCCGACGCACTGGCGCAGCACTGTGCGTGACCGACGTCGGAGATAAACGCCATGCCAGTCCTGTTTCTGTTGATCATCGGAGCTGCGGCCGGATTTCTGGCCACCCGTTTTATGCGCGTTGAAATGAGCACGCTGGCAACGATCATGGTCGGTATAGCCGGCGCTTTGATCGGCGGAATGGTGATCCGCCTGTTGCTGGCCGCGACCGGCGCCGTTGCCGGGCTGGTCGGGGCTGTGTTGGGCGCGATGGTCGTGATCTGGGTGGTGCAGCGCCTGCGGTCCTGACCTAGCGCATGATCAGAACAGGCACTTTGCACGAGCGGAGCATCTCGGTCGTCGTTGACCCAATGATAAAGCTGCGCACCCGACTGTGGCCATAAGCCCCCATCACAAGCAACTCATGCTCGCCGTTCGATGTGATTTGGGCCAGAACTTTTTCAGGTTCTCCGCTTTCGATGACGGTCTTGGCGTCGAAGCCACCGGCTTTGAGCGTTGCTGTGGCGTCGGACAGCGATTTCTGGATCGCAGGTGTTTCTTTGCCCGCAAAAACCAATGTCACCGACAACCCTGCAAACATCGGGCTGCGTGCGATGTAGTCGATCGCCTTGAGCGAAGACGCTCCACCGTCAAAAGCGACCAATACGGAGGTGATCGGCTTAAAGGCGCGGTTGGCGATAAACACGGGCCTATGGCTCGCACGGACAATCCGTTCGAGGTTGGAGCCAAGATGCTCCATTGCTAGCCCGGCAGCCTCGCCACGCTTGCCGATGACGATCATGTCGCCGGTTTCTTCCTTGTCGGTCACGGTCTCGACCAGATCGCCCTGACGCAGGCGGGTTTCGACAGTGATGTCCGCGCCCTTCGTGATGATTGCCTTGGCGTCTTCCAGAATGGCGCGGCCATGCTCATGGGCGAGCTTGGCACGGGTCGCATCCAGTTCGGACAATTGCTCTAAAAGCGCGGAGCGTGCGCCAAGTCGGATCGCGCCGGACAAGTCCTGTTTTTCGACCGCGTCGCGGCGGCCCATCACGTGATACAGTTTGACTTTCCAGTCGTTGCGTCCAGCGATCCATGCCGCGTGATGGCAGACGCTTTCGGCATAGGCGGACGCGTCCACAAGGGCGATGAGGGTATTCGTGGTCATGGTGTGCCTCCCTAGTGGCCGAGCAATTCGTCCATCGCACCGGGCTTGTCGTGGATAGCAAGCTTGTCGACGATGGTATCGGACGCCTCATTGAGGCCGATCAATTCAACCTCTGCGCCTTCGCGCCGGAATTTGAGCACAGCCATGTCCAGCGCCGCAACCGACGAGATGTCCCAGATATGTGCGCGGCTCAGGTCGATGGTCACGCGGGCCGGGGCTTCGCGAAAATCGAACGCCTTCATGAAATCTTCAGACGAGGCGAAGAACAGCTGCCCTTCGATGGTATACGTCCGGTGCGATCCGTCCGGTGTGATCGTGCTGCGCACGCGAAACAGTTGCGAAATTTTCCAGGCAAAGAAAATGCCGGAGAGCAGCACGCCAACCAACACACCGATGGCTAGGTTGTGGGTGTAGATGACGAAAAACACCGTCGCCAGCATCACGATTGACGAGGATTTAGGGTGATCGCGCAGGTTCTTGATCGACGACCACGAGAATGTCCCGATGGACACCATGATCATGATCGCCACCAGTGCGGCCATAGGAATGATTGCCACGATATCGCCCAACACGACCACGAGGATCAGCAGGAACAGACCGGCGACGAAGCTGGACAAACGTCCGCGCCCGCCGGATTTCACGTTGATGATCGACTGGCCAATCATGGCGCAGCCCGCCATGCCGCCGATAAATCCGGTGGCCGTGTTCGCCAGACCTTGACCGATACATTCTTGATTGCGGTTCGAACTGGTGTCGGTGAGGTCATCGACGATCTGCTGAGTCATCAGGCTTTCCAGCAGGCCTACAACGGCCACGGCAACCGAGTAGGGAAAGATGATCTGGAGCGTTTCAAAAGTCAGCGGAATGTCCGGGATCAGGAACACAGGCAGCGTGTCAGGCAATTCGCCCATGTCGCCGACGGTGCGGACATCCCATCCCATGAACACGACAACGGCGGTCAGCACGATGATCGTCACCAGTGGGGACGGGATCGCCTTTGTCAGCATCGGGAACAGATAGATGATCAAAAGCCCCGACGCGACAAGGGCATAAGTCATCATGGGAACGCGACTTGGATCAAGCTCGGGCAACTGCGCCATGAAAATAAGGATCGCCAGCGCGTTCACGAAGCCCGTCATTACGGATTTCGACACGAAACGCATGACGTAACCCAATTTCAAAAGCCCTGCGCCGATTTGCAAGAGGCCCGCCAGAACCGTGGCGGCAAGTAGGTATTGCAGACCATGATCCTTGACCAGCGTGACCATCAGCACCGCCGTGGCCGCGGTTGCCGCAGAAATCATGCCCGGGCGACCGCCCGTGATTGCGGTGATGACGGCGATCGAGAACGATGCGTAAAGACCGACCTTGGGATCAACTCCGGCGATGATCGAGAACGCAATCGCTTCGGGGATCAGAGCAAGTGCGACCACCAGCCCGGACAACAGATCGCCGCGGATGTTGTGTGTCCATTGTCGTTTGTACTGTGCGATTGAGATCATGAAAGATTATGCCCATAGGCCGCAGACAGGTCTCGCGGTCTTTGTCGGTGTCGTCGTGGTGTAGGGGTTCCAGCGGAGAACCGGCCCTTCGGCCAGTGCGGGGTGTCACCCGATCAAATTTGTGGTCCCCATACCTCGGCATGGCCAAGATGCCAAGTTGAACGGTGCCCCACCTTGCCGCTTTCGGGATATTGTCACGAAGGCTGTCGGCAAAGCACGCATATCGGGCAGATTTGGGTCTTGATGAAAGGGCGCTTCGCCGTTCTGTGCGGTTATCCGTGATAGTCTGCGCGAAGGTGAGTGTTTTGTGAAACTGTGCAGAGCCCTAAGTGTTGGCCTGACAGAGACAAGAGGAGCGCGGAATGGGACATCTGGTTGACGGCGTTTGGAAAGACCAATGGTACGACACCAAAAGCACGGGTGGAGCGTTTAAGCGCAGCACGTCAGGGTATCGGAACTGGATCACCGCCGATGGCAGCGCTGGCCCTACTGGCGAGAGCGGTTTTAAGGCCGAGTCGGGTCGTTATCACCTCTATGTCAGCCTTGCCTGTCCATGGGCTCATCGCACGCTCATTTTTCGCGCCGTAAAAGGGCTGACGGATCATATCGGTGTGTCGGTTGTGCATCCTGACATGTTGACGGATGGCTGGACGTTTGATCCCGATTTCCCAGGCGCCACCGGAGACACGCTCTACGGGTTGCCTTTCGCACGCGACATCTATCTCAAGGCCGATCCCCAGGCATCGGGGCGTGTGACGGTGCCCATCCTATGGGACACTCAGCGCGAGACCATCGTTTCCAACGAGAGTTCCGAAATTATTCGGATGCTGAACTCGGCGTTCGATGGCTTGACCGGCAATTCCGACGATTTCTGGCCCCTCGCCCTGCGAGACGAAATCGAAGCAGTCAATGAACGGGTCTATGACACGGTGAACAACGGTGTCTACAAATCCGGCTTTGCAACCACGCAAGACGCTTATGACGCGGCTGTCGGGCCTCTGTTTGATAGCCTCGATTGGCTTGAAGACAGGCTTTCACGACAACGCTATCTGGTCGGCGACAAGATCACCGAGGCCGATTGGCGTCTGTTCACAACGTTGGTTCGATTCGATTCGGTGTACCACTTGCATTTCAAATGCAATCGCCACCGGATCATCGACTACCCGAACCTCTGGGCTTACACACGCGAACTGTATCAATGGCCGGGTGTGGCCGAGACCGTCAATCTCGAACATATCGTGCGGCACTATCACTACAGCCATGAAACCATCAATCCGAACCGGATCATCCCGATTAACCCGGTTCTTGATTTTGACGCACCGCACGGGCGCAACAGGCGCGTCGCTGCCTAAACTGATTTGGCGTAGTGTTCGACTATCGCCGCCAAGTCTTCGGGCTGGGTGGCGCTGGGTACAAAGGCACAGGCGTTTGCGCAAAGCTGGAAAATGGACCCGTCCGAGAAAAAGCTCGTGTTGGTGACAAAGATCACGCGAGCATCAGGATGCCGAAAACTCGCGTAGTCAGCGACGGCAATTGCACTGCCGCCGTCCAGTACAACATCTAGGATGATGATCGGGTAGCAACTCTGCTGCAACAGATCAATTGCGCTGTCTTGATCCAGCGCGACATCCACGATGTGGTCGTGCCGTTGTAGATGGCGTTGCCATATATAGCCAAGTTTGGCGTCGTTTTGAACGATCAGCACATTCATTCGGACAATGGATCTTTCGAAATGGGTGGACTCGTTTTGACGAGAGTCAGCCCTGATTAGATAATAAACGGTTAATTAACGAGTAACGAATGTCTTCAATTGGTTAAAATGAGCGAAACATGGCCGATCTTTTCGGCTCCGTTCTAGCATTATTTTTATTGCCGATTGCAATTCAGTTCCGCCCAATCAGGCACAAAGATCACTGTCGTGTCGGGAACCGATCTCCTGTCGCAGTGATAACGATCAATCGTCCCACTTCATCGCTGACATAAAGGTCACATCTGGATGATCCCGTGACGAACTCGATGCAGACCGTGCTGTCTTCCATCACGGTGAAGTAGCCATATCCGGTGCCACCGTTATTTGCATAAGAATACGTATAACGGCCATCTTCGAAAAACTTGGACTGCCCTTCATCAAAGAAGGTGATCGTTGAACCGCGCAAAAGCGCGTCGAGCCTTGCTTGGTCGAACAATTCGTCGCTCGTGCGTGGCTCCCATTGCTGTGCAAACAGGGCGATGGGTAAAACAATGAGGGCAAAAACATCTCGGATCATTCGGTAAGCTTAGCCGTAAACATGACCACAGCGCAGACACGTTTACGCTACCAGTCGTTCCGCTTTTTTGAGGTCAACCGAAACAAGCTGGCTGACACCCTGTTCCTGCATCGTCACGCCGAACAGGCGATCCATGCGGGCCATCGTAACCGCATGGTGTGTGATGATGAGAAAGCGGGTCTCTGTGCGGCGGCACATTTCGTCGAGAAGGTCACAAAAACGCGTCACGTTGGCATCATCGAGCGGCGCGTCCACCTCATCGAGAACACAGATCGGGGCAGGGTTCGCAAGGAAGACTGCAAAGATCAGGGCAAGCGCGGTCAACGTCTGTTCGCCGCCCGACAGCAGTGACAGCGTCGACAGTTTCTTGCCCGGCGGTTGGCACATAATTTCAAGTCCGGCATCCAGCGGGTCATCGCTTTCGACCATGACAAGGTTTGCTTCGCCCCCACCGAAAAGATGAGTGAACAGCAGGGCAAAGTTGCTGTTCACCTGTTCAAAGGCGGTCAACAGACGTTCGCGTCCTTCACGGTTGAGGCTGGCAATGCCCGACCGCAATGTTTTGATCGCCTCTTCCAGATCCAGCTTTTCCGTCAGGAGCGTGTCGTGCTCTTCTTGCACTTCGCGGGCGTCTTCCTCAGCGCGTAGGTTCACAGCACCCAAGGCATCGCGCTGCCGCTTGAGCCGATTCACATCGGCATCAATGGCTTCGGCGCGGGGCAGGTTGTCGGGATCGGCGCCAAGCTTCTGCAAAAGATTCGTCGGACTTGTTTCCTGGTCCTCTGCGATCCGCTCGGCTGCTGCGTTGACCGCATCGCGCGCGGCCTCGGCGCGGGCTTCTGATCTTGCACGGGCCTCACGGGCCTCGGACGCTTTGCGTTCAGCTTCTCGTTCCGCGTGATCCGCGCTTCTCAGCGACGCTTCACCCGTAGACAGATTGTCGTCCGATGCTGCCTTTCGGGCCTCTGCCTGTGAAATCTCGTGGCCCAAAGTATCACGTTGCGCGGCCAATTCTGCCGGAAGGCCCGATGCATCTTCAAGCTCCGTTTGCGCCGCCGAACGCCGTTCTGCCAATTCGGCGCTTCGCTTTTCGGCGGTCTCCAAACGGTGCCGCCATCCACTGAGCTCCTTGCTGACCTGTTGCGAGCGTCCCTTGCGGGCATCACCCTCGCGGCGCAACTCGTCTTGTGCGGACCGGCGCGACATCATGGTCATGCGAGCCGCTTCGACCGTCATCTTGAGGTCTTCCACTTCGGCGCGGGCCGAGTCGAGGTCTTCAAGATCGGCAACGGCGCGTTGTGCCTCGACCAGTTGCGCCCGCGCAGTTGTGGCCTCGTCCTCGTGGCGTTTGACAGCCAGAGACAGGCTTTCCAGCTTGCCTTCAGCCATGTCGCGATCCGCTTCGGCACGGCTCAGCTTGCGGGCTGCGTCGGTCACTGACGCGTCGGCATCCCGGCGTGCCTGACGGGCGGCTTTTTCTGCCATGGCGAGGTCGGCCAAACGCTGTGTGAGGCTGTCATGCGCCGCGCGCGCGCCATCGGCTCGGGCTGACGCTCGGGCGGTTTCCTGCTTCAACGCTTCCAGCCGGTTCAACTGTTCCAGACGCAGTGCCGCAGCAGACGGGGCATCCTCAGCCCAAGCGCGGTAACCATCCCAGCGCCAGAGGTCGCCTTCAAGGCTGACCAAACGCTGCCCCGGTTTCAGAAGCGGTTGCAGGCGGGTGGCGTCCTCCGGGTCTGCGAGACCGATCTGCGCCATGCGCCGTTCCAGCACTTCGGGCACTGACACATGGTTGGTGAGCGGTGTGATCCCTGTCGGCAAAGGCTGATCAGCGTCGTAGCGCGGCAACGCCGTCCAGCCGGTAGGGCCATCGCCGTCTACCTCGGGAGCGCGCAAGTCGTCGGCCAGTGCGGCACCAAGTGCCTTTTCAAACCCCTGCTCCACTTGAAGCCGGTCGAGTATCTGACCTCCCTCGGCCGTGTCCCGATCCAAAAGGCGCGCCAAAGCGGTGGTTTCTGCGCTCAGCGCATTCATCTCGCCTTCGGCTTCAGACCGTTCAGCGCGGGCATCGGCTTCGCGCGACTGGGTTTCGGCGCGCGCCGCTTCGGCCTCGGTCAGAACTTGATCCGCGCGTTCGGCCAAATCGCGTGCCGCATTCTGTTCGGCGTCTGCCACCACGGCAGAGTCTTTCGCATCCGCGAGGGATTGTTTCGCCGCCGCGACCGCATCGCGGGCGCGCACGGCATCTGCCTCGTTCCGGTCGAGTGTCTTCTGACTGTCTGACAGCAAGCGGTGCGCCGACTGGTGACGCGCGGCGAGGCGGGCCACGTCTTCAGTCTTTTGGCTCAGATCAGCCTCGCGGGCTTGCAAAACAGCACCTGCCTCCTGCGCGGCCTCAATAGCTGCAGCAAGCTTGTCGTCATGCCCCTCGGCTGCCTTGGCCAGTTCGCGCGCTTCCCATTCCAGTTGCTGGATGGTTTCGCCTGCATCCCGGTTCAGCCCGCTTTCCCGCTCCATGTCCTTGGTCATCTGGTCGATGCGACGGGTCAGCGTTTCGATGGTTTCAGCAGCGCGTCGCTCCTGTTCGTTCAACGTGTCACGCTGGAGCGACAGGCGTTGTACAATCGCCGCTGCAATGGCCGCTTCCTCGCGCAAGGGGGGAAGGGCGGCATCTGCGGCTTCACGCGCCTTGGTGGCCTCCCGCGCAGCGGATTCGGCCTTTGCAGCCTCGGTTGTTCGTTCCCGCAACTGCGCATCGGCCTCGGCACGGGCAACGTCGGCGTCTTTCCAACGGCGATACAGCAGCAAGCCCTCAGCGTGTCGAAGTTCTTCCCCGATGGCGCGGTAGCGCGCCGCCTGACGTGCCTGCCGGGCCAATTGTGCAAGCTGCGCAGCCAATTGTTCGATCACGTCGTCAACGCGCAGCAGGTTCGCTTCGGTGTTCTTGAGCTTCAGTTCGGCTTCGTGACGACGCTGGTAAAGGCCAGAAATACCTGCGGCTTCTTCAAGGATGCGGCGGCGGTTCTTTGGCTTGGCGTTGATCAATTCGCTGATTTGCCCCTGCCGCACCAGCGCGGGTGAATGCGCTCCGGTCGAGGCATCCGCGAAAAGCATCTGAACATCGCGTGCGCGCACATCCTTGCCGTTGACCTTGTAGGCGCTGCCCACGTCGCGGGTGATGCGGCGAACAATGTCGATCTGGTCCTGATCGTTGAAGCCAGCGGGCGCGAGGCGGTCGCTGTTTTCAATTTGGATCGACACTTCGGCAAAGTTACGTGCTGGACGGGTGGCGGCACCAGCGAAGATCACGTCTTCCATCCCACCGCCGCGCATCGCGGTTGGGCGGTTTTCGCCCATCACCCAGCGCAACGCTTCAAGAAGGTTGGATTTCCCGCAGCCGTTCGGCCCCACAACGCCGGTCAGACCATCCGCGATGATCAGATCGGTGGGGTCAACGAAGCTTTTAAAGCCCGTCAGACGGAGTTTGGAAAAGCGCACCTATTAAGCCTGCCTGATTCCCGATGTGGTGGACAGTCTGTCGCGGGCTTTGGCTTTGAGTCAACGATTTGGTTCCGCATGTGGTGAGTCTGCGCTTCTTATCCACAAGATATTGCGGTTTTGCTGAGTAATTTTCGGGCTGAAATCTCTTCGAGGTCAGACAGGGAAGACAATGAGGACTTTACATTCCGAATTTGGAATGTAAATATATTCCAAATTCGGAATACAAGGAGACTCGCCATGGGCAATTCCGTATCCAGACCCGCAGACACCTATTCGCCGATCTACTTTCTGGCCTCTCTCGGGGCAGGGGGGATCGCGGTCACGTTCTTCATGTTCCTGATGTTCTGGGTGCCGCATCCCGGACAGCCGGTCCCGGTCTTCGAAGACATCGCATCCGCCTTCGCGACAGGCGGTGTTCAGATGCAGTTCGCAATCGCCGCAGCGATGATCGGGATCGCCGTTTTCGCCGTTCTCAACATCAAGTCGCTGATCTGGAACCTTCAATCCCTGGCAGCCTTCAAGAAAACCGATGCCTACGCCAAGCTGCGTGAAACCAATGCCGAAGCGACGCTTCTGGCAATGCCTCTTGCGCTCGCAATGAGCGTGAACGCGATGTTCATCGTTGGTCTGGTCTTCGTGCCGCAGCTTTGGAGTGTTGTGGAATATCTGTTCCCGATGGCTCTGATCGCCTTTGGTGCCATCGGTGTGCTGGCGCTTCGTATGATCGGCGCGTTCCTTGGCCGTGTTCTGTCAAGCGGGGGCGTGTTTGATGTGACCGCGCACAACTCGTTTGCGCAGCTTCTGCCTGCCTTTAGCATCGCGATGATCGGCGTTGGTTTTGCCGCCCCCGCCGCGATGAGCACCTCAGCCACAACCGTGGCTGTCGCCCTGATGCTGTCGACCTTCTTTGGCATCGCCGCAATCCTTTATACCGTGATTGCCGCCACCACAGCCTTTGCGTCGATGCTCCAGCACGGGACTGCACGCGAAGCGGGTCCGACCTTGATGATCATCGTGCCGATCGTGACGGTTCTTGGCATCCTCTTCTTGCGCCAGAGCCACGGCCTGCAAGTTGCATTCGACACCCACGCGCAAACAGGTGAGGCCATGGTCTTCCTCGCACGGCTTCTGTCGATCCAGATCGTGTTCCTGCTGCTGGGCGCCGTTGTGATGATGCGCCAAGGCTACTTCAACGACTTCGTCATGGGCTCAAAGACGTCGCCCGGGTCGTACGCTTTGGTTTGCCCCGCCGTTGCGCTTTCGGTGATGATCCACTTCTTCGTCAACAAGGGCCTTGTCGCTGCCGGTGCTATCGAAAAGTTCGGTGTGGCCTATTGGAGCGTAACCGGCATCGCAATCGTGGCCCAGATCGTGGCCATCGCGTTGGTCCTGCGCCTGAACCGTCAGCACTTTGCACGCCGTTCCGCCCCGGCAAATGCGGTTCCTGCGGAATAAGCCGAAAACACAGCGAAACTGCGAAAGCCCGGATCAGATGGTCCGGGCTTTCCACGTTGTCACAAGCCCGCGCATGGCATCGGCCAACAACAGCACATCGGCTCCCAAAGCGATAAAATTTGCACCAGCGTCGATGTCCTGTTGGATAAGTGTTGGGTCGCCATCGATGATGCCCGCCGCTTTGCCGGTAGCGCGGATGCGGCGCAGACCGTCTTGCACAGCAGCGCGGACTTCGGGATGGGTGGTTTCGGGCAGAAGCCCCATATCGGCGCAAAGATCGGCCGGGCCGATGAACACGCCATCCACACCATCGACCGCGCAGATCTCTTCCAATGCATCCATCGCGGCAACACTTTCAGCCTGAACGATAAGACAAATCTGATTTTCAGCGTTTTCCAAATAATCGGGAATGCCGTTAAACGCTGACGCGCGTCCCAGCATGTGGCCGACACCGCGGATGCCGCGTGGCGGATACCGGGTGGCGGCCACGATGGCGCGCGCTTCTTCGGCGGAATTGACCATTGGGCAAAGCAAGGATTGCGCGCCAAGGTCAAGCACCTGTTTGATCAGCGCTGGATCGTTGTGCGGGATGCGGACGACGGGTGATACCTCGTGACCGGACAACGCCATCAGTTGCTCATGCAGCGTCACCAGATCGTTGGGGGCGTGTTCGCCGTCTATGAGCAGCCAGTCGAATCCGGCCGAGGCAGCGATTTCTGCCACATATCCAGTTCCCAGTGCCAACCAGAGACCCAGCGATGGGGAGTCTGATGTCAAAGCGGCTTTGAAACGGTTGAGGGGGGCTGGCATGGATCACGCTCCTTTTTTAAGGATCAGACACCAGCGCCTTGGGCAAGGCAAGTCAGTCTCGGTGGCGTAACAGTTTCAGCGTGGACCAGATCGCGGTGCCCCCGAAGAATGCACCTGCGATGCCTACGACCTCGACCAGAGCGGCAGAGTTCGAAATGCCGCGCACCATCACTGCAACAACCAAGAGCGCCAATCCGCCGAGGCTGAATGTCAGGCGAAACCAAAGTTCGTTTCGTGTAGGTCCGGTCACGCGCCTCTCCCGAGTACTCGAGGTAAAGATAGGCGAAGCGGAGCGGGCGACCAGTGTCTTAGAACGTGACTGACACGCCGGGCAGATTCAGTGCCTTGATCAGATCGCGCAATTCCTGACGGGCCGCGATGTTTGAAATATTCAGCTGCTTGACGCCCACGTCCTTAAGATCGAGCAGGGTCATGCCACGCGGGAACAATTCGCGGAAGATCACGCGTTCATTGAAACCCGGTGCCACGCGAAAGCCGATACGCTTGGACAGACGGTCCAGCGCCTTTTCCATTTTGGCCTTATTGACCATCTGCTGCGCCCCGAGGCGGTTCCGTAGGACCACCCAGTCGATGGGAGGCAGACCGGCCTGTGCCCGAAGCTGACGGGCGTTCCAGACCATTTCGGAATAAACCGAAGGCCCTTCGATTTTTTCACCGTTCGCATCGGTATGGGCCAGCAGATCGAAATCCACGAAGCTGTCATTCAGGGGCGTGACAAGCGTGTCCGCCAGCGAATGGGCAACTTGGCTGAGTCGGGTGTGTGAGCCGGGGCAGTCGATTAGGATGAAATCGCTGCCCGGTTCGAGTTCGGCCACAGCAGCGGACAGCCGGTGATCATAGATGTTTTCACCCGGTTGCAGCGTATCGGGGTCGATTTCCGGCAATTCAAGATACCGCGGAGTGGGTAGATCCAGATCTTCGGTTTCGAGCGTCTTCATCCGGTTGGTGATGTAGCGCCCCATCGTTTTCTGGCGCAGATCGAGATCCAACGCACCGATCCGATGGCCCATGCGTGCAAGTGCCGTTGCCACGTGCATCGAGACGGTGGATTTGCCCGCACCGCCCTTTTCGTTTCCGACAACAATGATGTGTGCCATCTGTTCGATTACCCCGAGTTTGCAAAACCTATGACCTGATTGCACGGGATGTTGCAACGGGGTCCAAAGCGATTTGCCCGACATTGCGGCGATGGGGGCTCAGGTGACGAGTGGGCAAGCCGGCTGTGGCAACGAAAAAGGCCGCCCGGTAAGGGGCGGCCTGATTTTTACCAACAGGTAAAATATTAGAAGCCGAGGCCTTCGTACTTCTTCTTGAACTTCGACACGCGGCCGCCGGCGTCCAGCAGGCGCGAGGTGCCGCCGGTCCAAGCCGGGTGCACGGTCGGGTCGATGTCGAGAGCGAGAGTATCGCCTTCGCTGCCCCAGCACGAACGCATCTCGAGCATCGTGCCATCGGTCATCTTGACGTTGATGACGTGGTATTCGGGATGGATGTCTTTTTTCATCTCGGCACTCCTTACGCGTCTGCGCCCTTGGCGGGCTTGTAGTTTGCATCTTCCGCGATACGGGCCGATTTGCCGCGACGCGAGCGGAGGTAGTACAGCTTGGCGCGACGGACGCGACCTCGGCGGACAACCTCGATGCTGTCGATGTTGGTGGAATAGAGCGGGAACACACGTTCCACACCTTCACCGAACGAAATCTTGCGAACTGTGAACGAACCGGCAATGCCAGAACCCTGACGGCGGCTGATGCAGACGCCTTCGTAGTTCTGCACACGGGTGCGGGTGCCTTCGGTCACTTTGTAGCCGACACGGATTGTGTCGCCGGCTTTGAAATCGGGAATGGTCTTCCCGAGGGCGGCAATTTGTTCCGCCTCCAACTGAGCGATAAGATCCATCGCTTCTCTCCTAATACTGCTTGCGGTTGCTCCGCAAAGGTGTGCGCGTCCTCAGAGCTCTTGGTCTTCGTCCGGGTCCGCCATATCCGAATGCTCGGAGCGCCCGCCAGAGATCAGGTCGTCTTTGTCTTGTCGTTGTTCGGGAGGGGTACAGTTGGACCTTATGCGAAGAACACACGGAATCACCATACCGGGCTGACACCCAGAACACGCGCCGTAAACCAGAAGCGCCGCAGTAAATCAAGGGTCGTTTGAGTGTTCGGCCTATACGACTTATCGGGTGTGATTATCCCGGCAAGAGATCAGGCGATCACCTCTCCGATCAGCATTTGCGGTTGAGTGTTGGTGAATTTCGGAATGTCAGCGATCACCGGGCCAGCTGCGCTCAGTGCCGCATCAAGCGCGGATTTATCGGCAAATGTCATGGTGGCTACAGCATAGCTTTGCGGCGGGGCATCGGGGCCGCTCGCGAGTCCTTTGGTCACCAGTACGGAAGCGATATGCGCGCCCATGTGTTCGCCGACCATCGGTATGTGCGTGCCAATATAGTAGTCGTAATCGAAATGGGTCTCGTCCGTGATTGGGTAAATCACTTGTAGGGAAAGTGCCATTGGTATCTCCTCCGAGTTGTCAATGACACTTGCTTAGCACGAAACGTCCCCGGACCGATTGATCAATCGTCTTTTCCATTCCGGGCGCACCACTCGGCCCAGAGATCCGGACGTCGGGTGCGGGTCAGATCTTCTGATAGCGCACGCCGCCATTTAGCGATTTCGCCGTGATGACCCGACATCAGAACCGGTGGAATCTCGAGATCACGCCACGCCGCAGGGCGGGTGTATTGTGGATGTTCCAGCAGTCCGTCGGAAAAGCTTTCCTCTTCGGTGGACGCTTCATTGCCGAGGACACCAGGCAAAAGGCGTACGGTCGAGTCGATCAAGGCCTGAGCCGCAATTTCCCCCCCGGTCAGAACAAAGTCACCAAGGCTGACTTCGATCATGTTGTAATGGTCGATCACGCGTTGGTCCAAACCCTCGAAGCGGCCACAAATCAGTGTCATGCCCGGCCCTGCGGCAAGTCGCTGTGCCATAGCCTGTGTCATCGGTTTGCCACGCGGGCTGAGATAGATCAGCGGCGCACGCGGTTCCATACGTTGGCGCGCATGATCAATCGCCGATGCCATCACATCAGCCCGCAACACCATGCCCGCGCCGCCACCTGCCGGTGTGTCATCGACGTTACGGTGTTTGCCTTCGCCGAACTGCCGCAGTGGAATGGCCTCCAGTTGCCACAACCCGTCATGAAGCGCGCGACCGGTCAGGGACTGGCCCAATAGTCCTGGAAATGCGTCAGGCAAAAGGGTGATTACTTGCGCTTTCCACACGCGAGCCAATTCCGGCGATTCTGCCATTAGGTCGCGTGGAACCAATGTCGGTCGCATCGTCTTGCGACCATGAGATCTTTGCGAAGGGGATTTGGGCTCGTCCATCTGCGTTGCCTTTCGGTGACGAGGATGGCTTTAGTTGCTTGCTGCCTAAAAGACCACAGGTCAGGCTGTTACGGGTGCGGCAAGGACATCTCGCATGGCGAGCATCGCATTCGGTGCCGCAAAATAGCGTGATAGTGCCCCGGCTTCGGCCGGGCTTGCGCGCATCAGGCGTTCAACGAGCCAAATCTCCCTGATTTGGTCATCGCTAAGGTGCGATAGCTCGACTGCGTCCCAACGCGCGAGAATTTGCGAGAGTACCATCGCAATCTGTTCGTCTTCTGTGACGAAACCCGGCGTTTTTAGCGTGGGCGCCATAACCGTATGAAGCGCTGCGCGGATCGCCACAGGTTCGGGTGACATATCTTTGAGACTGTTGAGAGCGGACGACACCAGAAGCGATGGATATGGCCGCTTTGCCAAACCCTGAGACAACGAATTCGGACCGACTTGAGGAAAGACAGCAATGGTTGCCGCCGCCAGACTGATAGCGCCAAAAACACCCAACACCATGAAGGCAAGCGAGACTGCAAATTCCTGCAACGTGATGGTCACCACACCCGGAGAGAGTGCGGCCATAACCAACAACAATCGTCTTTTCACGCGATCCACAGTGGACTGTCTCCAGAGCAACCACAGACACCTATCCGAACCGAGTGGCGGCTTGTTGCCTAAACTACGGCAAATACGTGACCATATTGCGGTAGCATTGCGGCGGCGTCAGGGATCGAGTCGTCGGGCCATTTTACGCACCACGCGTTTGGCCTCTTGCACGTCCTTTTCCGGTAGCGCGCTTTTATTAAGAGCGAGGAACACGGCGTCGATGCCAAGATCGGGTTGCACGTTCTCTGGGGGCAAGACCCGCAAAGCTGAACGGTCGAGATCAGTCAGTTCCAGCAAGGTGAGTAGCGGATCAAGCGGCCCCAGCGGCAGGTCTGCGGCCTCTTCGAGTTGGAAAGAGGTTACACGGGCAGGTGCTATATCAACCGCGATTTCTTCGAGGATATCGTCGAGGCTGCGAGCGGCGTCGAATTGACTGACATAGGTTTCGAAATCGTCGGTCAGGCGGGTGCTTCGGAGATTTTGCCACCATGTGCTTCGCAGCCAAGGCTCGGGCGACCGCGTCGAAAAATAGAACGTCACATCGGTGTCGGGGCCAAAGTGGCGGAAAGCTGCGTCGCTGAGACACTTCATTACCAGTCCGGCACTGTCATAGCATTCCAGCCCATGCCGGCCGGGCATATGTCCAGACAGGTCTTCGGACGACATCAGGATCGGGCGAGGGTCGTCGCGGGCGACTTGGTCAAAGAATGCGACCGCGGCACGCGCGACGGTGGTCAACGTCCGCTTCTTCGGGTCGATTGAAAAGGCGCGTGCGCGTTCGGTTAGATCTTCAAAGGCCTCCTTTAGAAACACGCGGACATGTGGATCAAGTATCGCGGAATTCTCGCGCAGCATGGACTGGGCGCTTGTCGTTCCGGTTTTATGAAAGCCCGCGTGAATGACGATCCGAGTCGTCACGAGAACAGGCCGTCGGGGGGATCGGCCACAATGCGGCCCTGTGTGAGATCGACGGTAGGTACCACCGCTTTTGTGAAGGGCAACAACACTGTTTGTTTCTGGCCTGGGGCGCTTAGTTCAAGGAGGTCGTCGGAGCCATTGTTGATTACGCTCAGAACCTTACCAAGAGGCGCGCCGCCCGTGTCGGTCACTTCAAGGCCGATCAGGTCGGCGTGGTAGAACTCGTCATCAGGTAGCGATGGCAGCCTGTCGCGTGGCACATAAAGCTGAGTGCCGCGCAGGGCGTCGGCCTCTTCCTTGTTTGATACACCGGACAGGCGTGCCGACAGACCGTTCTTGATCTGTCGGGTGATCTTGACCGTAAAGCTACGGCTCCCGTCTTCGGTTTCCAGTGGCGTGTACCGGGCGATGTCCTCGGGGATCGAGGTAAAGCTTTTCAGACGTACTTCGCCCCTTACCCCGAAGGCCCCGGCAATTGCGCCAACGCAGACTTTTTCACTCACGGATGTGCTCCCGGTCATTTCGACGGTCTGGATAGACCAGACTGCACTGCCGAAGCAATTGCCAGTCTGTCAGCCGCCGATACTGAACACGCGGGTCACGCCAAAGCGGACACCCCACTGTTCGTCGGACCCTTGTTCGACGATCGGGCTGTCTGCGGCGTCGTCGGTGAACTTTTCCCACGTGACCGCCCCCTCAAGACCCCAGAGATCGTTGATCTGGTAGCGCGCGCCGAACTCTACACCGGCTGAAACCATCCCGCCGTCGGGATCATATGCGGGCAGCGCCGCACTGGATTCGGCGTGGGTTATTCCGAAATAGGTGTCGCTGTAGGCGTCATCGCCGAAGAAGAGACGCGGACCCACCGAAAGGCGCAAGCGGTCTGTAGGTCGCAGGATCGCGTCTGCTCCAACTTCACCAACCCAGCCTTCATGTCCTCCAAAGCCGCGGCGGACTTCGCCAAACGCTGCGAAGTGCTCGGTGCCGTAACGCATGGACACACCCAATTCGACTGCTGCGTCGATATCATCAAGACCGGCAAGTTCGTCGAAATCGTCAGTTTTCCGTTCCTGAATGAACCGGAACGACCCACCAAAGGTCAAACCCATGCTGTCGGCCCACGGGTCCGAGTTGCCAAAGGTGCGCCCATTGCGCAGCGACAGGTAGTTGAACGAGAACCCAAGATCAGGACCAACTACATTCTCGTCAGAGCCGAAATATTCGGGCGATGTCGCCACGCCGCCGCGCCACGTGAACATCAATTGCGGTTTGGACGGTGTTTGAGCCGGTACCATCACGTCAGGTTGAGTTGCTGTCTGCGCGGGGCCGGCTGCATAGGCTGGCAGAGCAAGTCCAAGGGCGAGGCTGGAAACAGTGGCAAGACGTGCAAGCATGGCGATTGGCTCCTGTAGGGCTGCATGCGGTTGTCTCTTCACATGGCGCGGCATGCGTGCAGCGTCAAGCGATGCTCTACCGTATTACGCGAAATACCACGCCTCTCTTGCGCGCCTGTGGCACTCGCAACGCGGTCTGATTTGAAGGGGGGATAGGAAGTCCCTGCTACAAGCAGGTGGGGTGCAGATGACCGGGTGGGCCGGCCATCTGCGAAGGCAGTCCGCGATTACTCTGCAGTTGCCTCTTCTGCGGCCGGAGCGGCAGCGGCTTCGGCAGCGTCTGCTGCTTTGGCGGCTTTTGCTTCGGCGCGTTCGGTCGCTGCTTTGCCCGGTACGGCTTTCTTCGGGTTGTTGCGCTCTTTCTTATCGACAACGCCAGCGGCTTCGAGGAAGCGCGACACGCGGTCTGTGGTCTGGGCGCCTTGGCTCATCCAGTACTGGATGCGCTCAACGTCCATTTTCACGCGCTCTTCGCTGTCTTTCGGCAGGAGCGGGTTGTAGGTGCCCAGCTTTTCGATGAAGCGACCATCACGCGGCATGCGGCTGTCGGCGGCAACGATGCGGTAGAAGGGGCGCTTTTTGGAGCCGCCACGGGCGAGACGAATTTTGATAGCCATTTGGTATTCTCCTAAGGTTTTCGATCGACGGGATAGCCCGTCAGGATTGCTTTTGTTTGTGGTGCTGGATGACTTCCTGAATGATGAAGTTCAGGAATTTCTTGGCGAACTCAGGGTCAAGGTCTGCCTGGGTCGCAAGCTCTTCGAGCCGCGCGATCTGTTTTTCTTCGCGCGCGGGGTCTGAGGGCGGGAGGTCGTGCTGTGCCTTGAGCACACCGACGGCCTGTGTGTGTTTGAACCGTTCGGCCAGCGTGAACACGAGGATCGCGTCCAGACGGTCGATGCTTTCGCGGTGACCCTTGAGCAGCTCACCGGCACGGGTCACGAGATCAGTGTTAATGTCAGTCAATGGCCCAGCCTTTCGGTTTGAACAGAGGGTCTTGGTAGTGGGCGATTTCCATATCGATGCCGTGTGACAATTGCGAGCTACGCAACGCGTCAGGGCTGGGGTGACGGTAGACCACGTCGCTGCCGTCAACAGTGGGCGCATCCTGGTCTTTTTTAGCGCCAAGGCGCTCGGCAAGACGGATGCTATCGAGGTTCTTGGGGTCAAGATAACTGACAGCGGTGTCCCAGCCTTTTTCGTCGTAGAAATAGCGGCGCACACGATGAGTTGCTTCAAGTGCGAAGCCCTTACCAGCGCGATCGGGCCAGATGATCCAAGCGATTTCACGCTCGGGCCATTTCGCCGGCGACCAGCCTCCGGCCATTCCGACTGTTTCGTCGGTGTCCTTAAGGTGCACCATCCACATACCAAAGCCGCGGATTTCCCAATGGCCGATCTCGGCGGCGTAAAGCATCCACGCCTCGTAACCATTGAGCGGCCCTCCCATGAAACGGGATCGGTACGATGCAAAGGTCGCCTTGAAGTCGGGGTAATCCTCGGCCTTGGGGCTGCGCAGAGACAGGCGCTTGGTTTCGAGAACGGGGATGTCGCGGTGGCCCATCAGAGCACCTCCGTCTTGGGGTGCCGATAAACAGTCGCTGTCTTATCCCGCAACGTGATGTCCGGCTCTCTGACCGCGCCCATGCGCAGCGCCAGCGCTTGCGAGCGCGTGTTGTCGGGCGCAATGAAACTGGGCAAAGCGTTGAGGTTCAAATGGTGTTTGGCAGCTTTACGCGCCGCCATAGCCGCTTCAAAGGCAATACCTTTGCCTTCGTGCTCGGCTGCGATGCCATAACCCAATTCCGGCTCCGGCCAGTCATATGGATGGAAAATGCCGGCAAAGCCGATGGCGGTTTCGTCGTCTTTAAGCGTTACAAACCACAGGCCGTAGCCACGTAGGGCCCAGCTGCCAGCAGCTGAAGTGATCATGCCTTCGACTTCACGCGGTCCAAGCGGTCCACCGTTCCATTTGCTGCGCGGTTCGGCGAAATAAGCGCAAAAGGCCGGGTGATCTGACAGGCGTGGCGCGCGCAGGATCAGGCGGTCGGTTTCGATCACGGGGACATCAAGCGTCATGCCAGCGCCTCCGGTCCCGGATGGCGATAGAGCATGTCTTCGCCCATGTTCGGGTTGTGGTAGGTGCGCTCGTAGGTGGCGCCCATGCGTTCAGCGAGACGGATGGACCGGGTGTTGCCCGGCACGATGTTCGACGTCAGCGTGGTGAAGCCAAGGTCGTTATAGGCCCATTCGCGGGCGCGGGTTGCGGCCTCAAAGGCGATTCCTTTGCCTTCGAACCCGTCGAACACGACCCAGCCCACTTCGGGTTCGGGCCAACCGTCGGGATTCCATATGCCGGTGATACCCGCCGGTTCGCCGGTGGCTTTGTCTTGAATCGTGAAATAGCCATAGCCGTGCCAGTGCCAGTGGCCGACGTTCAGGGTGAACCAACGCCACGCGTCAGAGCGATGGGCGTATCCGCCAAATCCATGGGAACGACCCTCGTCCATCAGAAAGGCGATCATCGCTTCGGCGTCGGCTTTTTCAGGGCCGCGCAAAATCAGGCGATCGGTTTCAAGCGAAGGCGCGTTGGTGAGGCTCATGCGTAAGCCTCCGGGCTTCCGTCGCTGTCCGGGCTGTGGCGGTAGACGATGGTTTCTTCCGGTGTTTCGCCTTCCGGCAATGGTGCGTCCGTGTCATGCAGCGCGCCCAGCCGTTCCGCGAGTGCGATGGATCGCGAATTGGCGGGGTCGATATAGGACACAAGGGTTTTGATACCTTGGTCCCACGCCCAGAGCATCGCGCCCATGGCCGCCTCGAACGCATAGCCCTTGCCTTCGGCCTGCTCGAGCAGCGTCCAGCCTAATTCGATCTCTGGAAAGTGCGGGGGTTTGAGCAAACCGACCTGACCGATGAATTCGCCCTCGGTCGTCTCAATACCCCACGCGCCGTGGCCCATCAGGTCCCACATGGCAACTTCAGACGCCATCCACCGCCACGCCTGCTTGCGCGGGATCGGGCCGCCCATATGCACAGCTCGATCCGTCTCGAACAGATCGCACAACTGTTCGAGATCGGCCGACGTGTGACCGCGCAGGCGCAGACGCGCCGTGTTTATGATCGGGGCGGTCGTCACTTACTTCTTCTTGCCGAAACCGCTCAGGCCCGGTGGCAAACCACCCATGCCGCCCATGCCGGGCAACCCGCCTTTGCCACCCATCGCCTTGGCCGCCTGTTCCAGAGCCTTCGGGTCCATCTGGCCCATCATCTCTTCCGGGCTGCCGCCGCCCTTGCCCATCATACCTTTCATGGCCTGTTTCAGCATGCCGCCTTTGCCCATCTTGCCCATCTTCTTCATCATGTCGCCCATCTGGCGCTGCATCTTGAGAAGCTTGTTAAGCTCGGACACTTCCATGCCCGCACCTTTGGCGATGCGTTTCTTGCGGCTGGCCTGTAGGAGCTGCGGGTTGGCGCGTTCCTTTTTGGTCATGGAGTTGATCAGCGCGATCTGCTGACGCAACATGCGGTCGTCGATACCTGCGCCATCCATTTGCTTTTGCATCTTCTGGGCGCCGGGCATCATGGCCAGCATGCCTTCCATGCCGCCCATCTTCATCATCTGTTCCAGCTGCATCTTAAGGTCGTTCATGTTGAACATCCCCTTTTGGAAGCGCTTCATCATCCGCTCGGCCTGTTCGACCTCGAGCGTCTGCTGCGCCTTTTCCACAAGGGCCACGATATCGCCCATGCCAAGGATGCGGCCCGCGATCCGGTCCGGCTCGAAGGTTTCGAGCGCGTCCATCTTTTCGCCAAGGCCAACGAAGCGGATCGGCTTGCCAGTCACTGCGCGCATCGACAGCGCGGCACCGCCGCGTCCGTCACCATCCATCCGGGTCAGGACCACACCGGTGATGCCGATGCGTTCGTCAAAATTCTCTGCGGTGTGCACGGCATCTTGGCCGGTCAGGCCGTCGACAACCAGCAGCGTCTCACGCGGGTTGGCGACATCGCGCACCGCTTCAACCTGTGCCATCAATTCTTCGTCGATGGAGAGACGGCCCGCAGTGTCAAGCATGTAAACGTCATAGCCACCAAGACTTGCCTGTGTCTTGGCGCGCTTGGCGATAGCGACAGGGTCTTCGCCTTTGATAATGGGCAGAGTGTCGACACCGATCTGGTTGCCGAGGATCTGCAACTGCTCCATCGCCGCTGGGCGGTTCACGTCGAGCGACGCCATCAGCACGCGCTTGCCCTCACGCTCTTTCAGGCGTTTGGCGATCTTGGCTGTGGTGGTGGTCTTACCGCCACCCTGCAAACCGACCATCAGGATGGGTGCAGGCGGATTGTCGATCTTTAGCGCGCTGGGGTCTTCGTCGCCTGTCAGGACGTGCTTGAGTTCGTCATGGACGATCTTAACGACTTGTTGGCCGGGCGTGATCGATTTGGTGACCGCTTGACCCGTTGCTTTTTCCTGCACCGCCTTAATGAAGTCGCGAGCGACTGGCAGCGAAACGTCGGCTTCGAGCAGGGCAACGCGGACTTCGCGCAACGCGGTCTTGACGTCATCCTCGGACAACGCGCCCTGTTTGGTGAGCCGATCAAAGACGCCTGATAGGCGGTCGGACAGATTTTCAAACATGGGCTCTCGCCTCCTTTGCCGCTGGTTTGGTCCTGATGTAAGGGCCAGCAGCGCATTTACCAAACGTCAAACGCCCCCACGGGCGTAACACGCTGGTGGGGGGCGATCCCGGACTTAGTCCAAGGGACCGGAAAGTCAGACTTCCCGGAGTTGGGAGGCGTTTAGGGTAAAATGGCGCGCAGAGTCAACCCGCGCGCCTGTTTGCTTAGGCCGCAAGAGCCTGAAGCGCGGCGTCGGCCTTGGCGTGTGACGCGTCCGCGTCGACCGCCAGCTGGTCTGCCGCAACGAATTGAACGTCCGTAATTCCGACAAAGCCCAGAACATGGCGCAGATAGCCGCTGGCAAAGTCAATGTCGGACCCGACCTGTGTGCCGCCAGACGTGATGGCGATGATCGCGCGTTTCCCGGTCATCAAACCCTGCGGGCCGGATTCGGAATACTTGAATGTGATTCCCGCACGCGCAATCTGGTCGACCCAAGTCTTGAGGGTGGCCGGAATCCCGAAATTGTAGATTGGCGCTCCAATCACGATTGTATCTGCCGATTTGACTTCTTGGATCAGCGTGTCGGACAGCGCTAAGCTTTCGCGTTGGGCATCACTGCGCTGGTCCTCGGGCGTCCAGTTGGCATTCAGCCATTCCGCGTCTATGGCGGGCAGAGATGCCGCCAAGTCACGGTTGATGACCTCATCCGGAGCAAGCCGGTCAAGGATGCGTTGGGTCAGTGCACGGCTTTCAGAACCGTCGTGGCGGGCGGATGCGTCGATGCGCAATATTGTTTTTGTCATGGGACCCTCCAGTCGCGGGGTTGTTTATCTGTGACCGCTATTTATGTCTTGCCGCAGCGCACGAAATGGGAAGAAATGCGCATCACGTGTGAGCAAGTGCACAGGGGGCAATCATGGAACATTGGGACGAGGTGCGCACAGCGTACCAAGTTGCGAGGCAAGGCACAGTGAGTGGGGCCGCCGAGGTATTGGGCGTACACCACGCCACGGTCATCCGGCATATCGACGCGCTCGAGGCGCGGTTGGGGGTGAAGTTGTTCCAACGACATGCCCGCGGCTATACCCCTACGGAGTCCGGCGAAGATTTGGCGCGTGTCGCTCAGACAACCGAAGATCAGCTACAGCAATTGGTCGGCCGTATTCGTGGGCGCGGGGCCGATGTGAGTGGCGACCTGATGGTGACGTCAATTGTAGAGCTATCGGATTTCCTTGTCCCAGTTCTGTCGGATTTCAAGGAAGGTTACCCGGATGTCGTGGTGCGCTATCTGACGGACGCCCGTGTGTTCAGGTTGGAATATGGCGAAGCGCATGTGGCGATCCGCGCGGGGTCCGTACCCGATGAGCCTGACAACGTTGTGCAGCCTCTCACGAAGCTCAAGATCGGGCTTTATGCCTCGAAACGGTACATCGAAAAGCATGGGTTGCCCAAAGATGAAGAGGATCTGCCCAATCATGTTTTTGTCGGCAATGACAATCCCGACGGACGCGCCCCGTTTCAGCAATGGTTGCGCTCCAAGGTGTCCTATGACCGCGTGGTGTTCCGGGCGACTGACACCTACAGCATGATCACAGCCGTGCGGAGCGGCGCTGGGATCGGGTTCATGCCGGTTGCGCAAGGAACTGTAGACCCAGAACTGGTCGAAGTGATGCCGTCGAAAGAGGAATGGGCCGCCCCGTTGTGGCTTGTGACGCACGTCGATCTCCACAGGACGGCCAAGGTTCAGGCATTGTTGGCGTACCTCAAGGAGGCCGTCCGGGTCTTTGATGCGTCTGATACCTGACATGACCCAAGCACATCGAGGCCACTTTGCCATGTTGGCTTTTTCGGCTTTGGTTGCGGGGTCGTTTTCGCTTGGGTCGATGGCGGCACCGCATATCGCACCCGAAGCGTTGAATGCCGTTCGCTTTGTGGTGGCCTCGGTCATTCTGGCGGTTCTTGTCTTTTCGACCGGAGGCGTCGGCCGCGACGCGTTGCGTGCGCCGTGGCGCTATCTTGTGTTGGCGGTTTTCCTCGTCGCGTATTTCGTTTTGATGTTCGAAGGACTGAAGACTGGCGCGCCGGTGTCGATGGCGGCGGTGTTCACGCTAACGCCCATGATCGCGGCTGGGTTCGGTTGGGTGCTGCTGCGGCAAGTGATGACCGGGCGGATGGCGGTCGCATTGGCGATTGGAGGGATCGGCGCGCTTTGGGTTATTTTTCGCGCAGACCTTAACGCCTTGCTGGCGTTCGGGATTGGTCGGGGCGAGATGGTTTACTTCGTCGGCTGTGTCGCCCATGCCGTCTATGCCCCACTTGTGCCGAAACTGAATCGAGGCGAGCGGCCTGCAGTTTTCACCTTTGGCGTTTTGGTTGCCGGGGCAGTTTTGTTGATGATCTTCGGCTATCCATCGCTCATGGCTACCGACTGGGCCGCACTCCCGCCGGTGGTTTGGGTGACAATCCTTTACACGTCGGTCTTTGCCAGTGCTTTGACCTTCCTGCTGTTGCAATACGCCAGCCTGCGGCTGCCATCGGCCAAGGTCATGGCCTACACCTACCTGACACCAAGCTGGGTGATCCTGTGGGAAATGGCGCTGGGCCGACCGCTTCCCCCTGTGCTGATCCTCGTGGGGGTCGCGTTGACAGTGATTGCGCTTGGTCTGCTTCTGAAGGACGACAGTCAGGTGCGTGGGCGCGATACGTCAGAAAGGTAGACGTTCCAGCGTGAACCCTTCGGCCTGAAGCAGAGCTAGGACGCCGTCCTTTCCCGGTAAATGGGCCGCACCGAACGCAGCGACCACGGTGTCGTGCGTTTCGGTCGCCTCAATCAGCACGGGAATCCAAGCGCGGTTTCGGTCGATTAGAAGCGCCTGCTCCATCGTCGCGAAAATTGCGGCTGCGGCGTCGGATGTGACAGGGCTGTAGCGTTCGGCAAGGATGGTGGACATGGCCCAGCCTTCGGCGGGGGCTTCGTCAAAATAGCTGGCGAGCATTGTTGCGAACAAATCCTCGTTGATGGCCGGATCGACCAACGAGGACAGCATCATGTCAATCTGCGTCTGCCTCGGTTGATCGGAAAAGGCTGCGAAGATTGTCTCTACATCTTCCAGAGCCGCGCTGGGGATACCATTGGTTTTGGCGATCTCTTCGATCCGCGCATCCAAACCACCGCCCGCCAGATCGTCTTGTGAAGCACAGGGCGGGATTGCGAGAAGGATCGAAACGTACCATGGCTGAAACCGCGCAGCCATGAACGGTGGTACTCCACGCGCGTTCAAAGCTTCGGTCATCTGATCCCATTGCGTGTCACTCAGGAGCTCGGGCAGTGTAGTGTCCGCCATAAGCAGCAGGCTTGGGTCGGTCGTCAAACGGCTTTGCAATGCTAGTTCGTCTTCACTCGTCATTTCGAGTAAGAGCAAATCTGCGCTTTCTACAGTCGGCCTGAGCCTTCTCACCGGGGCGTCGAGACGCGGATCAGCAAGGTGCATCGTGCCGATCAAATGCAGCGTGGCGTGCCCGCGTGTCGCCTTCCAGTGGTTTCCGTCGGCAAACGGAGCATTTGCCAACGCCGCGTCAAGGCTTGCTCGTTCGTCGGGTCCCAGCGTTGGGCGCAGATCATTGCCCGAACATGTCGCAAAGGCCGGCTGCGTCAAAGCCAGAAAGCACAAGAGTGACAATATGCGGGCAATCATTTTGGCATCCTTTTCCCTTTACTGCATCAGAAGCTAGGCGCTGTGCTTGCCAGCGGCAAGGCGGTCGCGCATTGATGGGACATGGAGCGAGAAGCCGATCTTTATCCGTTCGTGAAAGCCTTTCTCGAGGCCCAGGGCTATTCCGTGAAAGGCGAAATCGGCGCGGTCGATCTTGTTGCGCTCCGTGGCGATGAAGACCCGATTGTAGTCGAACTCAAACTGCGCTTGAACCTCACGCTGTACCATCAGGCGGTGACACGGCTGCGATTAACGGACCTAGTCTATATCGCAGTGCCAAAACCTTCGGGTCGAAAGGCGCGCCGTGCTTTGCGCGAAAACACGATCATGTGCCGCCGACTTTCTCTTGGGTTTCTAACCGTCCGAAAAGATGGAATTGTTGAAGCTCAGTGTGACCCCGGCCCATACCTCCCGCGCCGCAATAAAGCGAAACGCGAAAAGCTGCTGCGCGAGTTTCATCGGTTGGAAGGTGATCCCAATTCAGGTGGTGCGACGCGGCACGGGATCGTCACGGCCTACAGGCAAGACGCGGTGCGTTGCGCGATGTATCTGGCAGAAACGGGCGCCGAGAAGGGGGCCATTGTGGCCAAGGCAACTGGGGTTGCAAATGCAACGACCCTTATGCGCGATAACCACTATGGATGGTTTTGCAGGGTCGAAACGGGAGTCTATGACCTGACGCCGGAAGGGCGTCAGGGGTTGGTTGATTGGGGCGAAAGCCTTGGATAACCGCGACCGCGCTTATTCGATCTTGATGGTTGCGGATGCGATGCTTTTCCGATCCTGACGGATGAAATACTGCACGACATAGTCGCCCGGAGTGTCCGGTAGGGTAATCGTCGCTGGGTTACCGCTGCGGGTATAGGCCCAGCCTTGCCATTGCGCCGCGCCCGTTGCCCCTGTTGGGCCAACGCCGATGTAGTCTTCGGCATAGTCGGGCCCTGTCCAACCAATTTGGACAGTTGCACCCGGAGCCGCTGTTGCTGGCGCGATCAGGGTCGCGTCGACTGGTGTCACCGTGATCGCGGTTTCCGCAATGGCTGACCGGTCCTGCCTGACGAAGTAGCGAATGACGTAGTCGCCCGGTGTTGCCGGGATCAACAGCTTGGCGGGCACACCGTCCCGCGTGTAGGCCCAGTTTTCCCACTGGTTCGCGCCATTCGCGCCAATGCGACCGATCCCAAGGTAATCCTCGTCGTAGTTCGGTCCTGTCCATGCAACGTCGATGGTCGACCCGGCAGGTGCGTTGGCCGGAGCCTGAAGTGACGCCTCGACGGGTTTGAGCGAAATCGGCACAGACGTCAGGGGGGTGCGGTCCTGACGTTGGAAATAAGTGATCAGGTAATACCAAAGGGGCTGGCTTCTGACCCATTAGGGATTTCTGAGGTTCCCAGCTCGCCCGCGCTCTGATTCCATGGCCGGCAAAGGAGTTTCCGATGCCTGCCA
>CANNCS010000028.1 GCA_947503115.1 uncultured Marivita sp.
CGCCCTACCGGACGTCATCACGTCAATCGGAACCAGAGATTGGGCGAAAGTGGGTCAATGATCGCAGCCCTTGGTATCATACCCTGGTCGAGGCTCACTCATCGGCAAGCACCGGTAACCCAAGCAACGCGCGCTTTTCCGCCGCCGTCAGGAACTCCGCCCGCGCCACCCGCGCCCATTGCGCATCGCGCTCTGCCGCCAGCGCGGGCACCTGATCCAGATCGGGCTTCAGCACCAAGTCCTGCCCTGCATGCTGTGACAGCCAGGCCGACAATGCCGCCGTCACCCGCGACACCAATGGCAAAACCGTCAGGCGATAAAACGCCCGATGCGCCTCGGCATAATTGGCAAACGTCGCCTCTCCGGGAATCCCCAACAACATCGGAGGCACCCCGAACGCCACAGCAATCTCCCGAGCTGCCGCTTCCTTGGTCTTTTGAAACTCCATGTCCGATGGCGAAAAGCCCATCGGCTTCCAGTCCAACCCGCCTTCCAAAAGCATCGGCCGCCCCGCATTGCGTGCGCCCATGTGATGGCTCTCGATCTCTTCGACCAAGCGATCGTACTGATCTGTTGCCATCCCCGACACACCATCCGTGCCGTGATAGACAATCGCTCCTGAAGGCCGTGCTGCATTGTCCAACAATCCCTTGGACCAGCGCGACGCCGCATTGTGCACATCCAACGACTGTGCCGCCGCCACCATAGGGCTGAGCCCGTAATGGTCGTCCTGCGGATGAAACGCCTTCACATGACAGATCGGCGCGGCACCGTCCCCCATGTCGAACCGATGCGCCTTGCCACCAACACCGTATTCATAGGCAACAGGCCAACCATCTGGCCCCGGCACCAATTTCATCCGGTCCGACCGCAAGACATGCAACTCACCAGGCACACCACTTGCGCCAACAGCTTCGAAATACCCGTCGCCAGACAACAACAACTGCCCATAGAACGCTTCGAACAACTCTGCCTGCCCCTGCGCCGGGTTCGGCCTGCGCAATACATCCAAAAGCGGATGCACCTCGTAGCGCTGCGCCTGATCCTGAAGCACCAACGGCACCGCAGCGCCCGCCTCTGCGATCAGCTTAACCGCCCTAAACCCGACCGGATTCCCCGTAAACCCGGTTCGCGTCAGCGATGCCGTGTCCCGCGCCGACCATGCCACGCGGCCCATGTTCTGCCATGCCACAACCGGCCCTGTGGCACTGGCCTTGCCCTCAATCCCGGCCTCTTGCTTGCGGCCATGCCGAAAGATGTCCCACACCATGCTGCTGCGCTCCTCGCAAATCCCGTTTCGTTTCCGGCACGGTCGGAAAGGTCTCTCGAACCCCTCCGACCGGCCATGTGCCAAAGACCCACGCCCACAGGTCTCTGGCGTCCCCAAACACGGCTCCCCCGTCCGCAGCCCGCCGCATCGCAGGGCCCCGCTCCCAAATCACCGTTCCGTCAAATGCTGTGGCGCGTCCCGTCCTGCGCCGTCTTGATGAAACCAACCTACCCAGCAAAGGTTAACGGCTGGAAACCATAGCGTACGCTCAGCGGCGCAACGTCCGAACCCGCGGCACACGCCATTCCGCCGCCCGCGCGATCACAAGATCAGTTAAAGCCCAAACCAGCGCATCCAGCCGATCCGGAGACCCCGTCCCCTGGTAGCCAAGCCGCGTCATCTGGCACATCTCATCCTCCAGCGCGTCAAACGCCCCATAATGCGCCACACGTCCCTGCTCGTATAAAGCCGCCACAGGCTCGGCACGCGCCGCCTTGGACCGCGACGCGTGGACCCGCACAACCGGCACCATCGGATCGACCTGCCGCAACACGGCTTCCACCATGTCACCTCCCTGATTGACCTCGGCCACCAACGCATGTGCGCCCCAGCGCTCCATCGCCGTGATCGCCCGCCGTGCCCAGATCAAGGGCGACACCCCCTGAACCGTGCAATCTTCCAACACCACCGCACGCCAGTCCTGCGGCGGCCCGTCTGTGTTCACCCCCGCCACCACGATCCCACAGGCATCCGACCCCTTACCGCTCGACGCTGTTGGATCGACCGCGACAACGATCCGGTCAAACCCGGGCACCTCCGTACACCGCGTATTCTCCAACGCCTCCATCGTCCACAAAGCCCCCTCAGCCTGATCAAGCAAATCTCCATCCAACTCCTGCCGCCCCAATCGCGTGCCCGCATAGCGCGCCCGCACTTCGTCAAGGAACGACGACGCCAGATAAGCCCGGTTCGCCTCGGTCGGTGCGCGCGTCGCAACAGTGGATGGCGCATCCAGCAAAGACTTCAAAACGCCCACATTTCTTGGCGTGGTTGTCACGCACACCCGTGGATGCGCCCCCAGCCGCAGCGTGAACTGCAACATGTCCCACGCCTCCTGCCCGCGCTTCCACTTGGCCAATTCATCCACCCACGCGCCATCGAACTGAGGCCCGCGCAAACTCTCGGGATCATGCGCTGAACAGGCAACCGCCTCGGCCCCGTTGGGCCATCGCAATATCCGCCGTGTCGCAAGCCACTCGGGTCGTCGATCAGGCGGCGAACAGGCCATGATCCCGCTGTCGCCAAAGATCATCACCTCGCGCACCTGATCCAAGGTCTCACCCACAAGCGCCACGCGCCGGGCAGCCCCCTTGTCCAAGGGCCGCGATCCTTCGATCATGGACCACACCCATTCGGCACCGGCGCGGGTTTTCCCCGCGCCGCGCCCACCAAGGATCACCCACGACCGCCAGTTTCCCTCTGGGGGTAACTGGTGCGGATGCGCCCAGAACTCAAACAGGTAGGGCAACGCCAAAAGCGCCCCGTCCACCTCTTCAAGACTGTTCAGGAACGCGTCCCTCTCGGCAACACTGGCGGAGGCGATCAAGTCGGCACCCGACCGCAACCCGCGCCGCATCGAGGTCAAGCCCGTAAGCCCCGTCAATTGCGGCATGTTCTCGGCGATGTCTTTCAATCTGAACCTCCGTTTCCTTGGCGTGTTTCAGCCAGGCCCGCAATTCGGACAGCGCTTTGGCTGCCTCGGTTGCAGTCCCCGTTTCTCCGGCCTCCACCTTGCTGCGCAGCACCGCCACCATCTCGCGGATAGTCCGCAACTCCTGCGCAATGGCATCGCGCTCGGTCTCAAGCGCGGTACCCATCTCTTCTGCAGTGATCAAAACCATGCGATCCCTGCCTCCTGTGCTGAATGGATCTCCGTCCATCGATGCACCGGCAGGCAACGGAATGACCCGCAACCTGTTGATGCCTAGCAGGCACAAAGCAATAGAAAGGACATTTGGAAAGAAGCTGCTAACGCGCCGCGCGCAGGGTTAAGACCTTAGCAAGACCCTACGCTCAAAGGCACCACACCGGGGCTCAGGTAACAAATTGAAGTGATTCAGGGTTTCTTAACCACAACGCGCGCGGCTCAGAAAATCCCTCGCCGCAGCATGTTCAGCCCAAGGATCAGGAACACATACAGCACCAGTTTGCGAAAGCCTTCATTCGAAAACCGCGATCGCAACCGCGCCCCAAGCGAGAACCCCAACAAAGTCGGCAGGATCAAAAGCAGTGACACAAAGCCCAACTCTGGCGTCACCAAACCCTGCTGCACATAGGCCACCGCAAAAGGCACGCCTCCCACAAACAGCAAAAGGCCTGTCGCGCGAACAAACTCGTCCTTGGGCACCTGCCGCGCGCTCATATACATGATGACCGGCGCGATCCACACACCGGAAAGCCCCCCTAAAATGCCCGCAAGATTGCCAAAGATCACCTGCGCAACCGTGTCAAACCTGTCCGGAATGCGCGGCATCGCAAAGCGTAAATTCAGCACCGCGAAAGACACAATGGACAGACCAAGCGCCAGAAAAATGACCCTGTCCGACACGTTGGCAGACAGCAGCACTGTCAGGAACACGCTCACGCCCAACGCAATCGCAAACACCCAATAGCGCGAGATAGCCCCCCGCAGATCGCCCATCGTCCAGATCTGCCAGGCGTTCGATGCGATGATCGGCCCAAGTCCCATCGCAATCGCCGTACGCGGATCGATGACCATGGTCAGCATGCTGATCGCCGCAGTTGGCAGACCGATGCCCACAAGCCCTTTGACCGAACCGGCAATGACAAACACCACCGCGCCCACAAGCAGAAAGTCGATCACATCCATGCCGGGGGAACTCCCTCAGGTAAGGGCAGGATCAATTATCCCGCTGCGCTTCAAGCGCCCGGTACGCCGCCACATTGGCGTTATGCTCGGCCAACGTCACCGCGAAATTATGCCCATCCGCCGGATCAAGGGTCTTGGCCACGAAGAAGATGTACCCCGTTTCATCCGGGTTCAGCGCCGCCTCAATAGAGGCCCGGCCCGGATTGGCAATCGGTGTCGGCGGCAGCCCGTCGATCACATAGGTGTTCCACGGCGTTTCCGCCCGCAATTCGCTCTGTCGTATACCGCGCCCCAGCACGCCCTGACCGCGTGTGATGCCATAGATCACTGTCGGGTCGGTCTGAAGGCGCATGCCCTGCTCCAGTCGATTGACAAAAACACTCGACACAAGGAACCGCTCGTCAGGTGTGCCAGTTTCCTTTTCGATAATCGACGCCATGACCAACGCCTCTTCCGGGCTGTCATATGGCAACCCGTCCTGCCGGTTGGCCCAAGCCTCGGCCAGAATACGTTCCTGCGCTGATTCCATCCGCGCCAACAACTCGGCTCGGCTGCTGCCGGGTGTGATCTCGTAGCTGTCGGGGGCCAAAACACCTTCGGCGGGGATCGCTTCGATTTCACCCTCAAGGATGTCGATCTGCCCCAACTCCTGAACGATCTGCCAGCTGGTCACACCCTCGGCCAAGGCCACACGATACCGCGTGTCTGGTTCGTTCTTCACACTGGTGTATGTCTCAGGCGCGTCGTCTTCCGCCGGATTGAACTCCGCGATCTCGACAAACCGCCCAGTCGCCGGGTCCAATTCGCGCACCTGCACCGTGGCGCGCGCAATGCTCACCCGGTAGACGACTTCCGTGCCACAGGTACTCGCACCGCCGCGAGTGACGATGTCGACAATCTCCTCCATCGACGCGCCTTCCGGCACAAGGAAAGATCCTGCCTTCAACTGCGATGTCTTGCCCGTGTAATCCGCCCCGATCCGCAGCAGCGCCGCGCTCGATACCGCACCGTCGTCGGCCAAGGTGTCTGACACACGCCGAAAGTTCGACCCGCGATCGACCTGCACACAGATCGCCTGCTCCAACGGGCCTTCCGAGACATATTCGTTTTGCGCCCAGATCAGGACACCACCAAAGAGAAAGACCAGCACGACCAGAAAGGTCAGTGCGTTGGACGCGATGTGACGCCACATGACTTAGCGATCCACCTTTCCGAAGATGACGCTGGCATTGGTGCCCCCGAACCCGAAAGAGTTCGACAAAGCATAATTGATCGAACGCTCGCGCTTGACCTTGGGCGCAAGGTCCACAGAGGTTTCGACAGCAGGCGTGTCAAGGTTCAGCGTCGGTGGTGCCACCTGATCGCGGATTGCAAGGATCGAGAAGATCGCTTCGATCGCGCCCGCCGCGCCCAAAAGGTGCCCCGTGGCAGATTTGGTCGATGACATCGTCACCTTGCCCGCCGCATCACCCATCATCCGCTCAACGGCTCCAAGTTCGATCACATCCGCCATCGTCGAGGTGCCATGTGCGTTGATATAGTCGATATCCGCAGGCTCAAGACCAGCATGTTTCAACGCTGCACGCATCGACCGCTCACCACCTTCACCATCTTCGGACGGTGCAGTGATGTGATAGGCATCGCCCGACAGACCATAACCGCACACCTCGGCATAAATCTTCGCGCCGCGTGCCTTGGCGTGTTCGTATTCCTCAAGAACCACGACACCCGCGCCCTCGCCCATGACAAAGCCATCGCGGTCCGCGTCGTAGGGGCGGCTTGCTGCTTTCGGATCGTCGCCACGCTTGGTCGACAGCGCCTTACAGGCGTTGAAGCCTGCGATCCCGATCTCGGAAATCGCCGCCTCTGCGCCACCGGCGACCATCACATCGGCATCGCCGAACATAATCAACCGTGCCGCATCGCCAATCGCGTGCGCACCCGTGGAGCAGGCGGTAACCACCGCGTGGTTCGGCCCCTTGAAGCCGTACTTGATGGATACATTGCCCGAAATCAGATTGATCAGCGCACCCGGAATAAAGAACGGCGACACCCGTCGCGGACCTTTGTCGCGGATCAAAAGCGCAGTTTCCGCGATAGAGTTCAGACCGCCGATCCCCGAACCGATCATCACGCCAGTCCGCAAGCGGCTTTCCTCATCCTCGGGCATCCATCCCGCATCGGTCACAGCCTGCTGCGCAGCCGCCATACCAAACAGAATGAACTCATCGACTTTGCGCTGTTCTTTCTTCTCAAGATACGCGTCGGGATTAAAGGTTCCGTCCGTCCCGTCGCCATATGTCACTTCGCAGGCATAGGTCGTTGCCAAATGGCTCGCATCGAACTTGCTGATTGTTCCCGCCCCAGACTGACCGTCCAGAATACGGGTCCAACTCTCTTCGACACCGTCTGCCAACGGTGTCACCAATCCCAAGCCTGTCACAACTACTCGACGCATGGTGTTGCCCTTCCCTCGAATGTACTTGCCCGCTCTTACCCCGTTCGCGGCGGCACCCGCAAGAGTCCAGCCGCCCGGCGGGGCATTCTTGCCGGTTCAACTTGCCGTCTGGCCAGTTTACGTCAACGGAAACACGCGATGCGTCGACGCATCGCCCGCCTATCCCCAACGGTCTCCCAAATCCGCACGCGCGCGATCGACCCAGTGGTCTTGCAGCCACGCCGTCGGTTTGGCGTAGCGGATCAGCGAACCGCGATACCCCTCGATCGCTTCCGGCATCTTGGGCCGCCCGTGGAAACACACCACCCGCGCATCGGCAGGCAGCTGTGCCGGATGCAGGTAATTGCCCGGGAACGGATTGCAATCATACTTAAAGCTCACCACCCAATCACCCGGAATGTAGGTGAAAACTTCCCGGCCCATTGCCTTGTGTGATGTATAGCGCTGCTCTGACCCACGCGCGATCTCGACCTCGCGGTATGCATCCGCCGCCAGATCATCATACAAAAACCCATGCACCGCTGGGTCGTAGCGAAACACGGACCCGTGCCCGGTGGGCCGCCCCTTACGGGCCTCGGTCCAGTCATGGCGCATCACCACATGCCCCGGTGCCAAAGTCAGCAGATCGTCCAGCGACCCGGTGATCACCACATCCAGATCGAACCCCAGAACCGGCCCAACCAGATCAGGGATCAATCCCCGCTTGAACAGCGACACCTTCCGCATCGCACCTTGCCGGTTTGCCACCTTGAGCGCCGCCGCCATCGGTTCGGCAAAAGGCTCGCTCGGCAGGTCCAACACTTCGATATCCGGGTGTAGCCCCTCGGAATGTTCGGTCATGCATACGAACCGCACTGGGCACGACAGGTTGCGCCGCACGCCGGAATACAGCCGGTTCACGTATTCCGGCCCGAAAAGCGTGCCCCATTTGATGCAGGCGACAGTGACATGAGATGGCATGGTCATGCGTCCGCTTAGCAACGGTTTGACCGAATGACCAGATGCCGCTTGGCGCGCTGCACCCAGCGCCTTATACTTAGCTACAGAAGAAGCTGAGTTGCAGGAGGACATCATGGAGACTGTGTGCACCCTGCGGGTGACAGGCTGATCGCCGCACCCCGACCATGTGAACGCCCCATCGGGGCAGGTTTCTCAGCGACAGGATCAAACCCTTGACCAGATACACACGCACCGACCTTGGATGGTCGGACCACTTTGCGCGTCAACTCACCGAAGAGGACGCCCCCCTCATCCCTGCCCGCATCTCAGAGGTGCACCGCAGCCAACTTGTTGCTTTATCCGAAGCGGGCGAAGTGCGGCTCATCCCCACCGACAGCGCCGGAGCCTACGCCGTCGGGGATTGGGTTCTAACCGACGGCACCAGTGCAATCCGCCGCCTTGATCCGGTCACCGACCTGCACCGCCGCGCGGCAGGCCATGCCGTGGGCGCCCAGCGCATCGCGGCCAATGTCGAAACGGTGGGTCTTGTCACCAGTTGCAACGCTGATTTCAACGTCGCGCGGCTTGAGCGGTATCTGGCGATGGCTCTCGCTTCGAACGCCCTGCCGCTGGTTATCCTGACCAAGGCCGACCTCTGCGATGACCCCGACAGTTTCAAACGGAAGGCGGAACGCCTGTCGCCGCTGGTCACCGCAATCGCCGTCAACGCCAAAGACCCCGAAGACGTGGCGCGCCTCAACGCGTGGTGCAGCAACGCACAAACCTTGGCCCTGCTTGGTTCTTCAGGTGTGGGCAAAACCACCCTGCGCAACGCCCTCACCGGAGAGGCCGAGGCCACGCAAGATATCCGCGAAGACGATGGCAAGGGCCGTCACACCACCACCCACCGCGCCCTGCGTCCCACACTTGCAGGTGGCTGGTTGATCGATACGCCGGGGATGCGCGAACTCCAGCTTTCGGGCACCAGCGATGGTCTGGAAGAACTCTTCGACGACATTGAAACCCTTGCTGCGCAGTGCAAATTCTCGAACTGCGCCCATGCCAGCGAACCGGGTTGCGCCGTCAAGACCGCGTTGACAGACGGCTCTCTTGATCAAGCGCGCTTCGACCGCTGGCAAAAGCTGCGACGCGAAGATCAGTACAACTCCGAAACCATCGCCGCGGCCCGCGCCCGGCAGAAATCCTTTGGGCGCGTCGTCAAAGACGCGATGGCCAAAAGCAAGCACAAACGCGGGTACGAAGATTGATCAAATCAGCGGGCCGCAAGGTTCGCTGATCGCAAGCAGCAGCGCGAAAGAAGCGCCTTTTGCCCACAAGGCAATCTGCAAAACCGTGACCATTCAGTGGTTAGGTTCAGTTGATGGACAGTGGGCTCAAAGCGCGCGCAGATTGGCCGGAACGCACGCTTTTTATCCCGTCCTGCAGTTGGAGAAGCCCAGGGATCGGATCTGACCACCAGAACTCGGATTTGCACCGCATGGATGGACCAAACAGTTGCCATCCGACAGAGAGCTTGCTGGAACTGGCCGCGAGGTGGTGTATTCCCAGAGGAAAAGGGAACCGCATACGGACACCAGCGGGAAACGAGAGCTCTTTGCGCAACCCATCTTCGATGGCCATCTGGCAGCAGAGGGCTGGGAAATTCACACCAGCGGCGATTGCCATGGCTGTTGTGCCCCAAAGTCTGCCGTTAACTTCAATAAAATATGGCTGCCCGCTACGCTGGTCGATCCGAAACTCGATATTTGCAGGGCCATGCCACCCCAAGGCCTCAAGCAGTTCCACTGACTTTTCAAAGAAAGAAGGTTTAGAGATCGTTTCTGACAAGATCCCACTGCCGTTTTGGTCTGGCCACGACAACAATCGGCGGCTGGCCATGCTCCGCACGACCTGACCACGGTACATGAGTGCGTAGGCGTCTTCGCTCCAACCGGGAATGTAGCTTTGCACCACAAGTGTTTTGAAATCGTAGATATGATCCGCGTAGTCCGGCAAACTGTCGACGTGATCTAGAACCTCATTTGGATCGTCCGAGATCAACATTCCAACAGAGCCTCCTCCTTGGACAAGCTTAATAATCCACGGTGAGGGAATGTGTTTCAATGCATGCCGCAGATCGCTTTTGTTCTTCACAGTTTGTGTTTCGGGAACGTTCAATCCAAGCGCCGCAGCAAGTTCGGTGGCAGATGCTTTATCGATTGCACGTTGCTGTCCCTCCAAGGGTGGAACTGGCAGAGGAACGTCAGTGCCACATTGCCCATATGCCTGCGACAGAGAAAACACAGCGTAGTCATCCGTGGGAAGGATTGTTGAAAAATGATGCTTCCGCACACATTCCATAACTTCCACCGCATGTTCTTCTGGGCTTGAAATCGGGCTGTGCAGACGAATTATGCCATGGCAGTGGCGTGATCTCGCAGAAGCTGTCGATGGATCATCGGTTCCAAGCCATGGTGAAAAACCTGCGAGAGAAAGACCACGAAGCGCGGCCAAAGCGATCCGGTCACTGGCGGTCCTGTATGAGGTAACCAGTACTTTCATAGTCAAAAAAACCTAAAATCGAATACAATTTGCTCTATCGCAGCGCGACTGAACGCAACTCCGATGTTACCATCTATGAAATCCTAACTGTTTGCGAGCAACTGTTTCGCCCACCCAGCCTCGGATACGGCGTCGGTGCGCGCTCATGACCGGGCGACATCAAAGAAAACAGCTCACCGCGCCAAATCAGGACAAAACGTAAAGCGGCGGGCCATCATAGCCCGCCGCTTTAAACTTACTGACGCAACATTTATGCCGCAGGCATGCGCTGTTCGACGATTTCGGCCCACCAGGAACAGCCCGCCGGGATCGCGTCGTCGTTGAAGTTGTATTCCGGGTGATGCACCGCTGCGCTGTCGCCGTTGCCGACAAGGATGTAAGCGCCCGGACGTTCCTCCAGCATAAAGGCGAAATCCTCTCCCCCCATCACCAGCGGCGCGTCATCGCAACCACCAGACACTGACTTGGCCACCTCGGCGGCGAATTCAGTCTGGTCTTCGTGGTTCACCATCACCGGATACCCGCGGAGGTATTTCACGTCCACCGCCCCGCCAAAGGTATCCGCAACACCAGAGCAAATCGCCTTGATCCGGTTTTCTGCAAGATCGCGCATTTCCTTCGACATGGTGCGCACGGTGCCTTTTAGGTGAACCCGCTGTGGGATCACATTGAACGCCTTGGATGAGGTCTCGAAGGATGTCACCGACACCACAACCTGATCAATTGGATCGGCATTGCGGCTGGCGATCGTCTGCAAAGCCAGCACCGCTTGCGAGGCCATTACGGTTGTGTCCACAGTTTCCTGCGGTTTCGCGGCATGTCCACCCTTGCCTTCAAAGGTGATGTCGAACTGATCGGTTGCGGCAAAGAACGCGCCGGGGCGGATGGCAAAGCTGCCCACTGGTTTGCCCGGCCAGTTGTGCATACCGTAGACTTCCTGAATGCCCCAGCGGTCCATCATGCCGTCTTCACACATCTCGCGGCCCCCGCCGCCACCTTCTTCGGCAGGCTGGAAGATAACCACAACGGTGCCGTCGAAATTGCGGGTCTCGGACAGGTACTTGGCCGCGCCCAGCAGCATCGCGGTATGGCCGTCATGGCCACACGCATGCATCGCGCCATCGGTCTTCGACTTGTAATCAAGGCCTGTCTGTTCATGGATCGGCAACGCATCCATATCTGCCCGCAGGCCAATGACCTTGCCCGACGTGTCACTCTTGCCCTTGATCACGCCGACCACACCAGTGCGCCCGATACCAGTGACGATCTCATCGCAGCCAAACTCCTTAAGCCGCTCTGCCACCAAGGCACTTGTGCGATGGGTCTCAAAAAGGATTTCGGGGTTTTCGTGTAAATCCCGACGCCACGCGGTGATTTCGTCCTGGAGTTCGGCAAATCGGTTCTTCACGGGCATGAAATGCCTCCTTTTGTTGAGTGTCAGATCGAAACCGGCATCCGGCGCTCGACCAGTTCCGCAAACCAGCTACAGCCAAGCGGGATCGCGTCATCTGAAAATACATAGGCGGGATGGTGGCACATCTCGGTGTCGCCATTTCCAAGGAACATATAGGCTCCCGGTCGGGCTTCAAGCATATAGGAAAAGTCTTCCGCTGGCAGGATCGGATCGGTGTCGTCATCCACATAATCCGACACCGCTCGCGCCGCCTCGACTGCAAACGCGGTCTGGTCGGGGTGGTTCACCGTCACCGGATAACCCGGCGTCCAGATCACCTCGGCTGTCGCGCCATAGGCCGAGGCCGTGTACTCGCATAATGCCCTGATCCGTTCTTTGGCCTGTGCCCGCACTTCGGTTGCAAGGGTGCGCACTGTACCTTCCATCCGCACCGTATGCGCAATCACATTCGACGCTGCACTGTCAGTCTGAAACGTACCAACGGTCACCACTGCAGGCCGCACCGGATTGACGTTGCGCGACACCACAGATTGTAGCGCGACCACGATTTGTGCGGCCACCAGCGTGGTGTCCACCGCCTCGTGCGGAGCCGCGGCATGGCCGCCCTTCCCTGTCACCACAATCTCGAACTCATCCGAGGACGCCAACAACGGCCCCGGACGAATGGCGAAATGACCGACGGGAATTCCGGGCGCATTGTGCAGCCCGTAGACCTCTTGAATGTTCCAGCGGTCCATTAGACCGTCTTCGACCATCGCGCGCCCACCTGCACCGCCCTCTTCGGCAGGCTGGAAGATCAGCACTACGGTGCCATCGAAATTACGGGTCTCGCTCAGGTATTGCGCCACCCCCAACAGAATCGCCGTATGCCCATCGTGACCACAAGCGTGCATCTTTCCGGGCACCGTGCTGGCATAGTCGACGCCAGACGCTTCGGTGATCGGCAGTGCATCCATGTCGGCGCGCAGCCCAATCACCCGACCTTTGGTATCAGTCCGCCCCTTGATGACCGCAACAACACCGGTCCGACCGATGCCAGTGGCGATCTCATCCGCGCCAAAGCCGCGCAGCTTGTCAGCAACAAACGTCGCAGTTTCGTGCACATCATACATCAGTTCGGGATACTGGTGCAGATACCGCCGCCACTCGGTGATAGTGTCCGTGTTCTGTGCGATGCTGTTCTTGACCGGCATGGACCCTCCGCTTTCTGAGGGGCACACTGACCGACGCTAACATCGAGGACAAGCACCTAAAGTGCAGGGCCCAACTCCATCGCGCTGCCGTCGCTGAATCGCGACAGCCGGAACCGCCCAAGATCATGGCCCGGCGCGTCACCACAGACCAAATCCGCCAGCATACGGCCCATCCCCGGACCGATGCCGAACCCGTGTCCGCTCATTCCTGTGCCAATCGTCAGACCGGGAATCGCATCAACCCGGTCTACCACAGGCACCACGTCGGGCATGGTGTCGATCATCCCCGCCCACATCGCGCGATACCGGATCGGCCCCACCTCGGGGAACAGCTTTTCCACCTCTGCCGCCACCTTGCGCAGCTTGCCCGCATTGGGTTTCGGGTTCAGCACGCGAATACCTTCGAAGGGCGTCACCTCGTCACCGTCCCATTGCCGCTTGGTGCCCCAGGCATCGGGATAACCCTTGGGCGCCGCAGGCAGAAACCGCGTCCCGAACGGAGACGCCATCAGCTGCGCACGGAACTTGGGCAGCGCCCGGAACGCGTCAGGCCCAACGAACAATTCGTGAAAGCCACCTGCTGCCAATGAAGCGCCACCATCAGCACGGGTGCGGAAGGCATATTTGCCCGCGCCCGCTGCACCCTGATGTGGCAGATGCACAGGCTCGGTCGCACCGACACTGGCCCGCACCGATAATTGCGGAATCGACACACCATGTGCCCGTAGGAAAAGCGAAGACCACGCGCCCCCCGCGACCACAACATCGGAACAGGCAATGCGGCCGGCTTCGGTGAACAGCCCCGTGATGCGCCCCGCCTCCAGGTCCAGCTTGCGGGCGGCACAGCCTTCGACAATCACCGCGCCTTCGCGCACGGCGATCCCGGCCAACGCGGGAACCGCAACCCACGGTTCAGCCCGCATATCGGACGGGGTGGTGATTGCCCCGGTAAAGCCGCCCTTGGCCAACTCTGGAAACCGCGCCTTGAGCGCCGCGCGGTCAAGCAACTCGGTGTCCAGGCCCTGCGCGGTTGCGATGGGCAACCAATCTGCAAAGCCCTGAAGTTCTTTCTCGCTTTCCGCAAGATAGGTCACGCCAGAGCGCACCAGCCCGATATCCACATTGGTCTGACTGGCCAATTCGGTCCAAAGGCGGTTTGCTTCGACCATGATGGGAAGCTCGTCTGGGTCGCGCCCCTGTTGCCTGATCCAACCCCAATTGCGCGAGGATTGCTCTCCCGCGATGCGCCCTTTCTCCAGCAGCACCACCCGCCGCCCTTTGCGGGCAAGGTACAGCGCCGTGCAGACGCCAATGACACCACCGCCGACGACCACAACATCGGTCTCAGACGGAAGCGGCCCGGCAAAAGCTATCGGGCTTTGTTCGGAAATCGGGAATGGGATCATGTCGAGAGGTGATCCAGCAAACGCTCCATGAACGCCCGTCCTTTGGTAAACTGATCGACAGTGATAAATTCGTCCGGCTGGTGCGCAACGGCAATGTCACCAGGGCCGCACACCACAACGGAATAGCCTGCGCTTTGAAAGTGACTCGCCTCGGTGCCGTAAGACACATATTGCTTGCCGTTATCCCCGGTCAATTGACGCACAAGTGTTTCAGCACTGCCTGCGTCGTCTGACTTGAACGGAGGCAACGCCGAGTTCGGCATGACCTCGATCCATGTTTCGGGACGCACGGCCTGCATCTGGGCCTCGACCTCGGCAACAGCGGCGCGCAGCCGGTTATCCCAGTCCTCGAGCGATTCACCCGGAACGACGCGGATCGTCATGACCAGTTCGCAATCCTTGGCCGTGATGTTGTGCGCGGTGCCGCCATGGATCACACCGACATGGACATTCGTGTAGGGTGGATCGAACATCGCCGCGACCGGCGCAGGCGTCGCCGCAGCGCTTTCGTCGTTCATGCGATTGGCCCATTCGATCAACTTGGCCCCGTACATGATCGCACTCACACCAGTATGCATAACCGAAGAATGGACCTCGAACCCATGTATGTGAATGGTATAGCTTACGCTGCCTTTGTGACCTGTCACCGCCTTGAGCATGGTCGGCTCACCCACGATCACCGTGTCTGCGCGCGGAACAACGCCCTGCATCGCCTCGATCAAAGGCGGCGCACCAGTGCAGCCGATTTCTTCGTCATAGCTCAGCGCGATTTGAACCGGGCGCGTCACGCCGCGATGCTGTGCTTCGACCAGCGTCCAGATGGCGAGCGCGTCAAACCCCTTCATGTCGGTCGTGCCGCGCCCGTACAGTTTGCCGTCTTTCTCTGTCACGGAGAACGGATCGGTGCTCCACGGCTGGCCATCGGTCGGTACCACATCTGTGTGACCCGACAGCACGACCCCACCCGCAATGTCTGGCCCGACATGGGCGAACAGCGCCGCCTTCGACGGATCGTCGGATTTCACCTGCCGATGGCTGTGTATGCCGTGTTCCGTCAGGTAGGTTTCAACCCAATCGATCAACGGCAGGTTGGTGTCACGGCTGACGGTGGGAAATTTTACCAATTGGTCAAGGATGTCACGCGGGGTCAGGCGGTTTTGCATGGTCTCACTTTGCGGATCAGGGGAGCAGGTAGTCTGCGTAAACCGGATGATGGTCCGAAGGCCATTCGCCGTCAAACTTCTCTTGCAGAACAACTGGCCCTGCACCCAGCGTCACATCGGATGTGCGGGATAGATGGTCAATCGCCCCCAACACATGCACACCACGGTTCAGATGGTATGTCGCGCCGGGCGTCCGGTCAAAGACTACTCCAGCCTCTTCCAGAATATCCATTTTCTGCGCCCCGTGCAGTGCGTTCAGGTCACCGACAAGAAACACTGTTTCACCGGACTCAATCCACGGCTTCAGACGATCCCGCACCAAAGCGGCAGACAAAAGGCGATTCGACCGGCTGGAGTATTCAAAATGCACATTCGCCACCCGGAACCGCGCCCCGGTTTCGCGGTCCTGAAACAGCGCCCATGAGGCAAAGGCCGGGAACGAACCGTTGAAGGTACGCGAATAGATCACATCTGGCGTGTCCGAAAAGAAAAACCAACCCTGATCAATAAGTTGCAATCTATCTTTCACGTAGAATATCGGCTGCGTCGTAGGGAATGTGCGCCAGTCGCCGGTGGCTGCGACACCGTAGGCCGGGTTTTCAGCTATCAAATGATCTCGGGCAAGATTGACCGAGCCATCATCGCCCCGGCGAAAACTCTCCATCTCTTGAAATGCCACAACATCGGCGTTCAACGCTTTGAATGCGCTGCCCAAAGGCTCCTTGCGCCGCTCCCAGTCGCCGACTGACCAAGCCCCAGTTTCCTTGTCGAGCCAGATGTAGTGCACATTGTAACTGGCGATCCGCAATGCCGCCGGGTCTGGCGGCGCTACGGACACGTCACCCTCTGTCTGGGTTACATGCAACGCACATGCCACCAGCGCCAAAAGCGCGAATACCGCAATCAGGCCGCGGGCAAGCCATCTGAACACTCGTACCATGCGCACACCTTATCGGTGATTGCGGCCCGTTTCAGTAGCCGCTGTCGGTGATCAGCACTTTGTGACCGGGCTCAACCTCGCGGTAGATCGACGGCTCGGGCGCATAGTCCAACCCATGAATCGGCGATGGAATCGGTTTGAAGTTCAAATCCTTTTCCGACTTGCGTTTGCGCGGATCGGCAATCGGCACTGCCTTCATCAAGGCCTGTGTGTAGGGGTGTTGTGGGTTTTCGAACACGGCGCGGCGTGGGCCCAGTTCGACGATTCGGCCCAGATACATCACTCCGACATAGTGACTGACCCGTTCGACCACCGCCATGTCGTGACTGATAAACAGGAACGACAAACCAAGCTCCGCCTGCAATTCCAGCATCAGGTTCAACACCTGCGCCTGCACCGATACGTCCAGCGCCGAGACCGCTTCGTCCGCGACAATCAGCTTGGGATTCAGCGCCAAAGCCCGCGCGATCGCGATACGCTGACGCTGACCACCGGACAGTTCGTGCGGATAGCGCTGCATGAAGCTGCGTGGCAGTTCCACCCGGTCGAACAGGTTTTCGACCTTTTTCTGCATCTCGGCGCTCGATCCGATGCCAAAATTGCGCAATGGCTCGGCCACCTGTTCAGAAAGCTGCATCTGAGGGTTCAGCGACGCAAACGGATCCTGAAACACCATTTGCATATCGCGCCGCGCCTCGCGCAGTTCGGACTGGGTCAGTGCCATGATGTTCTTACCATCAAGAAAAACACTGCCCGACATCGGCTCTACCAACCGCAAAATCGACCTGCCCGCTGTAGATTTACCACACCCGGATTCGCCGACAAGGCTAAGAGTCTGGCCCTTGTTCACCGTAAACGACAGGTCTTCGACCGCGTGAACGTTGGCCACCGTGCGACGGAAAAAACCGCCTTTGACCTCGAAGCGCGTGGTCAGGTTTTTGACCTCGAGCAGCACTTCGTCCGATCCGGTGATTGGCGGCACATCAGATCCATCCCGCCCCAAAAGGCGCATCGGACGCGGCAGGTCGGTGCCCGTCATCTCGCCCAGCTTGGGCACCGCCGCCAACAAAGATTGGGTGTAGGGGTGCTGCGGATTCTCGAAGATTTCTTCGACCGTCCCCTCTTCGACCTTATTACCGCGGAACATCACCACCACCCGGTCGGCCATTTGCGCCACAACCGCCATATCGTGCGTGATGAACATCACGGCCGTGCCAGTCTCGCGCTTAAGTCGGTCCATCAGGGCAAGGATTTCCGCCTGAATGGTCACGTCCAATGCCGTGGTCGGTTCGTCCGCGATCAACAGCCGCGGTTCGCACGCCAGTGCCATCGCGATGACCACGCGCTGCCGCATCCCGCCAGACAATTCGTGCGGATACTGCTTGAGACGCCGTTCGGGTTCCGGGATGCGCACCTGACGCATCAAATCCAGCGCCCGCGCCTCGGCCTGCGCCTTGGTCATGTTCTTGTGCAGCCGTAGGCCTTCGGTCAACTGGCGACCCACGGTAAAGACGGGATTCAGCGCCGTCATCGGCTCCTGAAAGATCATCCCGATCTCGTTGCCCCGGATGGTGCGCATCAAGTCCTGATCGGTTTCCGAAAGGTCAACCTCGCCCGCATCCTTACGGTCGAACAACAACCGCCCACCGGCAATATCACCCCCGCCATATTCAATCAGTCGCATTAGCGACAATGACGACACCGACTTGCCCGAACCAGATTCGCCCACAACGCAGACGGTTTCCCCCGGGTTAATGTTAAACGAGACGTCCTCAACGCCGACGACGGTGCCGGATTTGGTTTGAAACTCGACGCGAAGATTCTCGATTCTGGCGATGCTGCCATCCGGCATGGGCGCGGTCCTTTTTCTTTCGTTGCTCAAACGCTAACCGACGTAGGGCCAGAGTCAAACTCTGTCTCTACGTCGCCCTTGTTATCGCCCCCACGGGACTTGCATTTTGCTCAAAAGCTGTTTCGATGCGCACACAGGGGGAAAGACCGATGCGTTTTCAAAGCGGTTTCAATGCTATTGCACTGAAATCGTCGGCATAAGGCTCCGGGGGCTCCCACCAAGGAAAACGACATAGGTAAACTATGTCCAACTAGGAGAGACTAATGCGACTCAAATCCCTACTTTTGGGGGCTGCTGCTGCCGTAGCCCTGGCGCCCGCCGCTTTTGCGGAGCGTGGCTCAGACGGCGAAGTTAAAATCATTTATTGGCAGGCGCCTTCTATTCTGAACCCGTTCTTGTCCGGCGGCACAAAGGACGTGGAATCAGCTTCGATGATCATCGAACCGCTGGCCCGTTATAACGAAAAAGGCGAACTGGTGCCGTGGCTGGTTGAAGAGATTCCGACCGTCGCCAATGGTGGCGTCAGCGAAGATCTGACCACGATCACATGGAAAATCACACCGGGCTTGATGTGGTCCGATGGCTCGGCCTTCACTTCCGCCGATGTCGCATTCACCCACGCCTATTGCACCGACCCCGAAGGTGGTTGCGCGCAGGTGACCAAATTTGAAGGCGTGACCAGCGTTGATACACCCGACGATCTGACAGTCGTTGTGACCTTTGGTGGCCCGACACCGAACCCCTATGGCCCCTTTGTTGGCGGCGAAAGCCCGATCCTGCAGAAAGCCCAGTTCGAAAACTGTGTGGGTGCTGCGGCCTCCACCTGTACAGAACAGAACTTTAACCCGATTGGCACTGGCCCGTTCGTCGTCACCGAGTTCAAGCCGAACGACGTGATCACAATGGAAGCCAACCCGAACTACCGTGACCCGGCCAAGCCAGCTTTCGCAGCGGTGACCTTCAAAGGCGGCGGCGATGCACGCGCAGCCGGACAGGCTGTCATGGAAACCGGCGAATTCGACTACGCTTGGAACCTCCAGCTTGCGCCCGACGTCATCGCGCAGATGGAAGCTGGCGGCAAAGGTGTGCCGGTTGCAGGCTTTGGCCCGCTGCTTGAGCGGATCATGATCAACCAGACCAATGCTGATCCGAACCTGCCCGAAGGCGAACGCTCGACCGCGATGCACCCGCATCCGTTCCTGCAGGAACCGGCCGTCTACAAAGCCATGTCCATGGCCATTGACCGCCCGTTGTTGGTGGAAATCGGCTATGGTCAGGCCGGCAAGGTCGGCTGTTCCTGGGTTCCGGCACCTGAAGCCTTCGCCTCCACATTCGAAGGCTGCGAAGTGCAAGACCTCGACGGTGCAAAGGCGATGCTTGATGCTGCTGGTATCGTAGACAGCGATGGCGACGGCGTGCGCGAGCACAATGGCGTGCCGCTTTCGATCCTGTACCAGACCTCGACCAACGCTGTTCGTCAGGATTTCCAGGCCCTGATCAAAGAATGGTGGGAACAGATCGGCTTTGAAGTCGAACTGCGCAACATCGACGCGTCTGTGTTCTTTGGCGGTGACCCGGGTTCGCCTGACACCTTCCAGAAGTTCTATGCTGACGTGGAAATGTACGCCAACACCTTTAACGGCACCGATCCGCAGTCCTATTTGGGCAACGGCCTGTGCGACAAGGCTCCGCGTCCGGATTCCCAGTGGCAGGGTGAAAACATCAGCCGCTTCTGCATGGAAGAGTTCGATGCCCTGCACGCAGAGTTGTCGAAAACAGCCGACATGGCAGAGCGTCAGCGCATCGGTCGTGAACTCAGCGCAATGATCACCGACAATGGCGGGATGATCCCGCTGGTGCACCGTGGCCGTCTGTCGGCACATGCCACCACACTTGGTGGTGTTGTTCTGAACGTTTGGGACAGCGAACTCTGGAACGTTGCGGACTGGTACCGCGTCGAATCCAACTGATCGCAACAGCGTTTCTCGTAGGGTGGGCCACGTGTCCACCCTACACGTTGCTTCCCTATAAAAGACTTATGACCCGAGGCGCCATACGATGCTGACCTTCGCCGTCCGACGACTTGTTCTCGCCGTTCCGACGCTTCTGTTCATCAGTTTTGTCATTTTCATGCTTTTGCAACTCGCCCCCGGCGACCCGATGGCACAAGTGCCCCTGACGGTGCCGCCCGAGGTGAAGGAAAAAATGCGCCAGGCGCTTGGTGTGGGGGAACCTCCGCTGGTTCAATACTGGAAATGGCTGGTGCAAGTCTTCTGGATCGAACCAAAAGTCTTTATCGACTATCTGACCAATTCCAGCACCCTTCTGGGCTGGTTGCCCGACACACAGCTTTACCAGGACGAACTGCGCGTGATCTCGTGGCAGACCCGCAGCCCGGTGATGGACATCGTGATCCAGCGTATCCCGCAAACGCTGTGGGTCGTTGGAATGGCCTATGTCGTCGGCATTCTGATCGCCCTGCCCATCGGCATCTATTCCGCCTACCGCCAGTACTCGGTATTCGATCAATCCGGCACGTTCATCACGATGATCGGCTTTTCGATCCCACCTTTCTTTACCGGCCCGCTGCTAATTGTGATCTTCTCGGTTCAGCTTGGTTGGTTCCCGTCGATCTACGACACGACCCACGTCGTCAACGACTGGGCCAGCCTGAAATATCAGCTGCAACAGATGATCCTGCCCGTGATGGTGCTGGCCCTACAAACCACCGCGCAGATCAGCCGCTACATGCGCGCCTCGATGCTCGACAATTTGAACCAAGACTACGTCCGCACCGCCCGTGCCAAGGGTCTGAGTGAAGCCGTGGTCGTCACGGTGCACGTCCTGCGAAACTCGATGATTCCGGTTATCACGGTCATCGCGCTCAACGTGCCGTCGATCTTTGGCGGAGCGATCATCACCGAGAACGTGTTCAAGGTGAACGGCATCGGCCAGTTGCTGATCACAGCGCTCTTTGCCAACGACCTGCCCATGGTGATGACACTGACCTTCATCTTCGCCGTGCTGATTGTTCTATTCAACCTGATTGCCGATATCCTCTACGGCCTTCTCGACCCGAGGATCCGCTATGACTGAGCCTGTGCAAGCCACCCCGACCCCAATCGAAGCGCTGGCCGACAAGGGCCCGCTAGAGCCGCCGCGCAGCCAGTGGAAAGACGTCTGGGACCAATTCCGCAAACACAAAGGCGCAATGTTCGGTGGTGGGTTCCTGCTGTTCATTACACTGGCGGTGGTATTGGGTCCGTATCTCTGGCAGGTCGACGCGCAAAAACTCGACATCCGCAACAAAGATCTGCGCCCGATCTGGACGGCCCTGTGGGATTCCGGAGCCAAAACGGCATGGAGCCGACCCTTCGGCACCGACCAGCTGGGCCGCGATCAACTCGCCCAAATCATTCAGGGCGGTCGGACGTCGATGGCCGTCGGGTGGGCCGCGATGATCCTCAGCCTGATCATCGGCACTACCGTTGGCGTGATGGCCGGGTTTGTTCGCAAGGCGGACGGGCTGTTGATGCGCCTGACGGACCTGTTTCTATCGCTTCCGATCCTGCCCCTGCTGCTGGTTGCGGTGACGCTGTTCCGCCAGCCTTTGCGCGAAGCGTTTGGGCCAGAGGGGGGCATGTTTGTCCTGATTGTCGGCATCATCGCCATCACAAGCTGGATGCCCACCGCCCGCATCGTGCGCGGCGACATCCTTGCTCTCAAGGAACGCGAGTTCATCTTGGCCGCCCGATCTATTGGCACCACACCATTCCGCATCGTGCAGCGCCACCTGCTGCCCAACGTGCTTTCACCGATTATGGTCTCGGCCACTCTTGGCCTTGCCACCGCGATCATCACGGAAAGCGCACTGAGCTTCCTTGGCGTCGGCTTCCCGTCGGACTTCCCAACATGGGGCAAGATGCTGGCCGATGCGGTGCAGCGCATGCAGCAGTTCCCCGAACGGGTTTACCTGCCGGGCATCGCGATCTCGCTTACCGTACTCAGCGTAAACTACCTGGGTGACGGTCTACGCGACGCGCTCGATCCGCGCATCCGCGGGCGCTAAGCCACACTGCACACAAATAAGATCAATCGGCATGGGCGCACAGCCCCCGCCCAAACGCTGGCCTCGATTTTTCGCGAAAAATCGGGACAGCGTTCTCAATTCAGCCCAAACCTCAAGAATCGGTCCCGCCAAACACAGGGTTATTCCCTTATGACAACCTTGCCACAGGAAAAATTTCCCGCCATCTGCCGTCTGAATGACGGAAGGACCGACCCATGTTCGAAACCCTTGGCTTTGAAAACTACACGGCGCCGCAAGTCGCGGTGGGCCTGGCACTGATCCTAGGTGCTGCCTTTGGCCTGTTCGCCGAACGCACGAAATTCTGCTTCCGCCGCGGGTTGGTCGGAGACGACCGCAAACAAGCAATGGGTGTCTGGTTGACGGCACTGGCTGTGGCTGTTCTGGGTACCCAAGCCGGCGTAGTATCAGGCCTGATCACATTCGACGATCACCGTTTCATGGCCGGAGACCTCCCGCTTCTTGCCATCGTTCTGGGTGGCCTGATGTTTGGTGCAGGCATGGTACTGACACGCGGCTGTGTGTCCCGCCTGACCGTTCTGTCCGCAAGCGGTAACCTGCGCGGCGTGTTCGTCTTGCTGGTGTTCGCGATTGCCGCCCACGCCACACTGAAAGGTGTGCTGGCTCCGGTTCGCACCACGCTTGGGTCCGTCACCGTGCCGCTGGGCGACACCGTATCTCTGGCCGCCCTACCCGGCGGTGCGCTGGTCTGGGCGGTGCTGATCGCGCTGGCGGCGCTGGCCTATGCCGTCCGGTCCGGCAACCGCGTCACCACGCTGATCATGGCAGCTTTGCTGGGTGCACTGGTTCCCGCAGGCTGGATCGGCACTGGCTTTGTCCTTTATGACGACTTCGACCCAGTCGCGCTCCAAAGCCTCTCCTTTACTGCGCCTTATGCCGACACTCTGTTCTGGTCCATCGCGTCTACCTCGATCCCGGCCAATTTTGGTGTTGGCCTGATCGGCGGCACAATGATCGGTGCGCTGGTGGCGTCCCTGATCTTCGGCAGCTTCCAGTGGCAGTCGTTCCATACTCCGGCAGAAACCGGACGCTATGCAGGCGGAGCTGTTCTTATGGGCATAGGCGGTGTTCTGGCCGGCGGCTGCACCGTGGGTGCGGGTCTGGCCGGTGTGCCGACACTGTCGATCGCGGCCCTGCTGACCATCGTGTCGATCGCAGGCGGCGCGCTTTTGGCGAATGCGGCACTCAAGCCGTCCCGCCAGTCGGCCTACGCCCAACCCGCAGAATAAAACTAAATGTCGATCTCGCCGCCCTCGGGCGGCGGGAGACCTTCCAACGGCGGCGCATCCTGTTTCCGTTTAAGCAGAATATCCCCGTTGGGCAGAACCACAGGCGGTTCATAGGCCGACCAATCCTCGACCTGTTCCATCAGATCGCGCAGGGCCGGGCCCATTTCCTCGGCAAAACTGCGCATGGCGGGTTCAATCTCATCCGCAAGCCCCTCAAGCTCTCGCAAGGCGGGCTCCATCTCGCTCAACAGTCCACGAAAGAAAAGCTTTGCGCCCTTCTCCATAAGGCTGGTGCCTTCGTCCTCCTGCGCGATGGCCCCAAAGGGGACCAGCGCCACGGCAAATGCAAATGCAGAAATCTGTTTCATGAGATCAATATAGGCGATCTTGCCGAAGATTTCACCTATAGGTCGATATCCAGTGTCACCGGAAAATGATCCGAGGCCGTCAACAAAGCCTCGCGCAGTTCGGGTGTTTTCCAGCACGTCGGATCATCGAACGGATGCCAGATGCGCCACCGTTTGGCCTTGGGCCGCAGATCGGGTGACACCATAATATAATCAAGCAGGGCTTGGAGGTAGCGATCTTCCTTCGGGATATAGAACCGCGCAGTGGTCGGTTGCGGCCCGATCCGACGCAATAATGCCCTCGACGCATGAGGATCGTACAAAGTGGCCTCACCGTCCCCAAGAATGATCTCGACCGAACTGCGCCCGAACAAATGCTCATATTCGTCCAGACCGGGCCCATCGTTCAAGTCCCCCATAACCATCAACGCATCACCTGCTGCAAGATGCTCGGCAATACGCGCCCGCAGCCAGATCGCCTGCGCCAATTGCTTGCGTCGGTTGGAAATCGACAGGCGCATCACCTCGTCGCGATTGGTGGCACCATGAGGCGCTTTTGATTTCAGATGTGCCCCGATCAGACGCAGGCTTTGCCCCGTTGCGCGGATCGTCATGTCGATCTCAAGCGGAGGCTTCGAGAACACCACCTTGTCTTCGGTCGCATCGATATCAAGGTCGATACGGAAAGTTCCGTCGAACCGCGGGGCGCCACCGGTTTGCGGCGCTCCGGGCACCGGCGCTTGCCCGTGCGGATCATGCCGTGCCGAGACCACGTCAGGATCATACATCAGCGCGATTTCCTGCTGGGTGTCGTTGCTGAACCCCAACACCGCCTTGCGGGCCCGCAGATCAAATGCCTCGGCAAAGGCTTCCAATGCACGCACCGTATCGCGACTACGGCTGGTATCCGGCGCTTCGATCACCATAATCACATCGGCATCCATGGCCGTGAACACGATACCCAAAGCCTCGGTTTGCATCGCCTTGGTCACGTCATACCGCGCTGACCATGACCCGTCCGCAACCAAGGCGCCTGTGTCATCGAACAGCGCGTCGAACCATTCGACATTGTAGGTGGCCAGTCTCATCAGCGCCGCATCACATCAGCATCAGGCGTGTTCGCGTGCTGCGATCTCTTCCCACGCGCGGTTTATGTCGATCAGCCGCCGTTCCGACAGCTTGACTGCCTCTTCCGGCACCCCCCGCGCAATCATCCGGTCGGGATGGCTTTCGCGGACAAGCTGTCGCCATGTCGCGCGGATTTCCGCAAGTGTCATACCCGGCTCTACCCCAAGCACGTCATAGGGATCGGGTGCAGCATCCGGCACAAACCGCGATTTCAGACGCCGAAATGATCCTTCGGGAAGATCGAAAATTTCGGCCACACGCAGCAGAAACGCATCTTCACCGGGGTGATAAGTGCCATCGGCCATTGCGATATGAAACAACCCCTCCATCAGATCGCAAAGCGTCCCCCGATCTTGCCCGAACATCGCGCGGATGCGCTTGGCGTATTCCTCGAATCCGGCAACGTCCTGACGGGCAAGGTTAAAAACGCGGGCCGCGCCATCTTCGTCTTCGCGTGGGATGTGGAAAATTTCACGAAAGGCCATCACCTCATCCCGGGTGACAAGCCCATCCGCCTTGGCCATTTTGGCCGACAAAGCAATGACGGCAATGGTGAATGCAACGGTCTTTTCTGGCGGCGTACGCAGCTGGTCAAATACCGCCGTCAAACCCTCGCCCGAGGCAAGGGCCGAAAGAGCATCTGCTATGCGCGACCAAATCGACATGCGCGCACCTTACGGGAAAGCGCGAATTTTGTCAGTGCGGCATCAGAGCTTTTTCTGCATCAGCACAAGGTCAATCCAGCGGCCGAACTTGAACCCCACCTCAGAAAGCGTGGCGACCTCGACAAAGCCGATCCTAGTATGAAAGGCACGCCCTGAGGGGTTTTCAGCGCTCACTCCGGCCCAAAGCGAATGTACCCCCTCGGCACGCGCCACGGTCTCAAGCGCCGCCATCAACGCCCGCCCCGCCCCGGTGCCCCGCGCTTGCGGAGCCAGCGCGATAGAATGTTCCTTCGTGCGTGCATAGCCCGGACCATTGCGAAACGGGAAATAACTGGCATAGCCCACCGCCAACCCATGCATCTCGGCCACAACAAATGCCGGTCCCTTAGCGGCGATATCCTCGCGCACGTAATCGACGGTTTTAAGCTCTGAGGTAAAGGTAATCGCCGTGTTCTCAATCACGTCGTTCAGGATCACCGTCAACGCCTCTGCATCGTCGACGCGCGCCGGTCGGATGATCATGTGAGAATGCGCCGTCCGCTTGTGGTCAGAAACACCGCCTGCATCATACGGTCCGCCATTTTTCGATAAATCACCCGATCATCGTCCAGAACCGGAGCCAGACGTTCTTGCAGCGCCGCCACGTCCGGCCCACAGATCGTCAACGCCTCCAACCGCAGCCCGGCGCTTTGCAGCGTCATACCCGGGGGCGTTTCAGTGTGCCACTGGATGATTGCCGGAAACAACCCGCCAAACGGCAAGCGCCCATCGGGCGGAACAAGCATGGTCCAGCTCAAGTCACCACGGCTCAGATGCACCGGCTCTCCGGCTTCGGGGAACATCCGCTGCGCCGCATCAATGTCGTCACAGCGCAAAATCCATTTGTCGAGCTGCGCCGGACCGTCGAAATCGTCCAGTCCGAACCAACGCGGATAGTCCGGCTTGGGTTGGGACGGATCGGGCGCGATGGCCTCGAAGTAAAGGTCTTGTTCCAACCCCAACAAGCGGTTGTGCGTGGCGTAATGCGCGTGTTGCCCACCAGCGCCAAGCGTCACACCCAGCTCTTCTTCACTGTGCGTAACCGCCTCTTCCAACGTTTCGCCTGCAACCGCGATGTGATCCAATTCAAGTTTCATGTCGGCATTGACACATGCCGTGGATTTTCCGTCAACGGAAAATCGCGAACACGCCGACGCGTTCTACACCGCGCCCCGCAATCCGGCGCTCCGCATCTTCAGCAACGGAAAAAGGCGGACGCGTTGACGCGTCCGCCCGCATTAACCTCAGCCGCGCGCTTCGCGGATAAGCCGCAGGATATCCTGCGCTGCCTCGGGGATGTTGGTGCCCGGGCCGAAGATCGCCTTGACCCCAGCGTCGTAAAGGTACTGATAATCCTGCTGCGGAATGACGCCGCCACAGATCACCAGGATATCCCCCGCGCCCTGCGCCTTCAGTTCTTGCACCAGTTGCGGTGCCAGCGTCTTGTGACCCGCAGCCTGTGACGAGATCCCGATCACGTGCACATCATTGTCGATGGCATCCTGTGCCGCTTCGGCCGGGGTCTGAAACAACGGCCCCACATCGACGTCAAAGCCGATATCCGCGAAAGCGGTGGCAATCACCTTGGCACCTCGATCATGCCCGTCTTGCCCCATCTTGACCACCAACATGCGCGGGCGGCGGCCTTCATCCTCGGCGAACGCTTCGACCGACCGCTGGATCGCCGCAAAGCCCTCGTCGCCCTCGTAGGCCGCGCCGTAAACGCCAGCCAACGTCTTGACCTCGGCCCGGTGACGGCCAAACACCTTTTCCATCGCCATGCTGATCTCTCCTACCGTAGCGCGGGCGCGGGAAGCCTCGACCGCTGCTTCCAACAGATTGCCGCCTTCGGCCGCACGTTTCTCAAGCTCGGCCAAGGCCGCATCACAAGCCGCCTGATCGCGGGTGCTGCGAATACTCTCGAGTCGGGCAATCTGCGATTGACGCACCTTAACGTTGTCCACGTCGAGGATGTCGAGTGCGTCTTCCTTGGCGAGACGGTACTTGTTCACGCCGACGATCACATCGGTGCCCCGGTCAATATCCGCTTGACGCTGGGCGGCGGTTTCTTCGATCCGCAGCTTGGGCATACCCGAAGCAACCGCCTTGGTCATGCCGCCCATCTCGTCGACTTCTTCGATCAGCTTCCATGCGGCCTCCGCCAAATCATGGGTCAGCTTTTCAACGTAGTAAGAGCCCGCCAGCGGATCGACCACCTTGGTCACCCCGGTCTCTTCCTGCAAGATCAACTGCGTGTTCCGCGCAATCCGCGCCGAGAACTCGGTCGGAAGCGCGATAGCTTCGTCCAACGCGTTGGTGTGAAGCGATTGCGTACCACCCAGAACCGCACTCATCGCCTCATAGGCAGTGCGGATCACGTTGTTGTACGGGTCTTGCTCGGCCAGCGACACACCCGAGGTCTGGCAGTGAGTGCGCAGCATCTTGGAGCGGTCGTTCTTAGCACCCAGATCAGTCATGATCCGATGCCAGAGCAGACGCGCTGCGCGCAGCTTGGCCGCTTCCATGAAGAAGTTCTTGCCGATGGCAAAGAAGAACGACAAACGCCCTGCGAACTTGTCTACATCCATGCCGCGATCCATCGCGGTCTGCACATATTCCTTGCCGTCCGCCAGCGTGTAGGCCAGCTCTTGCACAAGGTTCGCGCCCGCTTCCTGCATGTGGTAGCCGGAAATCGAGATCGAATTGAACTTCGGCATGTTGTCCGAGGTGTATTCGATGATGTCCGCAATGATCCGCATCGACGGTTCGGGCGGGTACACATAGGTGTTGCGGACCATGAATTCCTTGAGAATGTCGTTCTGAATGGTCCCCGACAGCACAGAGCGATCATGCCCCTGCTCTTCGCCGGCCACGATAAAGGACGCAAGGATCGGAATGACTGCACCATTCATCGTCATCGACACGCTGACCTGATCCAGCGGGATACCATCAAAGAGGATCTTCATGTCCTCAACACTGTCGATGGCCACACCGGCCTTGCCAACATCGCCCACAACGCGTTCGTGGTCGCTGTCATAGCCACGGTGCGTCGCCAGATCGAAGGCAACCGAGACCCCCTGCTGACCCGCCGCAAGGTTTTTGCGATAAAACGCGTTCGATTCCTCGGCGGTGGAGAACCCCGCATATTGTCGGATCGTCCACGGGCGCCCCGCATACATCGTTGCCTTAACGCCGCGCGTAAACGGAGCCTCGCCGGGAATGGTGCCCAGATGCGGCAGGTCTTTGACGTCGTCCTCGGTGTAGAGAGGCTGCACCTCGATCCCTTCGAGGGTTTTCCATGTCAGAGCGTCAAGCGGTTTGCCACGCAGCTCTTTCTCGGCCAAGGCGCGCCATGTGTCTTTTTTGGCAGTCATAGGTCTCTTGTTCCTCTTGTCTTCATTGGCCCTGTGTCCCGATGGGACAAAGGTTCCAAAAGCATGGGTTCGGGTGCGTGCAGACTGGTGTTGGTCACTTTTTTGCGGGTGCGCCCGCTTCGTGCCTTCGCATTGCGCAATGTGCGCCCTATATTTTGAGGCATGAACAAAGTCTTACCTGCGATGCTGGCCGCGCTTCTGTTTGCCGTTCCCGTAATGGGACAGGCACAGGATAACAGCGCGACGACAGATGATCTGTCGGTCGATATAATACTGTCTGCTGAAAATGTGACGCTTGAGGAATTCCTCTGGATCAAACGTCCCATAGTCGTGTTTGCCGACAGCCCGGCGGACCCGCGATACGTGCAGCAAATGCAATACCTGACCAGCGATCTGAACGCGCTCGATCTGCGGGATGTGGTCATTATCACCGACACCAACCCAGCCGAAGGTTCAGCGGCGCGCACTGCACTGCGGCCACGAGGTTTCATGTTGGCCATCATCGACAAAGACGGCGGCGTCAAGCAACGCAAGCCCCTACCCTGGAGCGTCCGGGAAATCAGCCGCGCCATCGACAAGATGCCGACGCGCCAGCAGGAAATCCAAGATCGCTCCGAGGGATTGCCGCGCGGATAACCGGCGGCATGTCCGGTGCGGTCAGACCACACCGGACCACAGGCGCTTATGCTCGCCGCGCAGGTCACAGCCTTATTCGAACTCCATGATCACATCGTCCACGGCAAGGCTGTCGCCCGCCGTCGCGTTGATCTTTGACACGATGCCCTTGCGTTCGGCGCGCAGGATGTTTTCCATCTTCATCGCCTCGACAGTGCACAGCGCCTGACCTTCCTGGACCTCGTCGCCTTCTTCCACGTCGATCTTCACGATCAGACCCGGCATCGGGCAAAGCAGCATCTTCGACGTGTCCGGCGGTACTTTCTCGGGCATTTTACGGGCCAATTCAGCCTGACGTGGGGTGCGCACATGCACCTTCAGTTCCGCCCCACGCGACCGGATGCGGAACCCGCCCGACACCTTACCGACCTTCATCACAAGCGGATCACCATTGACCGTCATCCGGGCAAGCTGATCGCCGGGCGTCCAATCGCCGCTTACGCGGATCTCGTTGCCATCGGCAAAACGCACGGTCGATCCGTCATGGTCGGCGGCGATAGTGACGTTGAAATCGTGCCCTTGCAACGCAACGTTCCACTCTTCCCCGACATGACGCTCGTGATTGTCGAGCGTGCCGGAAATACGCGCACGCCGAATTTCAGCCACCCGGTTCATCGCCGCACAAGCCGCCGCGATGTTGCGCAGCGCCACGTCGCCCAGCGTCACACCTTCAAAGCCCTCAGGATATTCTTCTTCGATGAAGGCAGTAGTCATTTCGCCTGAGATGAATTTCGGATGATCCATAACCGCCGCCACGAACGGAAGGTTGTGGCCAATGCCTTCGACCTCAAAGCTGTCCAGCGCGTTCCGCATGGTTTCAATCGCAGTGGCGCGATCCGGCCCCCACGTACACAGCTTGGCGATCATCGGGTCGTAATACATGCTGATCTCGCCGCCCTCGAACACACCTGTGTCGTTGCGCACGATGCCATCACCCAGCGGACCTTCGGCAGGCGGGCGATAACGGGTCAGACGACCAATCGACGGCAGGAAGCCGCGATACGGGTCTTCGGCATAAAGGCGGTTTTCGATCGCCCAACCGTTGATCTTGACGTCGTCCTGCGTGATTGACAGCGGCTCACCATTGGCGACGCGTACCATCTGTTCCACCAGATCGACCCCGGTGATCAACTCGGTCACGGGGTGTTCCACCTGAAGACGGGTGTTCATTTCGAGGAAATAGAAGTTCCGATCGCCGTCGACGATGAATTCCACAGTACCGGCACTCGTGTACCCAACCGCTTTGGCCAGAGCGACCGACTGGTCGCCCATCGCCTTGCGGGTGGCTTCATCAAGGAACGGGCTTGGGGCTTCTTCCACAACCTTCTGGTTACGGCGCTGAATCGAACATTCCCGTTCGTTCAGGTAAATCCCGTTGCCATGCGCATCGCAAAGCACCTGAATTTCGATGTGGCGCGGCTGAGTGACGAATTTTTCGATGAAAATCCGGTCATCACCAAAGCTGTTCGCGGCCTCGTTCTTGGACGACTGAAAACCTTCGCGCGCCTCGGTATCGTTCCACGCGATCCGCATGCCTTTGCCGCCGCCCCCGGCAGACGCCTTGATCATCACCGGGTAGCCGATCTGATTCGAGATCTTAACCGCTTCTTCGGCATCTTCGATCAGGCCCATGTACCCGGGAACCGTGGACACGCCCGCTTCCTGCGCGATCTTCTTCGAGGTGATCTTGTCCCCCATCGCTTCGATCGCCTTGACCGGCGGCCCGACAAACGCGACGCCAGCGGCCTCAAGGGCTTGCGCGAATTTCGGGTTTTCGGACAAGAAGCCGTAGCCCGGATGCACCGCCTGCGCGCCGGTTTGCTTGATCGCGTCCATCACCTTGTCGATGACGATATAGGACTGGTTCGCAGGCGGCGGGCCGATATGCACGGCTTCGTCTGCCATCTCGACATGCAGCGCGTTTTTGTCGGCATCCGAATAGATGGCCACGGTCTTGATGCCCATCTTGCGGGCGGTCTTGATCACCCGGCAGGCGATCTCGCCCCGGTTGGCAATCAGGATCTTGTCGAACATGTCTGTCCCTTTCCGTCAGTCTTTTCTTGGCCCGGGAACGATCCCGCAGCGATGGCATAAAAAAGACCGCCCGGACGCGGGGGCCGAACGGTCGAAATACGAGAGTGGTTTGGGCGCGCTGACGCGTCAGCAACGCTCCGGGTAGGTCTGGCAATAGGCGACGTTGGCCGCAGCCCCGACCGCAGCTCCGGTGAGCGGATCGCCCCCCGCTGCAACAGCTGCGCCACCACCGGCCGCGCCGCCAAGCAAGGCTTGTTCCCCAAGCGTGTCACCGCAGGCCGCGAGGCCCAGCAGCGCAACAAGGGCGAAAACGGACGCCGGTTTGTATGTATGAGTGTCCATGTGTCTGCTCCTTTGCAGGTCTTTGCCTGTGCAGGAGTAACACCTCGGAACGGGCCTTGGTTCCAGCCCTCCGTGTCACAGGACGGATTTTGGGCATAACTTTGCCCGCCACTGTAACGTACTGATTTAAAATGTAAAAAGTCGGGCGCTTGGCATGGGGTGTGACCAAGGCGCCCGACAAGGTTAGGGTAACGGTGAACCAATGGCGCAATCTGCCAACGCCATGTCACTAGGAACAGTTCCAAACTGCCACAACCGTCAAACGCGTCAACCGAAAAACCAATACAACCTAAGGTATCGGCTTTTTCTCGCGCAAAATGTTTCTGACTGAGCAACATCACGCCCAATCCTCGTTCTCATCGAATGCTTCAGGGAACGATGCCCGCGCGACGGCTTCGTTGATCACCAGCAGCGACTCATAGCTTTCAGGATCAAACGGATCGTCATAGGGCAGCACCTCGCGCCCAAAAAGCCAGCTTAGGCGCCCGGCATCCAAATTGCCCCGCTCGAATGGCTCATCCCCGAAATGTGCCCACAGCGCCGCCATGAAGGCGGTATCTGCCTTGCGATCCACCGACCTGCGATCACGGTAGCGCTCGCGCTTGGTAAGCGGCGTCACCCCTTTCGGGTTCGGTCTGCGAATGACGAATTGGAAATCAGTGCCCGGAAGGCGCCCCGGAAAGCCGCGATGCTTCAGCATGGGACACCCCCGCGAAGCATTGGCGAAAAGGGGGCGAACGCCTCTGCCCGCCCCGTTTCTAGGTTACTTGTACTTGCCTGTGTGCATCGGCTCGTGGCTGATCGGCTCTGGGTCGATAACCACAAACTCTTCTTCGGCCTGTTTGTGTCCGCACGCGGACAAAACTGCAAAAAGGCCAAACGCGGCAAGAAGCTTGATGCTCTTTGACATCTAGTTCTCCTGTCAGGTTCAAAAAAGGACCCAACAAGACCTGCTGGTCCTGCCTGTCCTCGGTTCGAGGTAGTGACTGCTTGGGTGCAGTCAGCCTCAGAATACCCTGAAATCACGGACAAAAGATATCCACGGCCCGCAACATCGCGGCCCTGTGACGGAAAAGACTCAACCCGAACGCGCCCTGAACGGGGTTTCGCAACATATGGTGGAAGCATCAGAAAAACTCCAAGATGCAGGTCTTGTCTTCGACGCGATACGCTTCGAAAAACTGGGTGACGTCTTCAGTGGCGACGCCGAATTCGGTCTCTTCCTGGCTAAAGGAAATCACAATTTGATTGGGCTGCGGCCCAGTCTGCGCAAGGCGCGGAATCGCAAAGGTCTCGCACAGATGATGCATATCGACTTCCACATCCTCGTAGGCGCGGCCCGCTTGCCCGATCTCTGGCGTAACGAACCGAAAGCGGTAAATCAGCCCCCCGCCCGGCCGGTCCCAGAGCATTTCCTGGAACGACACCGACTGGCCGGAAGGCACGGAGAGAAGATCACCTGAGGCGAACGCAGCGGTCCCACTCAGCGCCAAGGCGCTTGCTGTTAGACGCTGCCAAGCTCCACCTCTCGCCACAGATGACCTCCTCCCGTAAGGTGCATGCGCGCATGCACCGGCGTCCCGATCAAAGCGGAATGTTGTCGTGCTTCTTCCAGGGCATTTCTTGTTTTTTCGACCTCAGCGCGGCAAACGCACGGGCGACCCGCTTGCGCGTGCTGCGTGGCTGGATCACCTCATCGATAAAGCCACGCTCTGCTGCCACAAACGGGTTGGCAAAACGGTCTTCATACTCGGCCGTATGCTCCGCGATCTTTTCCGGATTGCCTGCATCGGCGCGGTGAATAATCTCGGTCGCGCCCTTGGCGCCCATCACAGCGATCTCCGAGGTCGGCCACGCATAGTTCACGTCTGCACGCAGGTGCTTGGACGCCATAACCACATAGGCCCCACCATAGCTCTTGCGGGTGATGACCGTAACCTTCGGCACTGTCGCTTCGCCATACGCAAAGAGCAGCTTCGCGCCGTGCTTGATAACACCGTTGTATTCCTGCGACGTTCCCGGCAGGAAGCCCGGCACATCCACCAGCGACAGGATCGGAATACCGAAGCAATCACAGAAGCGCACGAACCGCGCGGCCTTTCGGGCCGAGTCGATATCCAGAACACCCGCCAGCACCATCGGCTGGTTCGCAACAACACCGACGGTTTGACCTTCAAGGCGGATGAACCCGGTGATGATGTTCTTGGCGAAGTCTTCCTGAATCTCGTAAAAATCGCCCTCATCCGCGAGCTTGAGGATCAGTTCCTTCATGTCATACGGCGTGTTGGCGTTTTCCGGCACCAGCGTATCAAGTGAATCCTCAACGCGGCCCACATCGTCAAAGAACGGTCGCGTCGGGCTGGGTTGACGGTTGTTGAGCGGCAGGAAGTCGACAAGGCGGCGCACTTCGGCCAGCGCCTCAACATCGTTTTCGAATGCGCCATCGGCAACCGAAGACTTTTTGGTATGAGTGGACGCGCCTCCCAGCTCTTCGGCTGTGACCTGCTCGTTGGTCACGGTTTTGACCACGTCAGGACCGGTGACGAACATGTAGGACGAATCCTTCACCATGAAGATGAAGTCCGTCATGGCCGGGCTGTAAACGGCCCCCCCCGCACACGGCCCCATGATCACGCTGATCTGCGGCACGACGCCGGACGCCATGATGTTGCGCTGGAACACCTCACCATATCCCGCAAGGCTGTCGACGCCTTCCTGAATACGCGCACCACCCGAGTCATTGATGCCAATGACCGGCGCGCCGTTCTGCATCGCCATATCCATGATCTTGCAGATCTTCATCGCATGGGTTGCGCTGACCGAACCGCCCAGAACGGTGAAGTCCTGCGAGAACACATAGACCATGCGGCCATTGATCGTGCCCCACCCTGTGACCACGCCATCACCGGCGGGGCGGTTCTTTTCCATCCCGAAATCGGTGCAGCGGTGGGTGACGAACATGTCGTATTCTTCAAAGCTGCCTTCATCGAGCAGCAGCTCAACCCGCTCACGCGCAGTCAGCTTGCCGCGGGCGTGTTGCGCGTCGATGCGTTTTTGCCCGCCACCCAGACGGGCATCGGCGCGGCGGGTTTCCAACTCTTGCAGAATATCTTTCATGGGCCGTCCCTTTATCGCTTTGCGGCGAACATACTGCGGCGCGGCAAGGCCTCAAGGACTAATGAGCAAATTTGCAAACTCTGAAAATGGCATCTCTTGCAAATTGCAAAACTGCAAATTGTATCGTTACGCCTTGGAATATGGACAAACTTCAACCGCAGGCGTAGCGATTGGTTATGAGTTACGCCTCAAAGGTCCGATTTCTCGACCGAACCACACCGCCGCATATTGTCACACTGATCCTGCTCGCAGGGCTTTCGGCGCTGGTGATGAACATTTTCCTGCCGTCCCTGCCCAACATGACGGCCTATTTCCAGACTGAATACTGGCTGATGCAACTGTCGGTCGCAGTCTATTTGGGCGTGAACGCAGTGCTACAGATCCTGATCGGACCAATCTCGGACAAGCTGGGCCGCCGCCCTGTGATCCTGTGGGGAATCGGTGGGTTCTGCGTGGCGACCTTGGGCTGCATCTATGCGCCCGACATCTACACCTTCCTCGGCTTCCGCATGGCGCAGGCCGTGATCGTGACCGCAATGGTTCTCAGCCGCGCCGTGGTGCGCGATTGCGTGCCACAGGATCAGGCCGCTTCAATGATCGGCTATGTGACGATGGGCATGGCCGTCGTGCCGATGATCGGTCCGGCCTTTGGTGGCGTGCTAGACCAGTATTTTGGTTGGCAAGCCAATTTCTGGCTGCTGCTCGTCCTCGGCCTTGCCCTCTTCTGGCTGACATGGAGCGATCTTGGCGAGACTGCGAAAGTCAGTGGTCTGAGCCTTGGCCAGCAATTCGCACAATACCCAGAACTGCTGACCAGCCCGCGCTTTTGGGGCTACGCCATTGCATCGGGCATGTCGTCGGGTGCGTTCTTCGCCTATCTGGGCGGCGCGCCTTATGTGGGGACCGAAGTGTTTGGCATGTCGCCCGCCATCCTTGGCTTCTTCTTCGGCGCACCCGCAATCGGGTACTTTTGTGGCAACTTCATCTCAGGCCGGTTCTCAGCACGGATCGGCGTGAACCGCATGGTGTTCATCGGCACGCTAATCAATTGCACCGGGATCGTGCTGTCGATGCTGGTGTTTTGGCTGGGCCTTGGATCGGAATGGACGTTCTTCGGCTTTATGACCTTTGTTGGCCTGGGCAATGGCATGACCATCCCCAACGCCACAGCAGGCATGCTGTCGGTGCGTCCGCATCTCGCGGGAACAGCCTCGGGCTTGGGCGGCGCGATCATGCTGGGCGGCGGCGCAGGGTTATCAGCTTTGGCTGGGGCTTTGCTCGTGGAGGGTTCGGGTCCGTGGCCTTTGCTCTGGATCATGCTGGCCACCGCGATCTGCGCCATCATCGCGATCCGGGTCGTGATCTGGCGGGCAGCACAGCTGGCGGGGCTGGACAGCGCGTAGGGAATTTGCAAACTCGGGTCTGACACGTTGCAAATCTGCAAAGCTCCGAGGACCACATGCCCACTCAAAAGCTTTACGCCGGTGCCAAGCTGCGCGAAATCCGCACCCGGCTTGGCATCACCCAGCGCGATTTTGCAGCCAAGCTGGGCGTGTCCCTGCCCTATCTGAACCAGATGGAAAACAACAAGCGTCCGCTGTCGACCACGGTTGTGTTGGCCTTGGCACAGGAATTCGGCGTCGACGTTACCGAACTGGGTCAAGGCGATGCGGAACGGATGATTTCGGACATGCGCGAGGCACTGGCCGACCCGGTCTTTGCCGACGCAGCCCCTCCAGTCGCCGATCTGCGCCTGACCGCGTCCAATGCGCCGGGGCTGGCGCGAGCGTTTCTCGAACTGCACCGGGCCTATCGACAAACCCACGAACGTCTGGCCTCGCTGGACGAGGCGCTAGGGCGCGAAGGCGCGCAATTGCAGCCATCCCCCTGGGAAGAGGTGCGCGATTTCTTCCACTACTGCGACAACTATATCGACGCGGTGGACAAAGCGGCCGAGCATGTTGCGACCAAGCTGACCGGAACTGACAGGGTGCGTGCCGCCATTCGCGGGTTAGAGGCGGAAGGGCTGCATGTCAGGTTTGCCAACGTTCCCGACCTTCGCCGCTTTGATGAGTTGCGACAGGAACTGACCCTGTCCTCGTTGGCTGCGCCTGAAACCCAGACCTTCCAGATGATGCTGCAACTGGCTCTGACCCGTCATGGTAAACTGCTGGATGCGACGCTTGATCTGGGCCGCTTCCAATCCGACGCCGCGCGTGACATCGCACGGTTAGGGCTTGCGAATTACTTTGCCGGGGCGGCGGTGATGCCATACGGGCAATTCCTGCAAGCCGCACATGACACGCGCCACGATCTGGAACTGATGGCGCGCCGCTTTGGCGCCTCTATCGAACAGGTGGCGCATCGGCTATCGACCCTGCAACGGCCCGGCGCCAAGGGTATTCCATTCTTCTTTGTTCGGGTCGATCAGGCAGGTACGATCACCAAGCGTCACTCGGCCACGCGCTTGCAGTTCGCGCGGTTCGGCGGGGCCTGTCCGCTTTGGAACGTGCACCGCGCCTTTGAAACCCCGGGTCGGTTCCTGCGCCAATTGGCCGAAACGCCGGACGGGGTGCGCTACATCTCTCTGTCGCGGGATGTGTCCAAAACAGGCGGTCATTTCGGCGCACCTGTGCGCCGCTATGCGATTGCTTTGGGATGCGAGGTGAAGCACGCAGGCGCGTTGGTGTATGCGGATGGTCTGGACCTGAACCGCGATGGCGCGTTTGAACCGATCGGGATTTCATGCCGGATCTGCGAGCGGTCTAACTGCCACCAACGCTCGGTCCCACCGTTGGAGCGCAAGCTGACCATCCAGACGCATCGGCGCGGGATTCTGCCCTACGAATTGAATTGAATTGAATGTTCGGAACCACTTGGGGGCTCTGCCCCCAAACCCCCCACACTACGCGACTCTGATCCTCAATTGCTTCTTGATGGCTAATTTCCTACCGAAGAATGGTATGCCCTCAATT
>CANNCS010000029.1 GCA_947503115.1 uncultured Marivita sp.
ATGCATCATCGTCTCCCTTTTCAAAAAGGGAATCAGATCAGCTCAATAACTGAAACCAAGATGTGTGAATGTCATAGGGCTATGCCCGAGGACCACAGTTTTTCTGGGTGATTACGCGATCACGTTGTGCTCTGGCCCATACGGGAAGCCGGTGATGTTGGTGGCACCGTCTTCGGTCACCACCAGAATGTCATGTTCGCGGTAACCGCCAGCGCCGGCAGTGCCTTCGGGAACCCAGAGCATCGGTTCGATGGACACGACCATGCCCGGCTCTAGCACCGTGTCGATGTCTTCGCGCAGTTCCAGACCCGCCTCGCGGCCGTAATAGTGGCTGAGGATGCCGAAGGAATGGCCATAGCCGAAGGAACGGTATTGCAGCAGATTTTCCTGTGCAAACAGGCGATTGATCTCGTCACATATCTGGGCGCAGGAAATGCCCGGCTTGATCAGGCTCAGCCCCAGTTCATGCGCGGCGACATTGGCGTTCCAGATCCGCAGCGACTCGGCATCCGGTTCACCCAGGAACAACGTGCGTTCCAGCGCGGTGTAATAGGCCGAGATCATCGGGAAGGTGTTGAGGCTGAGGATATCGCCATGCTGCAATGCGCGCATCGTAACGGGGTTGTGTGCGCCGTCGGTGTTGAGGCCCGACTGGAACCAGACCCAGCTGTCGCGCATCTCGCTGTCGGGGAAGCTTTGGGCGATCTCCAATTCCATTGCGTCACGGCCTGCCATGGCGATGTCGATTTCGCGGGCGCCGGCTTTGATGGCATCGCGGATGGCGTAGCCACCCACATCAGCGACGCGTGCACCTTCGGTGATCAGGGCGATCTCGGCGGGAGATTTGACCATGCGCGACCGCATCGTGTCGGGTGCAATGTCGATCACGTCAGGTGTGTTTAGGAAGGTATCGAGCGTGGTGCGTGCGGCGAGCGTCAGGTGGTCGCCTTCGAGGCCAATGCGGCGGCCAGAGCCGACCAGCGCCGCGACCGCGCGCCAGTAGTTGTGCCGTTCCCAATCGGTATAGATGACGTTGTCGCAATGCGCCCGGCGCCACGGCTGACCGCCGTCAATATTGGCGCTGACGGTGGTGCAAGTGTCGTGGGTGACGACAAGGCCGTATGGGCGGCCAAAGCTGCAATAGAGAAAGCCCGAATAATAGGCGATGTTCTGCATCGAGGTGAGCAGAACTGCATCCAGATTATGGCTGGCCATGATGGCGCGCAGCCCCGCAACGCGCTGATTGTATTCGGCCGTAGAGAAGGGCAGGGCGGCTTTGTCGCCGTTGTGGCAGGTAAAGGTTTGCGGGCGATTGACTGTATCGAACATGTTTAAGTCTCCGAGCATCCGCCGGGGACCAAACAGGAAACGCCCGGCATCACATCCGGGCGTTCAGGACTGTACGCTTTCTGAGGAAAGCTTGATGTGGGTCTTGCTCCGGCGACGCCATCGTCGGCACATCGAGATTTCGATGCCAAATGGCGCTGAGTCTGTCAACGGGTTTGACGTATCACATCAGGCGCGGCGGTTGATTGCGACCGTTCCCAAGAGCATGTCGGTCAAACCTTGACCACGTTCGGTGAGGAACATCATCGCGATTGAGATCAGTTGCAGCGGGAAGATAGACATCGATACGGTATAGCCCAGCGTGTGCATGAAGGCTTGGCTAAAGTCGAAATGTTCGCCCCGGCTGTCGCGAAACTCGATGGACATCAGGCGCATCCCCCACGTGGCCGATCCACCAGTCAGCGTGGCCACGCGATAGATGAAGCCCACCACGAAGAACAGAAGCGGCAGGAACCAGAGCGCAATGAACAGGGTCATCACCACGATGGGAACCACCAGCGCAAGGATCAGCGCTGCGTCGATCACCCAAGCCAGACCGCGTTTGATCGTGACGCTGTCATAGAATTCGGGCTGGACCATCGGGTCAGGCAGGTTGGAATAGGCGTCGGTGGCGTACATTGTCGAAAACCGTTCTTTCACTGAGAGAAGTACGTGGCCCCGATATGGGGCCACTGGTGGGCTGTGCAAGGTTTACGCGTCTTCGCTTTCGCGGCTTTCCTTGGCGGTCTTGGCGCGCTCGTCCATGAACTGGTCGAATTCCGACTTGTCTTTGGCATCGCGCAGACGCTTCAGGAAGGCTTCGAAGTTTTCCTGCTCTTCTTCGAGACGACGCAGGGTTTCGTTCTTGTACGCGTCAAAAGCGGTGTTGCCGGACGACCGCATGGCGGTGAATTTCGGCGACATGCGACGGCTGTTGCAGGATTTGTTGAACATGCGTTTGCTCCAGATCATGTAGGCAAGAAGGGCGAGGCCGACCGGCCAGAAGAAGATAAAACCTAGGACCATAGCGGCGATCCAAGCGCCTTTACCTTTGTTGTCCAGCCACGCCTCAGCGCGGGAAAACCAACCCGTGCGGGCCGGAAGAGAAGCGGGGGCGGCGATCGTGCTCATTATCAACTCCGTTGTTTGTGTGATGTGAATGTCTTTCACATTGAACAGATCGGAATTGCTGGTGCTGATTGCAAGGGAAAATGTGAATGTATTTTACATTTACTTTTTTTATGAATTAAAATCAGATAATTGCGCCGACGAAATTTTAGGTAGAACTGCTGGGTCGAGCGGGAAAACATGCCGTGGTGTGCCTGCAGCGGCCCAAACCACGTCGAATTCAAGCAGACGAGGGTCCAACCACGCGCGGATCGGATTGAGGTGTCCAATCGGGGACACGCCTCCAATGGCGAACCCGGTTTGTGCGCGGATCAGATTTGCGTCGGCCTTGCCCAAAGGTTCGCCTGCGCAGTCGGAGGCCTTGGTTGCATCGACGCGATTGCCGCCTGCGGTCAGAAACAACACTGCATCGCCGCTGGTTTCGGCGCGAAAAATAATCGATTTCGCGATTTGATCGATGTGACACCCCACGCTATCGGCTGCTTCTTGCGCGGTTCGGGCCTGTCCGACCTCGCGGATATCGGCGGGCAACCCCAGTGTTTCGAGGGCGGTGCGTACGCGGGCGAGGCTTTTGCTCATAAGGGTCTCTTTTCGGCCAATTCAATTGTTCTGATGTGATAAGGTGTCGGACACATGCAGAAAAGGTGAGATTGCCCATTGTGCAATGGACAGCTCTGCCCTTATTGTAGTCCCTAGCCCAATCCGTATCGCGGATCGCGGGCACAAGAGTTTCGCTGTTCTGAGCATCGGCAGAGTGTCCTGAGTTCAGAGCAGGCTGATATGGCCCAAAAGGCCTTCTACAAACACCTGAGGTTTTTCTGAACATCAGGATCGCAACGGACGCAGCCACCCTTGTGACATGCGTCGGAGAAGAAACGCGATGAAACGCGCGCAGGACATGAGGCTAGAGCAACGGGGTATTTCGCCCCGGCCAGCCGTTGCGCACGCACTCGCCATGACAAGACACACCCGATCCCGCTCTCTTTTCGAAAGAAGAGGGCCGCGACGGTTGTGCGCACGGAATTTATGCCCAAGAAAATGCTTATCGATGCCACCCACGCGGAAGAAACCCGCGTTGTGGTGGTCGACGGACACAAGGTTGAGGAATTTGACTTTGAATCCGAAAACAAACGCCAGCTTGCTGGCAACATTTATCTCGCAAAAGTAACACGGGTCGAACCGTCGCTTCAGGCGGCGTTTGTGGACTATGGCGGCAACCGCCACGGGTTCCTCGCGTTCTCGGAAATTCATCCTGACTACTATCAGATCCCGGTCGCAGACCGCGAAGCGCTGATGGAAGAAGAGCGTGCCTATGCTGAAAGCCAGGCGCGGCGCGAAGACGAAGATGAAAAGCCGAAGTCCCGCCGCGGGCGTGGTCGTAACCGATCCCGTGCAGCCAAGGCCGACAGCGATGATGCGGTGGCCACCAAGGAGGTGTCGGACGATATCTCTGGCATGGAGACCATCGACCTTAGCGAGGACGAGGTCGCTGACGACGCTGAAGGCCTGTCGCCGATGGAAACCGTCGCGGAAACTCCGGTCGAGGAGCCTGAAGAGGCTGCTGCATCCGATGCCGAAGCGGCGGCGCCTCTTGTCGAGGAAGATGAAGACGAGGATGACGGCAAGTCCGAGCCGGCGGATCGCGATGAAACCATCGAATCCGTTGCCGATGACGACACACAGGACGACATTCGCCCGCGCCGCAAGCCGCGCCCCAAGCGCTATAAGATTCAGGAAGTCATCAAGGTTCGCCAGATCCTTTTGGTGCAGGTCGTCAAGGAAGAGCGCGGCAACAAGGGTGCAGCGCTGACCACATACCTGTCGTTGGCAGGTCGCTATTGCGTGCTCATGCCCAACACCGCCCGCGGTGGCGGCATCAGCCGCAAGATCACCAACGCGCCGGACCGCAAGAAGCTGAAAGAGATCGCCAACGAAATCGACGTGCCGCAGGGGGCAGGTTTGATCATTCGGACGGCGGGCGCAAAGCGTACCAAGACCGAGATCAAGCGCGACTACGAATACCTTCAGCGCCTGTGGGAACAGATCCGCGAACTGACGCTGAAGTCCATTGCGCCGGCGAAGATCTATGAAGAAGGCGATCTGATCAAACGGTCGATCCGCGATCTTTATAACCGGGACATCGACGAAGTGCTGGTCGAGGGCGAACGCGGCTACCGCATCGCCAAGGACTTCATGAAGATGATCATGCCGTCCCACGCCAAGAACGTGAAACATTACGTCGACCAGATGCCGCTTTTCGCGCGTCACCAAGTGGAATCCTACCTCTCGGGCATGTTTAACCCGACGGTTCAACTCAAGTCCGGCGGCTATATCGTGATCGGTGTGACCGAGGCGCTTGTGGCGATCGACGTGAACTCGGGCCGGGCGACGAAAGAAGGCTCGATCGAGGAAACCGCGCTTAAGACCAACCTTGAAGCCGCCGAAGAGGTGGCGCGCCAGTTGCGTCTGCGTGACCTTGCCGGTCTGATCGTGATCGATTTCATCGATATGGACGAGCGTAAGAACAACGCTGCCGTCGAGAAGCGCATCAAGGACAAGCTCAAGAACGATCGGGCGCGCATTCAGGTCGGCCGGATTTCAGGCTTTGGCCTGATGGAAATGTCGCGCCAGCGTCTGCGCCCTGGCATGATCGAGGCGACGACCCAGCCTTGCCCAAGCTGCCACGGCACCGGTTTGATCCGATCGGATGACAACATGGCATTGCAGGTGTTGCGTCACATCGAAGAAGAGGGCGTACGCCGCCGGTCGCGTGAAGTTCTGGTCAAGTGTCCGGTTTCCATCGCCAACTTCCTGATGAACCAGAAGCGCGAACATGTGGCCCAGATCGAAGCCCGCTATGGCCTTTCCGTGCGCATCGAAGGCGATGTGCATCTGGTCAGCCCGGATTTCTCGATTGAAAAGTTCAAGACTGCGACCCGTGTCGTTCCAGAAGCCCCTGCGCATGTCGTGTCTGTTGATATGTCGCTCATGGATCAGGTGGACGAGGACGCCGCAGAGGACGAAGAGGACGAAGATCAGGCCGACGCGAGCACCGCGCAGGCTTCGGAAGAGGACGAAAATAAGCCCAAGAAGCGCCGTCGCCGGTCGCGTCGTGGAGGCCGCGGCCGTAACCGCAACCGGGACCGTCAGGATGATGGCGAGACCGATACGGATACTGAGACGGATTCTGACGCAAGCGAGTCCGGGGATAACGCGGACCAGGCAACGCCGTCGGAACCTGTCGCGGCAGACGCCGTTGTTGAAGAGGTTGTAACCGAGCCCGCACCCGAAGAGGCTCCTGTTGAGGCAAAGCCTAAGCGGACCCGCAGCCGATCGCGCAAGTCTGCGCAAACGGCAAAGGCTGATACGGCTGATGCCGCAGTTTCCGACGCCAAAGCAGCGCCGGCTGAAGCAACGTCAGCTGACGCGGTCGCAGCACCTGATGCGGCTCCGGCGGAAGAGGACGCGCCCAAGAAGAAGCCGCGCAGCCGCAGCCGTAAAAAAGTCGAACCTGCTGCCGATGCGCCGGACGGCACCGAAGCCGCAGCAGATACCGCAGAGGCCGCGCCCAAGCCGAAGAAGACACCAGCGAAACGGACGCGTGCGAAGAGGCCTGCAAAAACGGAAGAGCCCGTTGCGGTGGTCCCGACCGAAGAGGTCGCTGCGGCTCCTGAAGTTGTGACACCCCCTGTGGCAGAAGAACCTGCACCGTCGCCCGAACCTGCGCCGGAACCGGTTGTAGAGCCAGCGGCGGTGACCGAGGTCGCGCCTGTGGCAGAGTCCACGCCTGCTCCTGCCGAACCCGAAGCTGTTGGTGCTGATGCCGCGGACGACGCGGAAGACAGCAACAAGAAAAAGCGCAAGGGTTGGTGGTCTTTGGGTCGTTAATCGGCAGAGATACGCACGTTCAAAGGCACGCAGGCGATCTTTGCTTGCGTGCCTTTTGCTTTTTAAGTCCCATCGCGTGGCAGACGACAATCTGACTGACTGCAGGGATTCAAATGGGCAAGCGAAGATTCTGGCTGAGCGTTATGATCTTTGCGGTTGTTGGGGTATGGCTCGGTAACTCCGCATTTTTGGGGCCTCAGCCATCGTCGGACCCGTTGCGTCTTTTGGCGCATCGAGGGGTACATCAGACCTATCCGCGTGACGGGCTGGATGTGGATACCTGCACCGCCCGACGCATCTATGCGCCACAACACAGCTTTATCGAAAACACACTGCCATCAATGCAGGCCGCCTTTGAAGCCGGGGCGGCGGTCGTGGAGCTGGATGTGCATCTGACGCCTGACGGGGCTTTCGCGGTGTTCCACGACTGGGAACTGGATTGCCGAACAGATGGGAGCGGTGTCACGCGACAGCACACTATCACGCAGCTTCAGGCGTTGGACGTTGGTTATGGATATTCGTCGGACGGCGTGACCTATCCATTGCGCGGGCAGGGTGTCGGGATGATGCCGACCTTGTCCGACGTTCTTGCGGCAGATCTGCCTGGCCCTGTGCTGATCAACGTCAAAAGCCGAGACGCCGATGAAGGCAATGCGCTCGCAACCCGCTTGGCCGAGGCGGCTTCTGAAGGGAAGGTCTTTGGCATCTATGGCGGACACATTCCGACGCAGGTCGCGCTTGATGCGTTGCCCGGTATGCGCGGCTACAGTTGACAGACCATCAAGGATTGTATTCTGCGCTATGCCGCGCTGGGATGGTCTGGAACGGTGCCAGATGCGTGTCGCGACAGCCTTCTGGCGGTGCCGATTGATGTAGCGCCTTGGCTGTGGGGCTGGCCACATCGGTTTGTGGCCCGAATGCAGAATGCAGGCACAGAGGTTATCCTTCTTGGGCCCCTCGACGATTCAGGTTTTTCTGCTGGTATCGACACACCAGACCTGTTGGCGCAGGTGCCCATTGGGTTTTCCGGGTTGGTTTGGACAAACCGGATCGAAGTCATTGGCCCCCTAAGTGAAGCGCAATAGCTGGACCGATTGACTTAGGCTTTGCGGATCGTCCAGATCATGGCATCGCCGTCTTGCGCGCTGTGTTCCAAAGCATGCCCCGCCTCTGCACAGAAATGCGGAACGTCGACAATCGCGGCAGGATCATCGGTACGCACGACCAGTGTGTCGCCAGAGGTCAGCGATAAAAGGCGCTTGCGCGCTTTGAGAACAGGGAGGGGGCACAGAAGCCCGGTGGCATCGAGTTGATCAGTCATGTGCTGGATTTAGGTGCTTGCCTCCGGGCTGTCCACTGCATTGCCACGATCATGTGACCCGACACCTCGTGACAGTGCGCAACGCTTGGCCTATGTCGGGGATATGTTGGAATTTCAGATCATCGACGCAGCCCTTTTCCCGGCCATGAGCATTGCGCTTTTGGCCGGGGCGCTGTCGTTCCTAAGCCCCTGTGTTCTGCCCATCGTGCCGCCATACTTGGCGTATATGTCAGGTGTGAGCGTCGCCGATATGGAACAGGGGGGCTCGGGTCGCAGAAAGGCTGTGATCTCGGCGCTGTTCTTTGTACTGGGCTTGTCGACGATTTTCATCCTGCTCGGGTTCACCGCCTCGGCATTCGGGGCGTTTTTCTTAGAATACCAGACGCAGTTGGCGCAGGCCTCGGGTGTTGTGGTGATCCTATTTGGTCTGCATTTTCTTGGTGTATTCCGGATCCCATTTCTGGATACGGAAAAGCGGCTTGAGGCTGGGGATCAGGGTGGGTCCGCGTTTGGGGCTTACGTATTGGGTCTTGCTTTTGCCTTTGGGTGGACGCCGTGCATCGGACCGCAACTTGGCGCAATCCTGTCGCTGGCCGCGTCTGAGGCCTCTGTCGCTCGTGGGACGGTTTTGTTGGGCGTTTATGCTGCGGGTTTGGGAATTCCGTTCCTGCTGGCCGCAATGTTCATGACCCGCGCAATGGGGCTGATGAACCGCATCAAAAAGCACATGCGCAAGATTGAACTGGCAATGGGTGCATTGCTTGTGATTGTCGGCATCGCATTGGTGACAGGCGCATTTACCTCGTTCGCGTTCTGGCTGCTTGAGACCTTTCCGGGACTGGCGTTGCTGGGCTGAAGCGCGGTCGATCCTTTGCAGGATGTGAATAAACCCGTCACAGGGTTTAGCGCGTTGCCCGAGCTTTAAGGACCGATTGACCTAGTGTGATTGTATAGGCTTCGAGCGTCGCCAGCGCCCGATCCACAGACGCCACGTCGCGAATCTCCAAACCGGCCACAATGGCGCGGTGAAGGTCGATGATTTCAGCACGGCTGCGCGCGGTAAAGGTGATCATGTTCATCAAGGGTTGCATCGCCTCGACGCTTCCAGCCAGGTGGTAGCTGAGAACCTCATTGCCCGCGCAATCGACCAATGCCCGGTGAAAGGCCACGTCGGAAGCGCAAAACGCCTCGTCCGAAAGGTCAGGGGCTGATTGGGTGGTGATCTCTGTCCGCATCGTGGCCAGAAATGCTTCGGTGCGCCGCTCTGCCGCGAGCGCCGTACAGCTGCGTTCCAGTGCATAGCGCGCCTCGCAGGCGACCTGAAAGCTGATTGCGTTCATACCCAGAAGAAGCGTTGACGTGGTGACCTGCTGCGCGCGGGCCTCATCATAGGACAGATGATTGACAAATGCCCCGCCAAACGCGCCGCGTTCGGTGCGGATCAGCGATTGTGCGGCCAATCGTTTCAATGCCTCGCGTACCGTGGCGCGGGACACACCGTGTTGGTCTGCCAGTTCCGCCTCGGATGGTAGGCGATCACCCACCAGAAGCCGGCCCTCAACGATGTCCGAGCGGATTGCGTCGGCGATTGTGGCCGATAGGCTAGGTGGGGCAGTTTGATTTTTCATTTGTCAGACATTTAATTGTCTGACATTCATGTCGTCAAGCTGAGTCTACGGGGTTACGGCATGCAGGGGACATTTCGCACAATTGGTTGGCTGACGTTTTTCGCGGCCATTCTTGTGTCATGGGTGTTCCTGTACATGATGGCGGTCGGTATGGACCTTGACCTGTTGGGCCGCCCTGGCCCGATGGGCGAGCACATGCGCAACATGGATCCGCGCATGGACATGTATATGCCCATGGCCGAATTCGGACCGCTGTTTGCCATGTGGGCGATCATGATGGCAGCGATGATGTTGCCGACCATGGTGCCGACCCTGCGCGCCTACGAAGACCTGATGGTCAGTGCCAATGGCACCCGGATCGGTTGGTGGGGTGTTCTGCTGGGCTATTTCATCGTCTGGGCGGCGTTTGCGGCTTTGATTGCGGCGGTGCAACTGGCGCTTCTGTTCGGCGGTGTGATCGACATGCTGGGCATTGGGCGCACCGTGCTGTTCCAAGGTGGTCTGCTGATCGCTGTCGGAGCGTTCCAGTTCACCCGCGCCAAGGAAGTGTGTCACGGCGTGTGCCACAGCCCGATGAGCTATTTCCTGACACGCTGGAAGACCGGGTTCGACGGCGGTTTGCGCATGGGGCTTGGACTTGGCGCGTTCTGCGTCGGCTGCTGCTGGGGCTTCATGGCGCTTGGATTTGTCGGCGGGGTGATGAACCTTGCCTGGATGGGTCTGGCGACGCTGTTCATGGTGATCGAAAAATTGCCCCAGATCGGGCATTATACAACGAAACCGATGGGGGTTTTGCTGATCGCGGCGGGAGTCGCCGTGATCGGCTGGCCCGTTGTGATGGGAGGATAAGATGGCCGTAAAGAGACGCCCCGACGCGGACCGGTTGCCGGTCAGCCAGAGGATCGACCAGCGGATGGACAACCCCAAGCGGCGCCGCATGTCGCCGACCGAATGGGAGATCAAGGGCGAGCTGTTCATGAACTGCTCTTGTGAGGTTGTTTGCCCCTGTGGCATCTCGCTTGGCAAGCACCCGCCGACCTACGGGTATTGTCAGACATGGTTCGCCATGCAGATCGACGAAGGACACTTCGAAGGCGAAAGCCTGTCTGGTCTCAATGTGGCGCTATTGATCGATATTCCCGGTCGAATGGCGGAAGGGAACTGGAAAGTCGCAGCTTATGTCGATGATCGAGCGAGCGGAAAAGCGTACAACGGCCTTCTTCAAATCCTGTCCGGTGCGGCAGGCGGGAATACCGGCGTATTCAACTTCCTTGTCTCAGAAATTTTGGGCGCTGAGCGGGAAAAAGTCGTAATCGAGAAAGATGGGCGGCGTCGGCGTATCGTCGTCGGACGCAAGATCCAAGGCGAGATCGAGATGCTGCCCGGCAAAGACCCGAATGTACCGCTGTCGATGGAAAACACGCAGTACTGGATGGGGCCAACGATCTATCCGGCTATAGGATTGAAGTCCAAGGTTCGTGATTACGGTCGTGTCTGGGATTTCGAAGGTAAATCCGGCGATGTGATTCCAGTGCATTGGACCGGCCCCGGACGCACATGATCGCCCCCCGTTACGTCTTTACGATGGCGCGGTATAACGCGTGGCAAAACACGCAGCTGCGGGCGGCGTTTGACACGTTGTCCGACGCTGAATTGTGCGCCGACCGCAAGGCGTTTTTTGGGTCCATCTTCAACACCGCGAACCATATTCTATGGGCGGACCGGATGTGGATGGCGCGGCTGGGTCTCGGGGAGGCACCTGACGGTGATCATCTGACCCTGACGCCGACGCCTGCTGTTTGGGCGGGAGAGCGCTACAAGACAGATGCGCGTCTGTTACATTGGGCCGAACATCTGCATGCGGTCGATCTTAAAGGTGATGTGAACTGGCGGTCGGTGATGGCCAATCGCGACTTTTCTCATCCGTTCGATCTGTGCGTGATGCATCTGTTCAATCACCAGACCCATCACCGTGGACAAATCCACGCGATGCTGACGGCAGCGGGGGCCGAGGCGCCCGTGACTGATATCCTATTCATGCCCGAAAACGGGCCTTTGTTGTAACCTTTCGGTTTGCTGGAAGGCGCTTGTGCGATGCACGTCGCTCCACCCAACATCCCGATGTCTGTGCATGAGGTGTGCGCATGGCTTTGATTTCTCCTTCCCGCCGGCTGCGCCGGACCCCGTTTTCCGATGGCGTCGAAGCCGCAGGGGTCCGCGCGTTTACGGTTTACAATCATATGCTTCTTCCGACGGTGTTCCGGTCGGTGGAAGAGGATTATCGCCATCTGAAAGAGGCGGTGCAGGTCTGGGACGTGGCGTGCGAGCGGCAGGTCGAGCTGCGCGGACCGGATGCAGGGCGCCTCATGCAGATGCTGACACCGCGCGATCTGCGCTCCATGCTGCCCGGGCAGTGCTATTATGTGCCCATCGTTGATGAAACTGGGGGCATGTTGAACGATCCAGTCGCGGTGAAACTGGCCGAGGATCGGTGGTGGATTTCTATTGCGGACAGCGATCTGCTTTACTGGGTGAAAGGGCTTGCCTACGGGTTCCGCCTGGACGTGCTTGTCGATGAGCCTGATGTGTCGCCATTGGCGGTGCAGGGCCCGAAGGCTGATGAACTGATGGCGCGGGTGTTCGGTGACGAAGTGCGCGACATTCGATTCTTCCGTTTCAAGATGCTGGATTTCCAGGGCCGTTCCTTTGCAGTGGCGCGGTCGGGTTATTCGCGGCAGGGCGGGTTCGAGATCTATGTCGAAGGCGGCGATCTGGGCATGCCACTTTGGAACGCGCTGATGGAGGCGGGCAAGGACTTGGACGTTTATGCGGGGTGTCCCAACCTGATTGAGCGCATCGAGGGCGGCTTGCTGAGTTATGGCAACGACATGACCGACAACAACACACCGCATGAATGTGGCTTGGGCAAGTTCTGCAACACGCAGACGGCGATTGGATGTGTTGGCAGGGATGCACTGTTGCGCGTGGCGCAGGAGGGGCCGATCCGCCAAATCCGGGCGATCGAGATTCATGGTGACCGGGTTCCGTCATGTGACAGGCCTTGGCCTTTGATGGCCGGTGACAAGCAGGTCGGACAAGTGACAAGTGCTGCATGGAGCCCGGATTTTGGCACCAACGTGGCGATTGGCATGGTGCGGATGACCCATTGGGACGAAGGCTCTGATCTGGATGTGGTGCTGCCGGACGAGGTGCGTGCAGCGCAGGTGTGGGAGACTTTCTGGGTCTGAGCGGATTGAGAGGTGGGGAGTGAGGGGCCAGCCCCTCACGCTCCCCGGAGTTTTTTGGCAAGATGAAAAGGAGCAAGGCATGTTCAAGGCATTGATGGTTCGCAAGGACGAAGAGAGCGGCAAGACGTCGGCGGCGGTCGAGGAGATCGGGCTTGAGGATTTGCCTCAGGCCGAAGTCACAGTGTCGGTCGAGTATTCGACGGTGAACTACAAGGACGGGCTGTGTATCGGGCCGGGGGGCGGGCTTGTGCGCAAGTACCCACATGTGCCGGGGATCGACCTTGCCGGGACGGTCGAGGCGTCGGAGGATGACCGCTACAAGCCGGGCGACAAGGTGGTTCTGACCGGCTGGCGTGTCGGCGAGGCGCATTGGGGTGGGTACAGCCAGAAGGCGCGCGTGAAAGCCGATTGGCTGGTGCCGCTGCCTGAGGGGCTCGATACCCGTCAGGCGATGGCCGTGGGTACTGCCGGGTTCACCGCGATGCTGGCGGTGATGGCGCTCGAAGACCACGGTATCAAGCCGGGGCCGGTACTGGTGACCGGTGCTGCGGGCGGTGTTGGGTCGGTCGCGACGGCGATCCTTGCCGCGATGGGCCACAAGGTGGCGGCTGTTACCGGCCGACCCGAGCAGGCGGCTTATCTTGAATCGCTGGGTGCGACACAGATTGTGGCACGGGACGAGATCAATGAGACTGTGAAACGGCCTTTGGAGTCGGAAACCTGGGGCGGTTGTGTCGATGCTGTGGGTGGCCCGATGCTGGCCCGTGTGCTGGGACAGATGGAATACGGTGCGTCGGTCGCCGCCGTGGGGCTGGCGGGTGGTGCAAACCTGCCGGCAACCGTGATCCCATTCCTGTTGCGCGGTGTGAACCTGCTGGGGATCGACAGTGTGATGCAGCCTTACGACAACCGTGTCCGGGCGTGGCAGCGGATTGCCAAGGATCTGCCGATGGACAAGCTCGAGGCGATGGTAACACCAGCGACGCTTTCAGATCTGCCGGGTCTTGGGGCGGACATTCTCAAGGGGCAGGTCAAGGGCCGCGTTGTAGTCGATGTGGCTGCGGGCTGAGCGTTCAGGCGTTGCTGAAGTAACTGACCGGGGTGGCCACTGCTGCCCCGGTTTTGGTTTGCGGCATCGTCAACGCAGGGCATTTCTGTAGGGGTAATTAGCCCTGGAGGGTGACGCAAAGCGGGCTACATGCTACGCTTTCGTTAATAATAATGTGAATTTTTTTTGGGAGGAATAAAGTCATGGCATTGAAACCACCCCTAATGGAGCTGCCGATCAAGACGGCAGATGAAGGGTTCTACAAAGGCTTCGCGAAGCTTGTCACGATCACCGGAAAACTGTTGGTTGGCGCGTTGATCCTGTGGGCCGTTGCATTTCCTGAACAGTCCGGCGCGGTCCTATCGGGCATCAACAGTCTGATCCTTGCGACGTTCAACTATTGGTACGTCGCGGTAATGGCATTCTTTGTCGTGGTCTGTCTAATTCTAGCGGTTCTTCCGGCGTCGGGGCGACTGAAGTTGGGGCATCACGACGACAAGCCGGAGTTTTCTAATTTTTCGTGGTTTTCCATGATGTTCGGTGCTGGGATCGGCATCGGTATGCTGACCTTTGCCACCGCAGAGCCGTTGTATCACTGGGGAAGCAATCCAAGCACCATTCAGGGTCTGACCGAAGGCAGCAGCGCAGGGAACGTGCGTGAGGCGTATGTCTGGTCGTTCACCCATTGGGGGCTTGCGGCATGGGCCGCTTATGCGATCGTCGGCCTGTCGCTGGCCTATTTCTCGTACCGGCGTGATCTGCCATTGACCATCCGGTCGGCCCTCGCGCCGATCTTTGGTCGGTCGTTGTCGGGCACCACCGGCCATGTTGTTGATGTTGTTGCTGTCGTGGCCACGGTCCTGGGTGTGTCGCAGACCTTGGGTTTCGGCGTCGAGCAATTTGTGTCTGGCCTGTCGCGTATCGGCTTTGGCGACTGACTTTACACCGCGACCGAAGACGGCGGTCAAAAGATGTCGACCATGGCCATTGTCACCGCTTTGTTGGTGATCATGGGGGCTTCGACGCTCTCGGCGTTGTCCGGGGTCGGTAAGGGCATCAAGTGGCTGTCCAACATCAATATGGGGCTGAGTTTCTTCATCCTCGCATTTTTTCTGGCCTTCGGATCAACCTTCTTCGGGTTGCAAGCCTTGGTGCTGGGTATCTGGGATTACTTGATTTCCATCCCGGGGAATATTCTGACTGTCTGGTCGCCCGTGCCGATGGAGGCGTTTACTGCTTCGATGCCTGCGGCGGCACAGGGGTTGTCACCGGAAGACCTTGCGACGGTATATGGTTCTGCCACCAGCCCTTGGGGGTCGCTGCAGTCCTTTACCGAAGGTCTGCCCGCGGCTGCGGCGTCGCTGTCGGAAGCTGATATCGCGGCGACCTATGCGGCTGCAACAGACAGCCGCCTGTCCGGTTGGCAGGGGGCGTGGTCGATTTTCTACTGGGCGTGGTGGATCGCGTTTGCGCCGTTCGTCGGTGTGTTTCTTGCGCGTATCTCGAAGGGACGTACTGTACGGGAATACGTGCTGGGGGCCATCGTGATTCCGGCCTTCATGTGCTTTGTCTGGTTCGCGATTGTCGGTGGTACAGCGATTGATCTGGAACTCAACGGTGGTGCCGATGGGGCTATTGTGGGGGCAGGGCAATCGGATCAGCTTTTTGCGATGCTGGCCTTCATGTTGTCGGAGAACCTTGCTTGGATCATGTCGGTGATCGTTGTTATCCTGTTGTTGACCTATCTGGTGACGTCGGCAGACTCGGCTGTTTTGATCATCAATACAATCAACGCAGCAGGTGACGAAGGCCCGAAGGCGCGGCCGCATATCCTGTTCTGGGGGGCGGCGCTTGCGCTGGTCGTCGGCGGATTGATCGTGGCCGGTGGTCTGAGCGCGATCCAGACTGCGATGGTCATCGGGGCCTTGCCGTTCTCGGCGGTGATGGTGCTCATGGGGATTTCGGTGCTCAAGGCAATCTGGCGTGACAGCCGCAGAGAGAAAGCGGGCGTGCCTGCCACATCGGCGCATCTGGCTGCAGCGCGTGCCGGTGCACCGGCTGATTAGATGGTCACGGAGCCCTGAAAACGGGTACATCCAAGTGGGTTCAAAGGTGATAGTTTTGTCAAATGACCTCTAGGATATCTTGGCTCTACGAGGCTTTCTGAACAGACTAAAACGTTGCGAAGGCAACTTATTCCGCCGCTTCGATTTGTATCGGAGCGGCGGTTTCTTTTGGAATTTTGTCGGGGGAGTGTGGTGCGTCCAAGACGGGAAATCAGGCTGAACGTCGCATTCAAGAATCCATACGCTTCGCGCTATACTCCGCTTTGGAACAAGATGATCGGGGCGGAGTTGTTCTGCCACTCTCTCCGTGCATCCCAGTCCGTGTTGTTGCTTTGTCGTCGAGGAATACTGAGACCATGCTAGAAATTGACTTCGTGCGTTCGAACTTTCCGGCGTTTTCTGAACCCAGCCTTGAGGGGCAGGCGTTCTTTGAGAATGCCGGAGGGTCTTATACCTGCGGTCAAGTGATCGACCGGCTGACCCGGTTTTACAAATCGCGCAAGGTGCAGCCTTATGCGCCCTACGAAGCGTCTCGCCTTGGGGGTGAGGAAATGGACGAAGCACGCGCGCGCCTGGCGGCCCTGCTGGGTGTCGAAGCGGACGAAGTGAGTTTCGGGCCATCGACCACGCAAAACACCTATGTGCTGGCGCGGGCGTTTCGGCAGTTCATGCAGCCGGGTGAGGCGATCATCGTCACCAATCAGGATCACGAGGCCAATACCGGGCCTTGGCGGCATTTGGTGAACAAGGGGATCGACGTTCGGGAGTGGCAGGTGAACCCTGAAACCGGGCATCTGGACATCGCAGATTTGGAAAACCTTCTGGACGACAAGGTGCGACTGGTCTGTTTTCCGCACTGTTCAAACGTGGTGGGTGAGATCAATCCGGTGCTCGAGATCACTGGGCTGTGTCATGCGGCAGGCGCTTTTGTCTGCGTTGACGGAGTGAGTTACGCGCCTCATGGATTTGTCGATGTGGGCGATTTGGGCCCGGATATCTACCTGTTTTCGGCCTACAAGACCTATGGTCCACATCAGGGGGTTATGGTGATCCGTCGCGCGCTTGGGCAACTTTTGCCGAACCAGGGGCACTTTTTCAACGCGGGCACTCTGTATAAACGCTTTACCCCGGCGGGGCCGGACCATGCGCAGGTCGCAGCTTGTGCCGGTATGGCGGATTACATCGACGCTCTGGCGGTTCATCACGGGGTTTCTGCGCGCGGCGTACACAGCCTGATGCGGGCGCATGAGGTGAAGCTGTTGCAGCCTTTGTTGGACGCGGTGAAGGACCGCAATTCGGTGCGGCTCATTGGGCCTTCGGACGCCAGTGTGCGTGCGCCCACCGTGGCGTTGTCGCTGAACCGTTCCGGCGAAGAGGTCGCAGCGGAACTGGCGCAGCATGGGGTCATGTGCGGTGGCGGGGATTTCTACGCCGTTCGCGCACTTGAGGCGATGGGTGTGGACATGGGTAAGGGCGTGTTGCGGCTGAGCTTTGTCCACTACACCTCTGAGGCTGAGGTGACCAAGGCCATTGAGGCATTGGATGCGGTTCTGTAGGGGGCTCTGCCCCCATCCGCCTTTGGCGGATTCCCCCGGGATATTTGTGAACCAGAGAAGACAGATCCTGCGTTTGACCTTTGGAGTGGCGCGGCTAGGTGGCGTCGAAACACAATTGTGAGGCGCACCGCATGACATCTCCGACACTGGTATGGATCCGCCGCGATTTGCGGTTGAGCGATCACGCGGCATTGACCGCGGCGGTCGAGCGGGGCGGGCCTGTGATCCCGGTGTTCTTGCGCGACAATCTGGTGGACGATCTAGGGGCTGCGCCGAAATGGCGGCTCGGGCTTGGGCTTAAGTGCTTTGGTGATGTCTTGGCTGATATGGAAAGCCAGTTGGTTTTACGGTCGGGCAACGCGCGTGACGTGATCCCGGCGTTGGCCAAGGAGGTTGGGGCCGGTGCGGTGTATTGGCAGCGGGCTTACGATCCGGCCTCGGTCGAGCGGGATACCAATGTGAAGGCGGCGCTTAAGGACGTGGGTGTCGAGGCCAAGAGCTTTGCCGGGCATCTGATGTTCGAGCCATGGACGGTCGAGACCGGGCAGGGGACCTTCTATAAGGTTTATACGCCGTTCTGGAAAACAGTGCGGGATCGGCCAGTGGATGCGCCATTGGCCGCGCCGTCGACTTTGCCTGCGCCTGATGCGTGGCCCGGCAGCGAGACGCTGGAGGACTGGTCGTTAGGCGTGGCGATGAACCGGGGGGCGGCCATTGTTCGTCCGTTTGTACAGTTGGGTGAGCAGGCGGCGCAGTCGCGGCTCGGCGCGTTCATGGCGTCGAAGGTTGCGGACTATGTTCGGACGCGCGATCTGCCGGGTGTGGACGGGACATCGAACCTGTCGGAAAACCTTGCCTTGGGCGAAATCAGCCCGGCGCAATGTTGGCATGCTGGGCAGCGCGCGATGCAGGACGGCAAGGCAGGGGCCGAGACCTTTTTGAAAGAGCTGGTCTGGCGCGAGTTTGCCTATCACCTGATGTGGCACACACCGCGTATTCTGACCGACAACTGGCGTGAGGAATGGCAGGCATTTCCGTGGAACGAGGACGAGCGGAAGGCTGAGGTTCAAGCATGGAAGCAAGGGCGCACCGGCATTCGTTTTGTCGATGCCGCGATGCGTGAGATGTATGTGACCGGGCGGATGCACAATCGCGGGCGGATGATCGTGGCCAGCTACCTGACCAAGCACCTGATGTGCCATTGGAAGGTCGGGCTAAACTGGTTCGAGGAGTGCCTAATCGACTGGGACCCGGCGTCGAATGCAATGGGCTGGCAATGGTCGGCAGGATCAGGGCCGGACGCGACGCCTTATTTTCGGGTGTTCAATCCGGTGACGCAACTCGACAAGTTCGACAAGGACCGCAGCTATGTCAGCCGGTGGTTGGCGGAAGCCTACAGAACGCCGCATGAGGACGCATTGTCCTTTTACAAGGCGATCCCGCGATCGTGGTCGATGTCATCGGGGGATGCTTACCCGGAACCGATTGTGGCGCCGGATGTGGGGCGGAAACGCGCGCTGTCGGCCTATCAGAACCGGAGTTTCTAACGTCGCATTTGCCTCAGTGAGATCAATCACGTAAAATTATCGCAAGCTTAACAAAATCCGTTACTTAACGTTCGGCACGTCTTGTCTTTGGCTTGGCTGGACTACCTTGGGTTAACACTTGCCTGCCCTGCGTGGCTATGAATAGTGTCACTTGATCTAGACAGCGGAAGACGTGCATGAGCCTGACAACGACCGAAAACCAACCCAATTTGCCGCGTTACTTCGCACAGGTCTTTGCGATGGCGGACCGGCTCAAGAAAGGGCGCGTAGATTTTATCCTGCCTGATGGGCGTCATTTTCGGGCCGAAGGCGCAGAGCCGGGACCGGTGGCTGAAGTGCATGTGCACAACACCGACCTTTTCGCACGGCTGATCCGTGATGGTGATCTTGGGTTCAGCGATGCATATCTGGAAGGCTGGTGGAGCACACCGGATTTGCAGGCTTTCATGGATTTCGTGCATGGCGACAACAACGATGTCTACGACAGCTTTCCGGGTATGAAATTCGTCCGCTGGTATGAGCAATTGCGGTTTTGGATGCAGTCGAATTCCAAGCGTCAGGCGAAGAAGAACATCAGCTATCATTACGATCTGGGAAACGATTTCTATTCGCTCTGGCTGGACGACACGATGACCTACTCTTCGGCTTTGTTCGAGACCGGACAAGAAAGCACAGAGAAGGCGCAAATCGCCAAGTACAAAAGCATGGTTGACCAAATGGGCACGAAACCCGGCGATCATGTTCTGGAAATCGGCTGTGGCTGGGGGGGATTTGCAGAATACGCTGCCAAAGAGCGGGGGCTTAAAGTTACGGGGCTTACCATTAGCGAAGAGCAATACAAGTATGCGGTGGACCGGATCTCTAAGGCCGGATTGTCGGATCGTGTGACTTTCAAGTTGCAGGATTACCGCGAAGAAAAGGGCCAATATGACGGGATTGCGTCGATTGAAATGTTCGAAGCCGTAGGTCAGAAATATTGGCCGACCTATTTCAATTCGGTAAAGAACTGTCTCAAACCGGGTAAACATGCGACGTTGCAGATTATCACGGTCGAGGAATCGCGCTGGGAGATTTACAATCGAGGCGTTGATTTTATTCAGAAATATATCTTTCCCGGTGGTATGCTGCCTAGCCCTCTCGTGCTGCGGCAGGAAATTGAAGCAGCGGGTTTAAAGGTTGCTCAATCCATCGAGTTTGGTGAAAGCTACAGCCAAACACTGCGCCGCTGGCACGAGACCTTTAACGAAAAATGGGATCAGGTGGCTGGTCTGGGTTTTGATGAGCGATTCCGTAGGATGTGGAATTTTTATCTCACCTCTTGCGCGGCGACGTTCCATAGCGGAAACTGTGACGTAACGCAGATCACCATTACGAGACCAAGTTGATATGCCTACAGCCGCCAAAGCCGTCGCAGCACTATGTCTGGCAGCTTTGGGGTATTTGGCGTCAGAGCTTCTTAAAATGCTTCTTCCTGCAAGCACGTATTTCGGCAACTTTTCGATGTATAACGCGGTGATCGGAGCGTTTGTCGGGTGGATCGTCGTGGGCACGCGGGCGGGTCGCGGCACCAAGGACGCAATTGCGAATGGGCTGACAGGAGTTGCGGCACTCATTTTCTGGTGCGTGTTTGTGCATGCCTGCCTCGAGATGTTCGATCTGTCGATGAAGCGGCGGTATGACGGCCCCGTCGAAGCGTTCTCAGCGATTTTTGAAATTGGAATCGACTATTCGGGTTTTCTGATGAATCCGATGATGATCTCGACTTTGCTGATCGGGGCGCTGTTGACCGGGTATTTTTCAGAATACGCAGCACGGCGCTGGAAATAGTCGGTTTTGTCGTCGCTGTTTTTCTACGGCACCTTGTGCCACGTACCGTTGTTGGAGGCGGTATTGGGTGTGGCGCCTGGTGGGCTGTCAGCGCGTCTGACTTCTGCTACCTTGGCGGATCATCAGGTGTCATGGGTCAAAGATCAGCCCTATCCCATGATCGAGAAAGTTGCAGGTCAAGTTGCTTTTGGGTTGGTACTTGAAGCTGTCACGGAAGATGAAGAAGATCGTCTAAGATATTACGAAGGCGCATTTTCTTACCATCTAAGTGAAGTCTTGATTCAAGTGCTCGGTGCCGCGAAAACGGCTTTGTGTTTCTACCCGATGTCACATGATCAGGCGCGTGGCGCGAAGTGGGAATTGGAAGACTGGGTTCGCGGTTGGGGAGAAATGGCAGTGGGTGCGGCGCGCGATGTGATGGCGCGACGCGCACGCTATGATGCGGAGACCGCAGCAAGCTTGCGCCCGTTCTTGATGGCGCGGCATTGGGCTCGGATGATGGCGCGAAACGGGGCCGGTCCGACCACACGGCGCCAAAGCGCGGCACCCGGAGATGTGACGGTTAATGAGCGTGCCGAAGGGTATCGTGGTTTTTTTGAATTGGCCGAGTTTCAGTTCGATCACCTGAAATTTGACGGAACCCGCAGTCCGCGCGTTGGGCGCGAGGCATTTCTCGCCTTTGATGCGGCGTTGGTCCTGCCTTATGATCCTGTGACCGATCACATTCTGCTGATTGAGCAATTGCGTTTTGGTCCGTTATGGCGCGACGATCCGCAGCCTTGGATTTTTGAGCCGATTGCTGGTTTGGTGGATGCAGGTGAAGACCCCGCCGATACAGCCCGACGCGAAGCGATGGAGGAAAGCGGGCTTCTTCTAGGAGCGTTGGAGCCAATGGTCCGCGTCTATGCCTCTCCTGGGTATTCTACGGAATTTTTCCATTGCTTTCTGGGCGTTGTCGATCTTTCTGGTTTTTCGGCATCCCGCAATGGTCTGACGTCCGAACACGAAGACATCCGCAGTCATGTGATGCCTTACGATACCGCGATGGCGTTGGTTCACAGCGGCGAGATCAACGCGGGGCCGTTGATCATGATGCTCTACTGGCTGGGGGCAGAACGCGGCAGATTGCGCGCCCCGACTTGAGTTCCGCCGTCGGCAGGCCTACACCCAGATGAAACACATCTGACGGGGGCACCATGCGTTTTGCAGGCGAACTGGCCGAAGCAGTCGGCAACACTCCTTTGATCAAGCTGCGCAAGGCCAGCGAAGCGACGGGGTGCAACATTCTGGGCAAGGCCGAGTTCTTGAACCCGGGCCAATCGGTCAAGGACCGCGCGGCGCTGTTCATCATCAAAGACGCCATCGCCAAAGGCACGCTTAAGCCGGGCGGAACGATTGTCGAAGGCACGGCGGGCAACACCGGAATCGGACTTGCTCTTGTTGGTGCGTCGATGGGCTTTAAGACGGTGATCGTGATCCCTGAGACCCAGAGTCAGGAAAAGAAGGACATGCTGCGCCTTGCGGGTGCAGAGTTGGTTGAGGTTCCTGCAGCGCCCTATAGGAACCCCAACAATTACGTTCGCTATTCTGGTCGTCTGGCCGAAGAGATGGCGCGGCGAAGCAATGAAGGTGTGATCTGGGCCAATCAGTTCGACAACGTGGCGAACCGTCAGGCGCATATCGAAACCACCGGGCCCGAGATTTGGGATCAGACAGACGGTAAGGTTGATGGGTTCATCTGTGCCGTCGGTTCTGGGGGAACATTGGCTGGCGTTGCCGAAGCGTTGCAGCCAAAAGGCGTAAAAATCGGTCTGGCCGATCCTATGGGTGCTGCGCTCTATTCCTACTACACCACCGGTGAATTTAAATCCGAAGGCGGTTCGATCACTGAAGGGATCGGGCAGGGACGCGTGACGGCGAACCTTGAAGGGTTCAAACCCGACTTTGCCTATCAGATCCCCGATGATGAAGCGCTGCCGATCGTGTTCGATCTTCTGGCCGACGAAGGCCTGTGTCTGGGTGGGTCGTCCGGCATCAACATCGCGGGTGCGATGCGTCTGGCCAAGGAACTTGGGCCGGGCCACACCATCGTGACGATCCTGTGTGACTATGGCACGCGTTATCAGTCCAAGCTGTTCAACCCGGCTTTCCTTAAGGAAAAGGGTCTGCCGGTGCCCGAATGGCTTGATGCGGCACCATTGGATATTCCCAAGGTTTTCGAGGACGTATGATCCGGCTGTTCGCAGCGCTTCGGGCGGCAACGTTCTTTTTCCTGCTCGCGGCATCGGTCGTCTGCGCGCAAACCGACCAATTGGATTACATCGCGTGGGAGCAGGTCGCGACCCGCGCAGAAGCAGCTATTGAGTCCGGGGATGTGTCGACCGAGGCACTGGAGACCCTGCGCTCTGATCTTTCGTCGTATCGCGACCAGCTGTTGGGATTGCAGAATGCCGGCGATCCGCGGCTGGCCACACTTCAATCGCAACTAGATGCGCTAGGAATTCCATCCGAGGATGGTTCTGAACCAGAAGAGATCGCGCAGCGCAGGCAGGAATTACTGGCCCAGATCAGCCAACTTCAGGCACCACTATTGCGCGTCGTGGAAGCCTATAATCGTGCGGATGGGTTGATCAACGCGATCGACGAGATCATTCGTTCACGTGAGACAGAGCGCCTTTTGCAACGCGACCCCGAGCCACTGGATCCGCGCCTATGGGGCCCTGCGATCACCAGTCTGTTCGTACCATTCCAAGAGATCGCCAGTGAGGTGAAAACCAACTTGGGAAACCAAGTGAGGCGACAAGCGCTTGTGGACCAGTTGCCAGCAATTCTAGCGCTGCTCGCTGCAGCTCTGCTTTTGTTGTTTCGTGCGCCCAAGCTGATTGACCGGCTGGGCGCATGGTTAAGGTCGAAGACGCGACGCGGCACCGGCGTATGGAGCACACTCTTGTCGCTTTTGCGGCTGACGCTGCCCACAGGCGGTCTGCTGATCGTCGTGCTGGCTGCCAACATAAGCAATATGCTCGGTACGCGGGGCACTCAGATTATCTTCGTTCTGCCGTTGATGCTGTTTGTGGTGCTTGTCGCGCGATGGCTCGCGGCTGAGACTTTTTCCAGCGATGATGGCATCAACACGATCCCGCTCTCGCAGCAACGCCGGACAGAAGCGCGCTACTATGTGAACTCGCTGTCATTGCTGCTCGCGGTGAATGCGCTCTTTGCCTATCTGATCGAGATCGGGGAATGGGCGGACGAGACAAAGGCCGTTCTGGGATTTGTGATCCATTTGCTGTGCGGTTTGATCTTGTTCCGCCTCGGGCAGATCCTGCGTCGTACCGGGCCCCAAGTTTCCCCTGATGCCGAGGCGCAGGGTGAACCTATGCCGTTGTCGTTCCCGTCTCGGCTGGCTCGGCTGGCGGGGCAGGGCGCGATGTTTGTTGGGGTCGCTGGGCCTTTGCTTTCGGCCATCGGCTATTTCAACATTGCCTTCGCCTTGATTTTCCCGACCATCGTCACGTTGGGCCTGTTCGCATTTCTTTTGATCCTGCAACGCCTGACACGCGACGTGTACCATCTGTTCAGCGGCAAGCCGCTTGACGAAAATCAGAGCCTTCTGCCGGTTGTAACCGGAAGTCTTCTAACAATAGCGGCTTTGCCAGTGCTCGCGCTGATCTGGGGCGCACGGGTGGCCGATCTGACCGAACTTTGGGCGCGCTTTCAGGCGGGGTTCTCTTTTGGCGATACACAGATTTCGCCGACGGATTTTCTGACTTTCGCGGCTGTATTTGCAATCGGCTATATCCTGACCCGGCTTCTGCAAGGTGGGCTCCGCGGATCAGTTCTACCCAAAACGCGCCTCGACAAAGGGGGGCAAACCGCAATCGTTTCGGGCACGGGCTACTTGGGCATTTTCCTGTCAGCCATCATTGCGATCACTGCGGCCGGAATTGATCTGACGGCTCTGGCCTTTGTCGCTGGCGCGTTGTCGGTCGGGATCGGTTTTGGCCTTCAGAACATCGTCCAAAATTTTGTGTCCGGGATCATTCTGCTGATCGAACGGCCGATTTCGGAAGGTGACTGGATCGAAGTGAATGGTCAGCACGGCACGGTGCGCGATATCTCTGTGCGATCGACCCGGATCGAGACCTTCGACCGGACAGAGGTGATTGTTCCTAATGCGGACCTCGTGTCGAATTCGGTGACGAATTACACCCGAGGCAACACTCTGGGCCGTCTGGTTGTCGAGGTGGGCGTGGCTTACGGAAGCGATACGCGCAAGGTCGAGGACATTCTCTACAAGATCGCCCGCAATCACGAGATGGTGCTGATGAACCCGGAACCCTTCGTGCATTTCAAAGGGTTTGGTGCAGATTCACTTGATTTTGATGTGCGTATGATCCTGCGGGATGTCACCAAAATTCTGGTTGTCCGCACGGAAGTGAACCATCAGATCAACGAAGCGTTCAAACGCGAAGGCGTCGAGATCCCCTTCGCTCAGCGCGACATCTGGCTGCGTAACCCCGAGGCATTGCCCGGTGCGCGCCCCACACAGGAACGTCGCACCGACCCTGAGGAGCCGACATCGTGACCGACCACTTGGACCCGCTCTTTCGAACTGATGCCTATGCCCGAGAAGTTACGGCCCGGGTCGTGTCCCATACCGAAGAGGGAGGCGTCGTATTGGATACGGCGTTGTTCTACCCAACAGGGGGCGGGCAACCCGGGGATAGCGGCTGGATCGATTGGGACGGCACATCGCTCGCGATTGCCACCACGGTTAAGGGGGTAGGAACTGAGAGCGTGTTGGTGCCCGCCGAACCCACCCGTTTGCCGCCGATTGGGGCGCATGTGGTGCAGCGGCTTGATTGGGATCGCCGCCACAAACATATGCGCGTGCACACCGCCTTGCATCTTTTGTCAGTGGTCATTCCTCTGCCCGTAACCGGCGGCGCAATTGGCGCAGGACGTGGGCGTCTGGATTTCATGATGCCAGAGCCACCAGAAGACCGGGACGCCTTGGAAGAAGAGCTGAACCGCTTGATTGACCGAGATCTTCTCGTGACGGACAGCTGGATTACCGATGCCGATTTGGATGCAAACCCATCGCTTGTGAAAACCATGTCCGTGCAGCCGCCCCGAGGCAGCGGTCGGGTGCGCCTCGTGCGGATCGGAGAGGGTGGAGATCAGGTTGATCTGCAACCTTGCGGCGGCACTCATGTGGCCCGCACCGGAGAGATCGGGCGTGTTGTGTTCGGTAAGATCGAGAACAAGGGCAAGCAGAACCGTAGGGTGAACATTTCTTTGGAGGCGTAATGCACCGCAGTGTATTCTTGGTTGTCGGCGGATTTGTGATCCTCATTGGGCTGGCGTTGTTATTCGCGCCGGCAAGTTACTTTCAGCTCTATGCTGTTGCCTATGCGGCAGAAATGAATTTTCCGGCACAGCGCTTTGCGCCTGCCGTGGTGGCACTGGGTGTCGTTCTGATCTGTGCGCGCAAGCTTGAGCAGGGGCCGTTTGTTGGAACGCTTAGTCTGATCTCGGCATTTGCCTTTCTCGGCGTGGCGGCAACCGGCGTTCAAGCCTGGATCGTCGGGACCGCTCGTCCGACGATCCTTGGTGCAGCCGCCCTGGAGATCGCCGTTGCCCTTGTTTTTCTGTGGCTATGGTCCCGAATACGGAACCATTGAAGAAAGTTGTGACTTTACGCAACAATCGCCCTTGCATCCCCCCAATGCTTTCTTCTAAACACCGCCTCGGACAGGTGGCCGAGTGGTCGAAGGCGCGCGCCTGGAAAGTGCGTAGGCGGGAGACCGTCTCGAGGGTTCGAATCCCTTCCTGTCCGCCACCCACAATTGCCGAAACCGAAGCCGGGCCTTAACAGGCCCCTTTTTTCTTTTGGTATCAAAGGGGTTTAGTCCTGGCGACCGCCCTTTAGAGACAGCAAAAACGGTCAAAATCGGTCTCTGAACCGCATTTGTCTCTAATCGACCGCCCTAGGCCCTCGGAAGGACGGTTTAAAAAGAGTGTTTATTTTCCGTGCCTTGTCGTTTTTGCCCGAGCGCCTTTTTCGAAAGTGCAACCGATAGCACAATGCGTTGCGAATCCGGAGGACGGGCACAGGTCGGTCGATATGGGCGGATAACGGTCGTTCACTGCGCCATGGTCGAATTTCGGTGAAGCGGACCCAACCGCCGTTCAGTGGGTTGTCGTCAAGGTCCGCTTTGTTCTGTTCGCGGCGGCGGCGTGAAACACTACGTTCTGGAACCCGACGTGCTCTGTGGTTATGATGTGCCCTGACCGCTTCAGTGCAAGCTGACATTCATACAAGAATTTTGCCGGATTGAAGTTTGTATTGGCGCACATTGTCTTCGAGTTGATGGTGACGACGTCCATGCCTTTCATCAGCTGTAGCCATTGAAGAAGCTGGCTTTGCCACTTGGTGTACCCAGGCGGGTTATGGACCAAGCGCTGGCGGCACATAGTGTGATTTTGAACTCCGATCTATTTGACATGGTTGGCGCCAGTGGTGTGAAAACCAATCATTTGCCTGTTCGAGATAGCATATGACCCTATAAAGGCGGAGTTAGCGCAAGTTATAAACGCGGAGGTAGCACAAATTTTGCGAAAGGGTTTTCAACAGGGGATTACACTTCGGCACTTGCGTGCTCTTGTTGCGTTGTCGGATCTGAAACTAATCGCGAGGGTTTCTGAAGCGCTTGGGGTGACGCAGCCAGCCGTGTCAAAACAAATTGCCGAGTTGGAAAAGATCGTTGGCGTGCCCGTCGTGACCCGGGATCGCAACAGGCTTTACCTGACGCCGATCGGCGCGAGGCTTGCTGAACATGCGCGTCAGGCGCTTGGGCAACTTGATCGCGCCGCCTTTGATATCGAGGCGATGACAAGCGGTGTGTCGGGCTCTGTTGCGGTCGGTGTCGTCAGTTCCGTTGCGCCGACACTCTTGCCCAGCACGATTTCCTTGTTCAAGCGCAGCACACCACAGGCAAACGTTTCAGTCTCCGAAGGACATTTCGTCGAACTATTGCCGCAACTCGAAGCTGGCGCCCTGGATCTGTTGATAGCACGGGTTTGGCAGCCTCAGGAAGTGGCTGGTATTAACCAAATGGCCTTGTTCTCCGAGCCTGTCGTCGTTGTCTCAGGGCATAATCACCCGCTAGCACAAGAGACGGCCGTCAAGTGGGCGGATGTTGCAAATTTCCCTTGGATACTCCCGAAACCAAACTCGGTAGCCCGACAGGCCGTGGACGCGCTTTTTGCCACCAATGGGCTATCACCACCCACGAATACAATTTCATCCCTGTCGCTGGTGCTGAATGTCGAGCTATTGCGGGTCATGCCTGCCCTTGGGTTGCTGCCACAGCGGCTGGCGCAGACACAGGCGAGGCGAGGCGAGCTCGTCACGCTGCCGCTGGATACACATGATTTGCTATCAGAGGCGCGGTGTTTCTGGCGCAAGGAGCATTTCGCACAGAATGCGGCGCTTGTCTTGTTCCTGAAGTGTCTGGAGCAAGCAACGCAAGATATCAAAACCATTCCATTTGGTTAAGATTTCCGGCGAATTTTTCATTATTAAATGCCAAGATCATCTCTTAGCTTAACCAAACACACGGTTTGGGAGGGCTATTGTGTCTATTCGTATGAACTTAAAGAATTGTGCGCGCTCGTGAGCAACTCCAAGCTTTGCGCGCTCTCCGCTGGTGAGGTTCTAGCCGCTTTTGCGGCCAAATCCCTGACGCCGAGCGAATATCTTGCAGCTTGCCTAGAGCAGATAACGCAGTTCAATCCCAAAATTAATGCCTTGGCGGCGATGGACGTCGAAGGCGCTGTTGTCAGCGCCGAAGAGGCTACACAGCGCTGGCAGTCCGGCACGCCCATGGGGCCGCTGGATGGTCTGCCAATTGGTGTGAAGGATTTGCAGGACACGAAGGGATTGCTGACCACGCATGGCAGCATCCGCGCAAGGGGTCATGTGCCTAACGATGATCTGCCAATGGTCGCACGCCTGCGCGCGGCGGGCGCCATTATTCTTGCCAAGACAAATGTTCCCGAGGTGGGGGCCGGAGGAAACAGTCGTAATCCCGTCTGGGGTGCGACGGGTAACCCGTTTGATGCCAATTTGGTTGCGGGTGGATCGTCGGGTGGCTCGGCCGCGGCGCTGGCGGCCAACCTGCTGCCGCTTTGCACAGGTTCTGATACGGGCGGCTCGCTCCGGATGCCCGCTGCCCTTTGCGGCATCGTTGGCTATCGCCCGTCAGTTTGTGTGATCGCCCACCCCACGCGCCCCTTGGGGTGGTCAGGGATTTCTGTACTGGGTCCGATGGCGCGTACAATCGATGACCTGACGTTGATGTTGGAGGTGTGCCGCGGGCACGACCTTGATGATCCTTTGTCGGCTCCAGTATCGGCTCGCTTCGACGACTTGCCCGAGGTGCTTTTGCAAGACTTGCGTGTCGGGTACAGCGAAGACTTTGGCGGTGCCCCCGTCGACCCGGCCATTCGCGAGACTTTTAAAGCCCGTGTGGAAACACTGCGCCCGCAAGTTAAAGAGTGCCGCCCCGTGGACCTTGATCTCGGGGACATGGATCGCTGTTTTGACATCCTGCGTGCTGAAAGCTTTGCTGTCGCCTTTGGCGCGGGTGTCCGAGAAGATCCCGACGGCTTTGGCCCGCATATCAAAGAGAATGTTGCGCTCGGTCAGGCCATGTCCTTGGCGGATCGCGGTTGGGCGCACAATGAGCAGACTCGCATTCTGCGCCGTTTCAACGCTCTAATGCGCGAAGTCGATGTGATTGTGCTGCCGACTTCGCCGGTGTCACCTTTTGCGTGGACCCAATCACACCCTACCCAAATCGACGGGCAGGACATGGACATCTACTATCGCTGGCTGGCGCTGTGCTATCGCGGTTCGCTTAGCGGGGGGCCTGCGATTACGCTGCCTTGCGGACGCGATGCTTTTGGCATGCCCTTTGGACTCCAGATGCTAGGAGCGGTGCGAGGCGACGAACAGCTTCTGAGCGCCGCCATGGCCATCGAAAGTCTGTTCGCCGCCGAAGCAGAAACAGCACGCCCCTTGGCCGATATGAAGACCCTTGCCCTTTCGAAGATCAATCTGCGGTCGATCGTGACGCACCCGCCGATCCTAGCCGAATCCGGGCAATCGGCGCGCGCGTCCCTGCAAACGGCGGTGTAGCGTGATGTGGTATGTTCCGATAGTTTTCATCATCCTGCTGATCAGTGGCACGGCTTTTGCCTATCTCATGGGGGCGGTCTCGGTCCTGACGTTCATCGCTGTCGACAAAACCCAGTTTCTGTCGATCCTGCCGCAGCGCATTTTTGCCCAGTTGGACGTTTTTGCCTTTATGGCGATGCCTCTGTTCATTCTGACCGCAGAGATCATGAGCCGCGCAGGGGTGACCCGCAGCCTGATTGATTTCGCCATGTCTATTGTCGGACGCTTTCGCGGTGGTCTGGGTCATGTGAACATTCTCACGAGTGTATTCTTCGCAGGCATTTCAGGTTCTGCGATTGCCGATAGTGCCGCCTTGTCCCGCACATTTGTGCCCGAGATGAAGGCACGCGGCTATGATCCTTATTATGCAGGCGCGATTACGGCAGCGTCTTCGATGATCGGCCCGATCATTCCTCCGTCGATCATCATGATCATCTATGGCGGCCTGACGGGTGCTTCTGTTGCAGCTTTGTTCATTGCAGGCGTGATCCCCGGCCTGATGCTTGCCGCTGCGCTGATGATCTTGAACGCTGTCATCGCGCATGTGAAGGGGCATCCAGGCGGTGCATCCTACGACCTGCCGCGCTTTCTGCCCAGCTTGCTGAACGCAGCTCCTGCTTTGTGCTTGCCTGTAGTGATCCTTGGCTCGCTGGTCTTTGGGCTTGCCACCCCGACTGAAGGCTCTGCCATCGCCGTGTTTTTCGCGCTCATGGCCGGCCAGTTCTACAAGGGCCTCAGCTGGCGCATGATCGTTGATGCGATCGAGGCCACGGCAAAAATGACCGGAACGATCTTTATCATTCTCGCTGCGATTTCGGTGCTGGGCTATCTGGCAGGGCAGCTTGGATGGTCTCAGGCGCTGGCAAATTGGGTGGAGTCCTTCGGACTGACAGGTACGAAATACCTGTTTTTCCTTGTGATCATCTTCTTGATCGCGGGCATGTTCATGGACACGCCCGTCGCCCTCACTCTGCTGATCCCGCTCTTTGCTCCGCAGGCAATGGAGCAAGGCATCAGCTCGATCCAGCTTGGTATCGTGCTGTGCTTCAATCTGTGCATCGGTCTGATCACGCCGCCTTTGGGCAAATGCCTTGTGGTCGTCTCGGCGCTGACAAATCTTAACTACTGGCGGCTGGCTTACGCTGTGCTGCCCTTCATTCTCGTTCAGGTACTGCTTCTGCTGGCGCTGGTCTACTGGCCCGCGCTCAGCCTGACTTTGCCGCGCCTGTTCGGATTTTCTGTGAACTAATCAAACCTAAGGGAGGACTACCAATGAAACTCAAGACATTCACACTCGCTGCATTGCTGGCGATGGCCACAACTGCGTCCGCAGAGGTCAAAATCGCATTGGACAGCAAGCCGGATCTGGAAACCTCTGGCTCGTACAACTGGGCATATGCCTTTGGAAATGCGCTGAAAGAGGCGGGCATGGAAGTGCGGGAAATGCCGCGCGGTTCTGTGGGCAACGAAGCCGAAAAATTCGATCAGGTCTCAACCGGTTTGCTTGAAGTTTCGCTGTCCGATGTACGCGCGGTCGCGCAAGTTGATCCGTTCATCTATGGCGTCCGCCTACCTTACATCTTTGACAACATTGACCATATGGACCGGGCAATGGCTGCCGGAGATGTCTACACGCGCATCAACGAAAACCTGGCCGGGCAGGACGCGATCCTGCTGGCGCTCGCGCCGCTAGGCCCTGCCTCGGGCGTAATCACTACAACCAAAGCCGTGCGCTCGCCCGCAGATATGTCGGACCTACGGATGCGCGCCTTGGATGATGCACAGATCGCGATGTATCAGGCATGGGGATCGAGCGGCACCATCGTGCCTTGGGGCGAAGTGCCTGCGGGTCTGCAAACCGGTGTGATCGACGGGTACCTGAACTCGCCCTTCATCCCTGTAATGTTTGGACAAACTGATTTCGTGAAGAACTTCGCCACGGCAGATGTAATCTGGCCACTGCGCGCTGTGATCGTGTCCAAGACATGGTATGATGGCCTGTCCGATGACGACCGCGCCGCCGTGGATGCCGCCGTTGAAACAGCCGATGCAGCGACCCGTGCATGGCTTGCCGAAGCGTCCGAGAAAGGCCTGACAGCGCTTGAGGAAAAAGGCGTGACCGTCCAGCGCTTGACCGACGAAGAGCGCGCGGTCTTCCGCGAAGCCTCTTTGCCGGTCTACAATTCCGATCTGATGTCGGCCGAGGACACGGCTCTGTGGAAGAAACTCTCTGACGAGAACCGCTAAACCGATATGGGCGGGCCACATGACGTGGCCCGCCTCTTGCATAACCGGGGACAACAAATGCAGCATTTCATCATCAGCACCAGCGACCGCCTGCACTTGATCATGCGCCGCGTGGCGGTGTTTGCAGTCTGTGTGATGTTCCTGACGGTCGTCGTGCAGATTATCGCGCGCTATGTCTTCTCTTCTCCCCCCGTCTGGACCGAAGATGTCGCCCGCTATGCAATGGTCTGGACCGGATTGCTGGGCGCGACCCTGTCCTTCAAGACACGCGCCGATGCTGTTCTGATGGACAGCGTTTTTCCCAGACGCCCACATTACCTCGGATTCCTCGCAGAGGTGATCCAAAGCGCGGCGGTGCTGATCTTTGTCTTGCCGGTAGTTTATTTCTGCTTCATCGGCCTGCGGGGCGGTTTCGCAAAGGGCTACCTTGCGCGCCAATCAGGGCTGACAGCTGATACCCTTGGGATACCAATGGTGTGGATCTCAGTGGCTGTGCCCCTGTCCATGATCATCATTCTCATCCATCTTTTCGCCCGTTGGGCCGGGGATGACGTTTTGGATGGAACGGGCGCTCAGCTCGATTGAGCGATTTGATTAATCAAAAACAAGAACACGTTTGGAGTGATTGTCGGGTGCCATGTGGACCCTTGATCCGAACTTGACCCATTCAGAGGATCGATCTCGATGACGCAGCAGAGCTTTTTAAGCGAGATCCTTGCAAGGGTCGCAGGGGCGGGTCGCAGCCGGACACAAGCAGTAGAAGATACCGCAGCCAGCCTGATATCGCGGTGTCATTCCCTGGTCCGCGACGTAAGCGAGGCTGAGGGGCTGAAGATATCGCGTCAGATTCTCGACATTTACGCGGCGGCAGACGTCGCAGAAAAGGCGGCCTTCTTTCTCGCTGTCAGCCGGGAATTCGGACCCGACGATGCAGCGCTGAGCGCAGCCGTCGCCGATTGGACCCCCGGAAACATCGACGCTGCACGCGCACTGCATTTCGTAGCAGAGCCTCAAACTCAAGAGTTGATCCGCACCATCAACCGGGTCCCCGGGGCAACTGCTCAATTGGTCGCGATGCGGGCTGATTTGCTCGCGCATGCAAGACAGAACCCACAGCTGCGCGGGCTGGACTCGGACTTTCAGCACCTCTTTGCGTCTTGGTTCAACCGCGGCTTTCTGGAGATGCGGCAGATCAATTGGTCAACCTCGGCACAAATACTGGAAAAGATCATCACATACGAGGCGGTCCACGAAATCGCCGACTGGGATGATTTGCGCCAGCGCGTCGGGGATCCTGACCGGATGCTCTTCGCCTTTTTCCACCCCGCGATGCCAGACGATCCACTGATCTTTGTTGAAGTCGCTTTGCTGAGCGAGGTTCCGAATGCAATCGGGCCAATCCTTGCGGTTGATCGCAAGCAGACCGATCTCGACACCGCCACGGTTGCGACCTTTTATTCGATCTCCAATTGCCACGCGGGGCTGCGCGGCGTGTCTTTCGGCAACTTCCTGATAAAACAGGTTGTCGCGGAGCTGCAAAAATTGCGCCCGAACCTAAAGAAATTTGTCACGCTGTCGCCGGTGCCGGGCCTTAGGAAATGGGCCGAGCAATCCTTGCTGAACGACGACGCTTTGATCAGCGATACCGACAAGGCGACGCTAAGCGAGCTTTGCGAAAACGACCTGCCGCAGGATGACTTCGTCACCAAGCTTGCTGCGCGCTTTCTGACCCAAGCCAAAAGCGCGTCGGGCACGGCTGCTAATCCCGTGGCTCATTTCCACCTGAGCAACGGGGCGACCCTGTTGGACATTCACCCATGCGCCGATCAAAGCCCGCGCGGCATCGACAATTCGTGGGGTGTGATGGTCAACTATCTCTATGACGGTGAGACGATCGAACAAAACCATCAGGCCTACGCAAGCAATAACGATGTTTCGGCATCACCCAGTGTCACCGCACTAAGCAAAGGGTAAAAGGACGCCCCATGTATCACGGAAACCACTTGGCCGAGAAATTGCGTGCGCCCAGCCTTGGCGCGGAAAACCGCCTGTTCCTGCGCAATCATCAGACCGGCGAAGAGGTCACGTACCAGGCGTTTTTTGCTAATGCCGAACGCATGGCGCAGGCCCTGGTGGCAGCAGGCGTAAAGCCCGGCGACCGTGTGGCCGTGCAGGTTCCAAAGACGCAGGCAATGTTGGAGCTTTACATCGCAACAGTTCTTGCAGGAGCCGTGTTTTTACCCTTCAACACGGCCTATACTGCCGCCGAGATCACCTATTTCCTGACTGATGCGGAACCGCGGATTTTTGTCTGCGATCCAAATTGCGAGGATGAGCTGTCAGCTGTCGCAAAAGACGCTGGTGTGGCCGAAGTGCTGACCATCGGCGCGGATGAAGGTGGGTCGCTGCCAGAGCGACGCGATGCAGCAGCTCCCGGGTTCACCCCGGTCCCACGCGGGCCCGACGATTTGGCCGCGATCCTCTATACCTCGGGTACGACGGGGCGGTCTAAAGGGGCCATGCTGACGCATCAGGCGCTGGCGTCGAATGCCCTAACTCTCAAGGAAAGCTGGCACTTCAGCGCAGATGACGTCTTGATCCACGCTTTGCCGATCTTTCACACGCATGGCTTGTTCGTCGCCACAAATATCACGCTTATTACCGGGTCGTCCTGCATTTTCATGTCAAAGTTCGACGCCGATGAAATCCTTGATTACATGCCAGAAGCCACGGTTCTGATGGGCGTGCCGACCTTCTATGTGCGCCTTCTTGAAACCGAAGGGCTGCGCAAGGCGTCGGCCAACATGCGCCTGTTCGTATCCGGCTCGGCTCCATTGCTGGCCGAAACCCATAGTCGCTGGCGCAATGTGACCGGACACGCGATTCTGGAGCGCTACGGGATGACCGAAACCAACATGAACACCTCGAACCCATATGACGGCGATAGGCGGTCCGGAACGGTGGGGTTTCCATTGCCAGGGGTTGAACTGATCGTCACCGATCCGGCAACTGGCGCGCCCTTGCCGCAGGGCGAAACCGGCGTGTTGGAAGTGCGCGGGCCCAATGTATTTGCAGGCTACTGGAAGATGCCTGATAAAACTGCGGAGGAGTTGCGCGGCAATGGGTTTTTCATCACCGGCGATCTTGGGCGCATCGACGCAGACGGTTATGTTCATATCGTTGGACGCGGAAAAGACCTGATCATCTCGGGCGGCTACAACATCTATCCCAAAGAGATCGAGCTGCTGATCGACGACCTGCCGGGCGTCGTTGAAAGCGCGGTCATTGGTGTCCCGCACAAGGATTTTGGCGAAGCTGTCGTGGCAGTCATTGTCGTGCAGGATGGTGTTGAGATTTCAGCGGAAGACGTCTCCAACATGATCAAAGACAATCTGGCCCGCTTCAAACAACCCAAGAGCATCGAGTTTGTCGAAGCCCTGCCACGGAACGCTATGGGCAAAGTGCAGAAAAACGCGCTGCGCGAGGCTTATGACGGGGTTTTCCAATAAAGCGCGCCTACAACGCTGATCGAACACTGAAAAGAGAAATAGGGAATTGGTATGACACGGCACAATACCGTTTTGGCAGTTGCCGCCTTGAAAGACCTGTTAGGAGATCGCCTGTCCACCGGCGAGTCCATCCGGGAAATCCACGGCAGGGATGAGGCCTATTCTGAACCCGCCTTGCCGGACGCAGTCGCGTTTCCGCAAAGCACTGACGAGGTTTCGGCGATCGTGAAGATTTGCGCGCAACATAAGGTTGCGGTTGTGCCGTTCGGTATCGGCACATCTCTAGAGGGTCACGTCATCCCGATCCATGGAGGGATCAGTGTTGATACCAGCCGGATGAACAAGATCCTTGAAATCCATGAAAGCGATCTGGACGCGGTTGTGCAGCCTGGGGTTTCACGCACACAGCTGAACGAGGAACTGCGCGCCACCGGCCTGATGTTCACCGTCGACCCTGGCGCGGATGCGACGCTTGGCGGAATGGCCGCAACGCGCGCGTCCGGCACCAACACCGTGCGCTATGGCACCATGCGCGAGAATGTCTTGGCGCTAGAGGTTGTGTTGCCCGACGGCACAGTGATCGAGACCGGATCGCGGGCGCGGAAATCCTCGGCCGGATATGATCTTACGCATCTCTTTGTTGGCTCAGAAGGCACGCTTGGGATCATTACACGGCTGACAGTGCGTCTGTTCGGCCAACCAGACACGATACTTGCCGCCACCTGCGGATTTGAAACGGTCGACGACGCAGTGAATAGCGTCATCATGGCCATCCAGATGGGTATTCCAATGGCCCGGATCGAATTGCTGGATGAGATCCAGATGAAGGGGATGAACATCTTCAATCCGGATCTGAATCTGCTGGAAAAACCCCATCTTTTCCTGGAATTTCATGGTTCAGACGCCAGCGTGAAGGAACAGGTGGAGCTTTTCGAAGGTGTCAGTGAGGAATTCGGCGTTTCGGGCTTCGCTTGGGCGACGAAGGCCGAGGATCGCGGTCGCCTGTGGGCGGCGCGGCATAACGCCTATTACGCGGGGAAGTCTCTTCGCAAAGGCTGCGAGAGCGTTGTCACTGATTGCTGTGTCCCCATCTCGGCGCTGGCGGACTGCATCGCACGTACCAAGGATATTATCAACGAGGCTGGTTTGATCGCTCCAATTGTTGGGCATGTGGGGGACGGCAATTTTCACCTTTTGATCCTGTTTGACCCTAACGACCCCGAAGAACTGACAAGAGCCAAGCAGCTTGCATCGGATGTAAACCGGGTCGCATTGTCTTTTGGCGGGACCGTAACTGGTGAGCATGGCGTCGGTACGGGCAAGAAGAAATATATGGCCGAAGAACACGGCGCAGCCTATGCGCTAATGGCGACGCTGAAGCGTGCGGTGGATCCGGAGAATATCATGAACCCGGGGAAAACCGTCGATATTAACTGACACATCATAGGGAAAGTGGTTGAGCTCGGCAGGGGGGCTGTTTTCTTGACAGCATCCAGAATAGCCAACTTTTCATGTTCTGACCGCCTGTTCTGCTGGGCGAGCGATCCAAACCCCGCAAAATATTTGCCCTCAGCCAATGTCAGCAATGCGAAAAACAGTGCAGCATTTTGACTGCAGAAAGAAAGCCTTCTCAGGGCCACCCTTGCTACGGTGAATGTCAGCAAAGCACGCATAGCTGCCGCTCTTAGTTCACGCAGCATGCGGTAGAATGGGCTGATTTTGTTGAAAAACTCTTACTTGATTGGCGGTCGATCGGCTGATTCAATTCTCTCAACGAATGGGAGGATTGGGGATGATGGGACCGAGGCAAGAGG
>CANNCS010000030.1 GCA_947503115.1 uncultured Marivita sp.
CCATGGAATCAGAGCGCGGGCGAGCTGGGAACCTCAGAAATCCCTAATGAGTCAGAAGCCAGCCCCTTTGGTATCAGAAACTTTTTACCGGCAATCCGGCAATGCGCAACGGCTTTGCCCCTTGAACCTTCCGTCCGCACGGCACAGGTTCCAAAGCAACGAAGAACAGGAGACACTCGATGCTGCGCACCCCGACCCCGACCTACGACGCCAACGCCCAAAGCGGCAGCAAAAATCTGGGGGATCTGCCGGAATGGGATCTCACTGATCTCTACCCCTCGGATGACGCCGCCGAACTAAAGCGCGACCTCGATTGGCTGGAAGAGGCCTGCCGCAGCTTTGCCGCAGATTTCGAAGGCAAGCTGGCTGACCTACGCGCCGAAGAGTTCCTGTCTGCGATCCACCGCCACGAGAAGATCGAGAACATCGCGGGGCGCATCATGTCCTACGCGGGCCTGCGCTACTACCAGCTGACCACCGACGCCCAGCGCGCAAAGTTCCTGTCAGACCATCAGGAAAAGATCACCATCTACACGACGCCACTGGTCTTTTTCACGCTTGAACTCAACCGCATCGAGGACGCAACCATCGACGCATTGTTCAACGCCAACTCCGATCTTGCCCGCTATAAGCCCGCCATCCGCCGCATCCGTGCGATGAAGCCCTACCAACTGTCCGACGAGATGGAGAAATTCCTCCACGACATGGGCGTGGTCGGTGACGCGTGGGAACGCCTATTTGACGAAACCATCGCCGGTCTGGAATTCGAAGTGGATGGCGAGCCGCTTAATATCGAAGGCACGCTGAACCTGCTCACCGAGCAAGACCGGACAGTACGCGAAGCTGCCGCCAAAGAACTGGCCGCCGTCTTTGCCGAGAACATTAAGATTTTCGCCCGTGTCCACAACACGCAGGCCAAAGAGAAAGAGGTGATGGACCGCTGGCGGGGCATGCCCACAGCCCAGACCGGACGCCACCTTAGCAACGATGTCGAACCCGAAGTGGTCGACGCCCTGCGCAACGCCGTGGTCGCCGCTTACCCCAAGCTGAGCCATCGCTACTATGAGCTCAAGCGCAAATGGCTGGGCCTAGACGTGATGCAGGTCTGGGACCGCAACGCCCCCCTGCCGATGGAAGCCACGCGCACTGTGGGCTGGGACGAAGCCGAACAGACCGTGATGAACGCCTATTCCGAATTCGACCCCCGCATGGGTGACATCGCAGCGCCCTTCTTCACCAAAGGCTGGATCGACGCCGCAGTGAAACCCGGCAAGGCACCGGGCGCGTTCGCGCACCCCACAGTGACCGACGTACACCCCTATGTGATGCTCAACTACCTCGGCAAACCGCGCGATGTGATGACTTTGGCGCACGAGCTGGGCCACGGCGTGCATCAGGTGCTGGCCGCCGAACAGGGCGAGATGCTCTCTTCCACGCCGCTTACGCTCGCGGAAACCGCCTCCGTCTTCGGTGAGATGCTCACCTTCCGCCGCATGCTCGACAACGCCAAAGACAATGCCGAAAAGAAGGTGCTACTGGCAGGCAAGGTCGAAGACATGATCAACACGGTTGTGCGCCAGATCGCCTTCTACGACTTCGAATGCAAACTACACGAGGCGCGCCGTGGCGGGGAACTGACCCCCGACGACATCAACGCGCTCTGGATGTCCGTGCAGGCGGAATCCCTCGGGCCAGCATTCGAGTTCATGGACGGGTACGAGACTTTCTGGGCCTATATTCCCCATTTCGTACATTCGCCCTTCTACGTCTACGCCTATGCCTTTGGCGACGGCCTCGTGAACGCGCTCTACGCGGTTTACGAAGAAAATCCGGACGGGTTTCAGGACAAGTATTTCGACATGCTCAAGGCAGGTGGCTCGAAACACCACAAAGATTTGCTTGCACCTTTCGGCCTAGACGCAAGCGACCCGAAGTTCTGGGATAAGGGCCTGAGCATGATCTCTGGCTTCATCGACGAGTTGGAGGCGATGGAGGGCTGACCCTCTGACACCATGCCGGTTCCGGTGTTGCGTGTGCATATTTGGAAAAAGAAGAAGCAGGGGAAGTGCACCGTTCCCTGCTTCTTCTTTTTTATAAATATGCCAGCGCCACGCTGCAGATTAACCTTAACGGATGATGAAAGCTTACGGAGGCCAATTCGCGTCAATCCCGAGCCGAAGGCGAGATATCCTGCGCGGGCAAAAGCCCGCACATTTTACTTCAATTGGCTGTCTTTCGACCCGCGCCAGTTGATGCCGCCACGCGACTTATATGCGCTGTCACGTTCTTGCTGACATTCGATGCATAGCTTCACGCCAGGAATAGCCACACGGCGCTTTTCTGGGATGGGTTCTTCGCAATCAGCACAATGGGTCAGGCTTTCCCCCTGAGGTCCTCTGCGAGCCTTGAGGCGGGCCAGCTCATCGTTGATGGACACGTCGATCTGTTCCTGCACCGCGCCATCACGCGCCCAACCACCAGCCATTGGGTGTTCCTCCACAAATCCTTCCGGAAAAATATGGGACGGAGACGCATGCCGCGCAAGGCTCTTGTCCCCCGCTCTCGAAGCCGCCATCCTGCAACCGGTCAGAACCCAGGAGGCCGCCATGTCGGATCACAACCTTCAACAGGCCTACAGCATACGCGGCGCAACGGACGCCAAGGCGCTCTATGACGATTGGGCAGCGAGCTATGACAACAGTTTTAGCGAAAAGCATGGCTATATAGCGCCTCGCGAAATCGCAGCCGTGTTCCGCGCGCAAGACGCTGGCGATACCCCGGTGCTCGATATCGGAGCCGGAACCGGGCTTTTGGCAGAGAACCTGCCCGACTATGTGGTGGACGGGATCGATATTTCGCCAGCCATGCTCGATCAGGCTGCGATCAAAGGGCTTTACCGCAACCGCATCTGTGCCGACCTCACCCAGACACTACCAATGGCAGATGGCAGCTATGGCGGGTTTGTCTCAAGCGGCACCTTCACCCACGGCCATGTTGGACCAGAGGTGTTTCCCGAACTGTTCCGCGTTGCGCGTCCGGGCGCACTGTTTGTCTGTGGCGTGATCCCACCCGTTTTCGATGGCGCGGGATTTGGGTCGCGTCTTGCGCTTTTTACCGCGCACCGGATGATCACCCCGGTCAGCTTCCATGACATTCCAATCTATGAAAACGCTGATCATGGCCACGCGCAGGATCGCGGACTGGTCATGGTGTTCCGCAAACTCTGAGTCTTTCCTTTGCTCTGTATGCGCCTAACTTCTGCAGCAAGGAGAGATAATATGCGTACCATCCTCACGGCTTTTTTTGTGTGCATCGCATCACTGGCGAACGCCGCGATGACCAGCTTTACCTTCCAGTCGATAGACGGGGGCGATATCGACCTCGCGCAGTGGCGCGGACAACCGGTATTGGTTGTGAACACCGCATCGCGCTGTGGTTACACCCGGCAATATGACGGACTTCAAGAGCTTTACGACATGTACCGCGCACGCGGTCTCGTCGTGTTGGCGATCCCGTCCAACGATTTCAAGCAAGAACTGGCCAGCGATGAAGACGTGAAGGATTTCTGTGAAGTTAATTTCGGCTTGGATTTCCCGATGTCCACCATCACGTCGATCCGCGGCGAGGCAGCGCACCCGTTCTATAGATGGCTCGAGGCCGAGGCCGGGTTCACCCCGCGCTGGAACTTCAACAAAGTACTGATTGCGCCCGACGGCCGCGTGGCCGCGACATTCGGGTCGAACGCGCGGCCGATGTCGCGGACGGTGACCTCGGCGATCACCGCCCTGCTGGACTGATCACTTCTGGAGATAGCTCCAGATCTCGTCCTTTAACAAACCACGTTTTTTGCGCAGTTCGTTTTCAGAAAGCCCTTCCATCGGCTCTACATTGGTTTCAGCGCGGTGAATGCTGCGATTGATCTCATGGTAGCTGTCGAACAGCTTGGCGAAATGCGTATCAGATTGCTTCAATGCGCTCATCTGCTCAACGTGATCCGGGAATTCCTCGGCCAATTCATGCGGTGTATGTGACATGGAACCACTCCTCTCCTGATGTCTTCAGAGTGAAACTGTCAGAGAAATACATCATTCACTTTGACCCGGATCAAACCGCAATCAATTCCGCGCTTTTCTCCACCCTGCGGCACGCGCTTCTGCTTCGGAACAGAACCAGCGTTCCCCCTTTGTCGGAGAGATCCGGGTCTTTGAGTAGAACTCTTGCCCCGGAACATGATAAATCCGTTCGCCGCTGCTGAGACTGATATTGCCTTTGATGGTGCAGTTGGAATTGACAATGTTGGGGAACCTGCTGCGTTTGGTCGGTTTGCCGCGATTCACAGTGACAGTTTTTGCCCCTGTGTTCTGCGCCAAGGTGGTGGGCCGCGCCTGTGCACGAGCGCTGATCGGAATGCCGCCGGAGACATGATCCCAGTGCCATGCAGCCCGCGCCCGTTTACGGCTGCGCCCTTCTCTACAAGATCGTAGTCCATCCCATATTGCCGGTAGGCAAAGGCCAAACCGTCGCTGACCAATCGCTCGCCAACATCTTGTCCGTCGACGCTGCATTTGGCCACCGTGCGCCCATAACGATCGGTGTCGGTTGCAACGCAAATCGCAGACCGGCCTTCGTACATCTGGCGCGTCTTGTTGCGGACCCAGTCGCCACAGGCCCAGGCCGGACTGTTGGCATCGCCGCACATCTGGTCAGTTTCCGGCGCGTCGATGGCATGTAGACGCACCGTCGTTCCGTCAATCTTGAACGTGTCCCCATCCACAACATGGATGGTGCCGCTCGGTCCGGCCGTCACAGGGTTGGCGAGAATCAGCGCCGCGGTGAAAAAAAGGTGTCTTAACATTCCGTAAATATGTGCAGCCAAAAATGGCCAAACAATGGAAAGCGTTAAGAGCGGTTAATTATTCTCCACGCGGAAAGCGCTGACCCTCTTCCAGAACGTTCAGATCCATATGATTGCGCATAAATCGTTCGGACGCATCCCGCAGCGGTTGGTAATCCCACGGATAATATCCGCCCTGCCGAAGCGCTTCGTAGACCACCCAGCGTTTGGCCTGCGACGCCCGCACATCTGCATCGAAACGCGCCAAATCCCAACGCGCTTCGGACTTCGCGCGCAGCGTCTGCACCGTGCCCTGGTGGTCAGGGTGATCGGCAAGATTGGTCAATTCGTGCGGATCAGCCTCCAGATCGAAAAGCTGATCTGGGTCCAACGCACAACGGTTGTACTTCCACTTGCCGTAGCGCAGCGACACCAAAGGCGCATACGAAGCCTCGGCCGCGTATTCCATCGCCACTGGGCTGGTCCGCTCTGTGCCCTGCCCCAAGGGCACCAGCGATTCCCCTATGGTCCACGGCATCACCTCGTCCATGCTTACCCCGGCTAAAGCACAAAGCGTCGGGCATACGTCAATGGTCGAAACCGGATCGGTCACCACCCCCGGCGCCATGTCAGGGGCGGAGATCATCAGCGGCACCCTCGCCGAGCCTTCGTAGAAGCACATCTTGAACCACAAACCACGCTCGCCCAGCATGTCGCCGTGATCCGATACGAAAAGGATGATCGCCTCCTGCTGCGTGTCCTCGAGCACTTGTAGAATTTCCCCGATCTTGTCGTCGAGATACGAAATATTGGCGAAATAGGCCCTGCGCGATTTGCGGATGTCGTCTTCTGTGATGTCAAAATTGCGCCAATCATTAGCGTCGAAGATGCGCTTGGCGTGCGGGTCGTGATCTTCATACGCCATCGCAGGGATCTCGGGTAGAAGATGCGCGCAATCCTCGTACAAATCCCAGTATTTCCTCCGCGCCACATAGGGATCATGGGGATGGGTGAAACTTGCCGTCAGGCACCAAGGGCGGTCGTCCTTGCCGCGCGCGAGATCGTACAGCGCGAGTTTGGTCTGGTAGGCGACTTCATCGTCATACTCGAGCTGGTTGGTGATCTCAGCCACCCCTGCCCCCGTGACCGAACCCATGTTGTGATACCACCAGTCAATGCGCTCTCCCGGCTTGCGGTAGTCCGGCGTCCAACCGAAATCCGCTGGATAGATGTCAGTGGTCAGACGCGTTTCAAACCCGTGTAACTGGTCAGGGCCGACAAAATGCATTTTTCCAGACAGCGCAGTGTAATACCCCGCCCGGCGCAGGTGGTGCGCATAAGTCGGGATCGACGACGGAAATTCAGCGGCGTTGTCATAGACACCCGTGGCCGAAGGCAATTGCCCCGACATGAACGCCGCCCGCCCCGGCGCACAAAGCGGGCTTGCAGTGTAGGCGTTTTGAAACCGGGTCGAGCGGGCTGCCAGTTTCTTGAGGTTGGGCGCATGTAGCCAATCGACGGGACCATCCGGAAATAGAGTGCCATTGAGCTGGTCCACCATCAGAATCAGAATGTTCGGCTGCATGATCGTTCCCTTGCGCTGGTTTCGCGCGACACTGGTGTGATCAAGGAGCAGCGTCAATCCGGGGCGTGCGAAGATACATCAACGCCTCTTCGCATTTCAGCGACTGGAACCGGGGGCCAGCCCCCGTCGCCTGCGGCGACTTCCCCGGCATATTTTCAAAAAGAAGAAGCTCAGGTCGGCAGCCCCACACAGCCTTCCTCAGAGGTTAGGCCACTGTCTCGGACCAGTTCTCACTCCCACTCCATCTCTTCAAACACTCGTCCTGCGTTCTTGGTCGCCAGTTCTTCGAACGTGTCGAGGTGTTCCCAGTTCGATTGGTCGACGTAGTAGGCACTGGCCAGATCGCCGCCCTCTTCGATATGCGCCCCGATCTTGGCGCGCAGATCGGTGATGTAGTCCGAGGTGTAGCGCGTCACCTGCGCCATGTTGGTCGGGTGGCCGTGACCGGGGATCACATAGGTAGCGCCCAGCGCGGTGAACGGGCCGTCGAAGGTTTCGATCCACGCGTCCGTGTCGGTTTCCGGGAAGATCGGCGGCATCCGTTCATGGAACGCGATATCCCCCGCGATCACGATACCCCATTGTGGAATCCACACCTGCACATCACCCGGATCATGCGCCGGGCCAAGGTGCAGAACTTCCAGGGTCACATCACCCATTTCAACCAGATGCCGGTCCGAGAAGCTTAAGTTCGGAACAACCACTTCGGTGCCTTCGGCCTTGTCCCGATTATAGCGCTGCATCCCCTGCAGGATGAAGTCACCGTCCTGTTCCACCACAGCAATCGCATCCTCATGGGCAAGGATATCCACCCCAAGGCCAGCCCAGTAGGAGTTGCCCAGCATCGCGTGGCCCTGAGCATTTTCGTTGATGACCAGCTTTACTGGCTGATCGGTGATCGCTTTGATTTCGTCATGCAGTGCCTTGGCAAGTCGTGCCGACGCACCGCCATTGATCACCACAACCCCATCCCCCGTCAACACAAAGCTCAGATTGTTGTTGTGGCCGGAATTCTCATAGGTCGGCGGCGCGGTGGCCCCGATGGCCGAAAACACATGAGGGATCACTTCGACCGGTTTGTCATAGAGTTCCGACTGCGGGTACTTGTCGGCAATGTCTTCGTGTGCGTGCGCAAAGCTGGCGGCCAGGCCAGCGGCAACGATCAGGGTCAGTCGCATGTTGGTCTCCTCATGTTGCGTTCACATTCACGAACACGAATGAGAAAAGCAAGCCCTCGCATGTGGGCCATCTTGCCACTGGCGATCAGACCTATACGGTCACGCCAAAAGGGTATGGGAGGCGACATGACACTCACCGGAAAACATGCACTCATCACGGGTGGCGGCACGGGCATTGGCCTTGCGATAGCCTCGGCTCTGCAGGGCGCGGGCGCCCACGTGACGATCACAGGGAGACGCGCCAATGTCCTTGAGGCCGCAGCCGAAACTCATGGGCTTCATGCGTTGGTCATGGATGTTCAGAACGAAGCATCAGTTGCGGATGGCATTGCCGGGGCGGTTGCTGCACGGGGCCCCATTCAGATCTGTGTGCCCAATGCCGGGATCGCCGAGGGCCGCGCGTTGCATAAGATGGACATGGCCTTTTGGCGCAACATGATGGCCACCAACCTTGACGGCACCTTCCTGACAATCCGCGAAAGCCTGAAATCGATGCACCAGACCGATTGGGGCCGCGTCATCGCCATCAGTTCCATCGCTGGGCTGCGCGGCCTTAAAGGCGCACCCTGCTATACCGCGTCAAAACACGCGATGATCGGGCTGATCCGCGGATTGGCCGCCGACTACCTTGGCAAACCCTACACGTTCAACGCGATCTGTCCGGCCTATGTCGATACAGACATCGTTCCGCAGAACATCGACCGTATCATGGCCCGCACTGGAATGAGCGAAGACGACGCCCGCGCGGTCATGGTCGGGGCCAATCCCCATGGACGTCTGATCACACCCGAAGAAGTGGCCGAGGCCGTGCTTTGGCTGTGCGCGCCCAATTCCGGCAGCGTCAACGGACAAGCCATTCAGATAGCCGGGGGTGAGTTTTGAGCGCCCCCTACGACCCTGCAAAAGACGGCGCGCAAATGTCGTTTGACGGCCGCATGTCATATACCGACTATCTAGGCCTCGACGCGGTACTTGACGCGCAGCACCCTCTCAGCAGCGCGCATGACGAATTGCTATTCATCGTACAGCACCAGACTTCGGAACTTTGGATGCGGCTCGCACTACACGAGTTGCATGCCGCACGCGCCACCCTATTGGGAACAGAGGTGCGCCCTGCCTTCAAAATGCTTGCAAGGGTGTCGCGGATTTTCGAACAGCTCAATTCCGCATGGGACGTGCTGCGCACGATGACACCCAGTGACTACACCACGTTCCGCGAAACTCTGGGCGAAAGCTCGGGCTTTCAATCGGCGCAATACCGCGAGATCGAATTCCTGTTGGGCAACCGCAACCCGGCCATGCTCGAACCCCACGCCCACCGACCCGACCTGACAGCGCGTCTGACGGCCGAGATAGAGAAGCCGTCGCTGTATGATTGCGCGTTGATGCGCTTGGCGCAGGTGATGGCCGTGCCAGAGGAAACGCTAAGTCGCGACCAGACGAAACCGCACCAGCCGAACGAAGATGTTCAGGCCGCATGGGCCAAGGTCTATCGCGACCCCACTCAGTACTGGGATCTTTATGAACTGGCCGAAAAGCTGGTTGATCTCGAGGATTATTTCCGTCGCTGGCGTTTCAACCACGCGACCACCGTCGAACGGGTGATCGGACTGAAACGCGGCACCGGAGGGACAGGCGGCGTGTCCTATCTCAAACGCATGCTCGAGGTTGAGCTCTTTCCCGATCTCTGGCACCTGCGGACCAAACTTTAAGCCCCGGAAAGGGACGACATGACCGATTTCACCGCAGCCCGTGCCGCGTTTCATTTGCCCGAAGGGATGATCTATCTGGATGGTAACTCTTTGGGCCCGTTACCGAAATCTGCCGCCGCCCGCGTGGCGCAGACCGTGACCACGGAATGGGGCGATCATCTCATCACCGGGTGGAACGCCTGTGGTTGGATGGACATGCCCGCGCGTCTGGGCGACCGGATCGGGCGACTCATTGGTGCCGAACCGGGTCATGTGGTGCTCGGCGACACGCTATCGATCAAAGTGTTTCAAGCGCTCGCTGCTGCGATCAAGATGAACCCGAACCGTCGGGTGATCCTGTCGGACACCGGAAATTTCCCGTCCGATCTCTATATGGCCGAAGGTCTGATATCACTGCTTGACCCGGACTATGAACTGCGCCTTGTCGCACCGGAAGACGTCGAAGCTGCCATCACCGACGAGATCGCTGTGACGCTCATCACCGAAGTCGACTACCGCACTGGACGTAAACACGACATGGCCGCGCTCACGGCCAAGGCCCATGCCAACGGCGTCGTCACAGTTTGGGATCTGGCCCATTCCGCAGGCGCGATCCCGGTCGATCTGGAAGGCGCCAAGGCCGATTTCGCGGTGGGCTGCACCTACAAGTACCTCAATGGCGGTCCCGGCGCGCCCGCGTTCATCTATGTCGCCCCCCGCCACGCCGATATGGCCTTGCCCGCACTCTCGGGCTGGCTGGGCCATGACAGCCCCTTCGCCTTTGACCTTGGCTACAAGGCGGGCGCAGGCATTTCCCGGATGCGGGTCGGCACGCCGCCCATCGTGCAAATGGCAGCACTGGATGCGGCGCTTGACGTGTGGGACGCGGTCGACCTGCACGACCTCCGCGCACGTTCTATCGAACTGTCGGAACGGTTCATCACCGGGGTCGAGGCCACCTGCCCCGACCTTACACTGGCCAGCCCGCGCGACGCCACCGCGCGTGGATCGCAGGTCAGTTTCAAATTCGACGAAGGCTATGCCGCGATGCAGGCGCTGATTGCGCACAAGGTCATCGGCGATTTCCGCGCTCCCGACATTATGCGGTTCGGTTTTACACCGCTCTATCTAAGCCTTGAGGACGTGGATCAGGCGGTGGACATCCTTGCCCGCATCATGCGCGAACGGCTCTGGGACACACCGGAATTCAAACAGCGCAAAGCAGTGACCTAAGCCGGCGCGTCTTCCGCAACCGAGACTTACAGCGCCCCCACGCTTTGTTCGCCCACGACATTGCCTTGCGCCCAAGCCCGGACCGCATCGCCAAACGCTTGAAACAATGGGCGGGACACCGGGTCATTGGCGGCGTCCCATTCAGGGTGCCATTGCACCGAAAGCGTAAACCCCGGTGCATCGCGCACATAGGTTGCCTCGGGCGTGCCATCCGGCGCGTGACCTTCGACCACAATTCTTGCGCCGGGGGTCTTGATCCCCTGACCGTGCAACGTGTTGGTCATCACCTCGTTGGATCCGAACAGGCGATGAAACACACCGCCCTCTTGTAGCGACACCACATGGCGGAGGGCGAACTTTTCCTCCAGCGTGCCATCCGGCGGCATCCGGTGGTTCATCCGCCCCGGCAAGTCACGAATTTCGGGATGCAGCGTGCCGCCCATGGCGACGTTCACTTCCTGAAAGCCCCGACAAATGCCGAGAAACGGCTGCCCGCGTTCAACGCAGGCCCGAACCAGCGGCAAAGTAATCGCATCCCGCGCCCGGTCGAACGCGCCGTGCGCCTCGGTCGCGGTCTCACCGTATTCTTCGGGATGGACATTGGGACGTCCTCCCGTCAGCAGGAACCCGTCGCACACCTCAAGCAATTCTTCGACCGACAGGAAGCGCGGGTCCGCAGGAACAAGGAGCGGCATACACTCTGACACTTTTGCCACCGCTTCCGAGTTCATCGACCCGCCCGCATGCGCCGGATACTGATCGTTGATCAGGTATTGGTTGCCGATGATGCCGACGACGGGCCGCGCCATGGTGTATTTCCTTATATTTCCGCTGTCAGACCTACAGATTCGATCCCGGCCTTGGCTGCCGCCGCGTCATTGTCCGAAGTATCCCCAGTCACGCCCACAGAACCCAGCACATTGCCCTTGGCATCGCGCACCAGCACGCCACCCGGCACCGGCACCATCTGACCACCAAGCGCTGCACCTGCTGCGGTGATGAAATAAGCCTGCTCTTCGGCCCGCGTTTTCTGTGCAGTCCCAGCCATACCCAACATCACCGACCCATAGGCCTTGCCATGAGCAATCTGGAAACGGCCGGGGCTTGCCCCGTCTTCGCGTTCGAAGGCCTGCACGTTGCCGCCCGCGTCCAACACGATGACGGACAGCGGTTTCATATCGGCCGCACGGCCCGCCTCAAGCGTTTTGCGGATGATGGTGCGCGCGCGGCGCAAAGATAGATTAGCCATTCTGTCCCCCCAATTCAGGCAAATAGATCATGCGCCAGTTCCAGCGCATCAACGAGTTTGTCCACTTCTTCTTCCGTATTGTACATCGCGAAGGATGCACGGCACGTCGCAGTCAGCCCCAGATGATCCATTAAAGGCCCTGTGCAATGCTGGCCCGCCCGCACCGCAACACCCTTTTTATCAAGGATGGTCGAGATGTCATGCGCATGTGCCGCACCATCCAGCGTGAAACTGAAAATCGCCGCTTTGTCAGGCGTTGTACCCTGTACTTGCAGCCAATTCAGGCCATCCAGACGTGCCCGTGCATAATCGCGCAGCTTTTTCTCGAGGGCGGCGATGTTGTCCATCCCGATCCCCATCATGTAGTCCAGCGCAACACCAAGGCCGATCTGCTGTACGATGCCCGGCGTACCCGCCTCAAAGGTCATCGGCGCGTCATTCCACGTCACTTCGTCCTTGTGGACCTCACGGATCATATCCCCGCCGCCAAGAAAGGGCTGCATCTCAGCCATCCGCGCCTTTTTCATGAAAATCGCACCTGACCCGGACGGACCATAAAGCTTGTGCCCGGTGATGGCATAGAAATCGCAGCCAATATCCTCGACATCCACAGGCATGTGAACAGCAGCCTGAGACCCATCGATCAGCGTGGCGATCCCGCGCTCGCGCGCTGCATGGCAGATGGTCTTCACATCCACCACCGTCCCCAAAACGTTCGACAAATGCGTGACCGCAACCAGTTTGGTCTTAGGCCCCATAGCGGCGATCACCGCTTCTGGGTCCAGATATCCAGTGCTGTCCACATCGACCCATTTGATCACCACGCCCTGCCGTTCGCGCAGGAAATGCCAAGGCACAATGTTCGCGTGGTGCTCCATCACCGACAAGACGATCTCGTCTCCTGCTTCAAGGTTCGGCACCCCCCAGCCATAGGCCACAGTGTTGATCCCCATCGTGGTGCCGGTGTTCATGACGATTTCGTCTTCGTCTTTCACCCCAAGGAACCTGGCAATCACGCCGCGCGTGCCCTCGTACTTTTCGGTGGCAAGGTTCGACAGGTAATGCAGCCCGCGATGCACATTCGCGTATTCCTCGGCATAGGCGCGTGTGATCGCGTCAATCACCACCTGCGGTTTTTGCGCGCTGGCCCCATTGTCGAGATAGACCAACGGTTTGCCATTCACCTCGCGCGACAGGATCGGAAAATCGCGGCGGATTTCGGTGACGTCATACATATCCAGGAATCCCTCCGGTCTGAACGCCAAGAAGACTGAAAATCAGGCTCAGTCCCAGCATCATAGCCACAACGGCCAGCAACAAGACCAAACCCGCGCGCAGCAGGCTATTGGTCTTATGGGCCACATCAATGAAGTTCACGAAGATCCAGATGCCAAGCACCGACCCGGCGCTGACCAGAATCCCCGACAGAAACAGGCTCAATGGCCCAACAACCGCCACAACGCCCTGCAACAACACCCGCAAGGCCTGCATCCAGATCACGAGGATGCCAATCTGAGCAAAGCTCGCACGCCCCCCCAACGGCCTGCCACACAGCGTCACCGTCGCAATCAGCGCCGCAACCGATACCGCCAGCATTGCGCCAAACACGGTCGGATTTGCCAGCACAGGGCCAAACAGGTCATCCGCAGGTACAAACATCAGCGAAACCGAGAACACCAGCGTGTTCAGAACGATCACCAGTGCAAAGGCCAACCACAAAGCCTGCGACGGCAGGTTCATCGCCAACAACAGCCGCGCCACATCCCGCGGCGCTGACACGGTGTTGAACGCCAGCCGAAGGAGCCCGGCCAACGTCATGCGGCGACTCCGCGATACGCGGCAAGCATTCCTGAAATCCAGAACCACATGAAAACGCAGAACCAGATCAAGCCAACAATAGTCAGTTGGATTCCCGCGCCGATATACCCCGCAACCAATCCGTTCAGCAGGATCAAAGGCGACGACGCCAAAAGGCTCCAAAACAATGCGATCCGCGCGTTGTAGGACGGCCCCTTACCCCCAATTGCCCGCGCGATCAGGTGTGCGAGAAAGGCCAGGATGTAAAACAGCAACGGCGCCAGAAACACCGTCGCCATCAACGTGCCGCCCAACAGCATATTCAGCTCAAGACCTTCCAGATGAGCCTGACGCGCCAACGCGGGCCAACGTGCCACGAACAGGATGACACAAGCCCCCATCAGGATGGCCAAGGCCCGATCCTCGCGCTGTCCGGCATTCACCAGACGACGCACCACCTTGCCCGGCCCCCGATACGTGGCCGCGATATCCTGCGTAAACGGCATCCCGAGATCAGCCGCGCCGCCGCGACAACCACGCTTCGACGCGGCTGTTGATCTCGTCTTGCAAGGTTTCGTCCTCGATTTCCATCACCGCTTCCGCAAGGAACGCGATCGTCAAAAGGTCCGTCGCTGGCCCCTCGTCGATCCCACGCGACCGCAGGTAGAACAGCCCCTCTTCGTCAATCGCACCCGAGGTCGACCCATGCGAACAGGCCACATCATCGGCGTAGATCTCAAGCTCTGGCTTGGCAAGAAACTGGCTGTCTTCGTCCAGCAGCAGCGATTGGCTGATCTGGTAACCGTCAGTTTTCTGCGCGCCTTCCTTCACAAGGATCTTGCCTTGGAAGACACCCGTCGCACCGTTGCGGAGGACCTTCTTGAACACCTGACGGCTTTCGCAATTCAGCGCATCATGGGTGATGAACACGGTGTCATCATGCAGGAAATCTCCATCACCAACACAAGCGCCCGCGACATGCGCTACCGCGTTGTCACCGGTCAGTTCGATCACGCACTCGTTGCGCGTCAGCACGCCATTGGCGGTCAGCGTGAACGACTTGAACACCGATTCCTCGCCCAAACGCGTGAAAATCGCCGTTGCAGCGCGGCGCTCATGGTCACGCCCTTGAGCACGGACATGATGGAACGTTCCGTTATCCGCAATCTCAACTTCCATGCACTTGTTGAACCGCGCGGCGGCAGGTCCGTTTTCCAAGAGGGTCACTTCAGCTCCGGAATCAACCTTCACAACATGGTGGAGGATCGCATCGGAAACCTCTGATTCATGGCGATAAATCAGACTGATTGGCTTGGGTGCCTTACCTGTGACATGGATCAGAACCCCATCCGTGGCAAACGCCGTATTCAACGTCGCCAATGGCCGCTGCACCGGAGTCTGCCCCCGGGTTTCAAGCACACCGTAGACGTCCTTGGCCCAATGAATATCGGGCGCATCGGCCAACCGGTCGATGGTGACATGCGCCATCGACAGATCGTCGGATTCCTCGGCGCTGAACACACCATCGACAAACACGATCTTCAGGCGGTCAACTTCGCCAAAGATCAGCGCCTCATCGGTCTCAAGCAACGCCGCTTTCGGCGCGTTCGGCTGCACCAGAGTATCGGGACGGGTGTATTTCCAGTACTCGTCCCGCGCGTTGGGCAGACCCATTGCCTTCACCCGCGCCAAGGCATCCTCGCGCGCAGCTTGCGCCCAACCACCCTGCGGCATGTCGAGCGCCGCAAGCCGCGCGTCCGTGGCATCCTGTTTGATCTGCGGCAACGCCATTACACTGCCTCCGCCAGAATGTCCGCATAGCCGTTGTTTTCGACCTCAAGCGCCAGCTCGGGACCACCGGTCTTGATGATCCGGCCATCGGCCATGATGTGCACCACATCCGGCTTGATGTGATCGAGCAGACGCTGGTAGTGCGTGATGACAAGGAACCCACGTCCCTCATCGCGCAGAGCGTTCACGCCTTCGGCGACCAGCTTCATCGCATCCACATCCAAACCGGAATCCGTCTCGTCGAGGATACACATCTTCGGCTCGAGCATCGCCATCTGCAGGATTTCGTTGCGCTTTTTCTCACCGCCCGAGAAACCCACGTTCACCGGGCGCTTCAGCATATCGGCGTCGATCTTGAGCTCTTTCGCTTTGGCCCGGATCACTTTGAGAAACTCGGTCGCCGACATTTCCTCTTCGCCGCGCGCTTTGCGCTGGGAATTCACCGCTGTGCGCAGGAACGTCATGTTGCCCACACCAGGGATTTCCACCGGGTATTGGAACGCAAGGAAAACACCCGCCGCGGCGCGCTCTTCCGGCTCCATGTCCAGAATGTCCTCACCGTCCAACGTCGCCGAACCGTCGGTCACTTCGTAACCGTCCTTACCGGACAGAACATAGGACAATGTCGATTTACCCGATCCGTTCGGCCCCATGATCGCATGCACCTTGCCGGCCTCGACCGTCAGGTTCACCCCTTTGAGGATCTGCTTGTCTTCTTCCTCAAGTTGCACGTGCAAGTTTTTAATTTCCAGCATGTCTTTCCCCATTTTCCTTTGGCGTATCCGGTCGTTCCGGGATCACGCATGTTCCAATTCAGTCAGGTAGGCGGCACAATCCGCCTCAGCAATCGTGCCCCGCTCCACCAGAAGCGACAGGCATCGCACCACCAGATCCGGGCTGCGGAAACAGCCCTCAGCCAGCAGCGCGAGGTGTTTTAGACGTTCGTCTGAAGCACCCCCCAGATCGAACAAATCCTTGATAAAGACGGCATCGCCATCAATCAGCTGGTTGCGTCCCACCTTGTTCGGGATGGTCGCTCCGGCCAGCTTGGAAGAAATCGGGATCGACTTCACGAACATGAACTTATGCAGGTCGAACCCCAGCTCGCGCATCACAGCCATCTGCGTATCGACCAACGGCTGGTTTTCGTAAAGCGGCACAAACGCAACTTCGGTCATCACAGCGGCGCACGACGTCAACACCTCGCGGGCGTTGTTGAACACGTCTACTTCGCCGCCCTGAATGTCGATCTTCAGAAAATCGACCTGACCCAAACCGTCGATATCATCCAGCCGCTTGGTCGGCATCTCGATCCGTTCGAGAACGCGACCCGCTCGGTGATAGCGGCCCAAAAAGTCAAATGTCTTGATATTCGGCTCCAAGAGCGACGTGAACCCCGACGTCGTGCAGACCTTGAGCTCTTTTTCAGAGCCATCCCCCACCGCGAATGGAAAGAAACGCGCGGTTTCGGATTGCATCGGCTCAAGTGCCTTAAACGCTGCATCCTGAGGTTCAAATCCGGTAACGCGTGCAAGACCGGCTGCAAACAGAGGCTGGTAATCGGGCGCAGAAATCGGGTTCGCCCCGACATCCACGATCTCGATTAACCGCTCCGGCTCCAGCAAATCACGCAAAAGCGTCAGCCGTGTATGCCCCTCAGCAAGCATTGCTGCTTAGCCCCGATCCGTCAAAACAGCAGTACCACTGGCCGAAACCATCAACATCGAATTGCCAACCACTTCGTAGTCCAGATCAACGCCAACAACTGCATTGGCCCCCACCGCCGTCGCCCGCTGTTCCAACTCGCGCATCGCGACATCGCGCGCATCCTGCAACTTGGCCTCGTAAGCACCCGACCGGCCCCCGACGATGTCGGTGATCGACGCAAACACGTCGCGAACCACATTGGCCCCCATGATCGCCTCACCCACCACAATTCCTTTATATTCAAGGATCTTCTGGCCTTCGATGTTGTTGGTCGTCGTGATGATCATGTCTTCCTCTTTAAAACAAGCTGCGCAAATAGTGACCCCAGAAACCCGGATACAAAGGCCAGCGTAATCGCGATCCACATCGCAAGGGCGTCCGTCAGAACATCCACCACAACTGCAAACACCGCGCAGAATACTCCGGTCACAACAGAGGTGATCAGGATCGCGGAAATCGGCATGGCATATAGTGCAGCACAGACCGGTTTGGCCCGCCCCGGCTCTCCTTACCCCACAGACCCTTCAAGCGAGATCGCAACAAGCTGCTGCGCTTCCATGGCAAACTCCATCGGCAGCGCCTGCAACACATCGCGGCAGAACCCGTTAACAACCAGTGCCACGGCCTCTTCCTCGTCCATGCCGCGCTGGCGGCAGTAGAACAGCTGGTCGTCATCCACCTTGGAGGTGGTGGCCTCGTGTTCAACACGGCTCGAGTTGTTCTTCACCTCGATATACGGAACCGTATGCGCCCCGCACTTGTCGCCGATCAGCAGACTGTCACACTGTGTGTAGTTGCGGCTGTTCTTGGCCTTAGGATGCATCGAGACAAGACCGCGATAGGTGTTCTGCGCCTTGCCCGCACTGATGCCCTTCGACACGATCCGGCTTTTGGTGTTCTTACCCAAATGGATCATCTTCGTGCCGGTATCGGCCTGCTGCATGTTATTTGCGATGGCGATCGAATAGAACTCGCCTTGGCTGTCATCACCCCGCAGGATGCAGGACGGATACTTCCACGTCACGGCAGAGCCAGTCTCGACCTGTGTCCACATCACCTTGGCACGATCCCCCCGACAGTCCGCACGCTTGGTGACAAAGTTGTAAATGCCGCCCTTGCCGTTCTCGTCGCCCGGATACCAGTTCTGCACGGTCGAATACTTCACCTCGGCATCTTCTTCGATGATGATCTCGACCACCGCCGCATGAAGCTGCGCGGTGTCGCGCTGCGGTGCGGTGCAGCCTTCAAGGTAGGACACATAGGACCCCTTGTCGGCAATGATCAGCGTGCGTTCAAACTGCCCGGTGTTTTCCGCATTGATGCGGAAATAGGTCGACAGCTCCATCGGGCAGCGCACGCCCGGCGGCACATAAACAAAAGACCCGTCCGAGAACACAGCCGAATTGAGCGTCGCATAGAAGTTGTCCGACACCGGAACCACCGAGCCGAGATACTTCTTCACCAGCTCTGGGTGTTCCTTGATCGCTTCCGAGATCGAGCAGAAGATCACACCCGCCTCTTTAAGCTCTTTCTGGAAGGTGGTGCCCACGGACACGGAATCGAACACCGCATCCACAGCCACTTTGCGGCCCTCGGCAGGCATGTCTTCGGCGCCTTCAACACCTGCAAGGATCATCTGCTCTTTCAGCGGAATGCCCAGTTTTTCATAGGTGGCCAGAAGCTTGGGATCGACCTCGTCCAATGACTTCGGCTTCACTTCCATGCTCTTCGGGCGGGCGTAATAATACTGGTCCTGAAAGTCGATTTCCGGGTAATCCACCATCGCCCAGCTCGGCTCTTCCTTTTGAAGCCACCGCTCATAGGCCTGTAGACGCCATTCGGTCATCCATTCCGGCTCTTCGTTCTTTTCCGAGATCAGCCGCACGATGTCGGGCGTCAAACCCTTTGGCGCGTATTCCATCTCGATATCGGTGTTCCAGCCGTACTTATACTTGCCACCAACCTGGCGCACCGCATCGACGGTATCCTGATCCACGCCTTCCTTGACGGTCACATTATCCAAAGCAGCCATGCTTGCACCCCTGTCTTGTTACTCACGCGGCTCGCGCGCGGTGTTTTTCCCATTTGGTTTGCCATGTTTCGGCAAACCGCATCACATCGTCTTCGGTTGTCTGCGGCCCCAGCGATACGCGGATCGCGCTGCTGGCCGTGGCCGTGTCAAACCCCATCGCAGTCAAAACCGCGCTGGCTTTCACCTTACCGCTGGAACAGGCAGACCCGGCGCTGATCGCAAAACCGGCAAGGTCCATCTGCATCACCTGCGTTTCACCCTTCCAACCAGGCGTGGCGAAACAGGTTGTGTTCGGCAGGCGTCTTGAATCTTTTCCGACAAAAATAGTCTCTTTTGCGTCAGCCTCAATAGCTGAATCTAGAATGTTTCTAAGTTTTTCGACCCGATCCCAGACACCGTCTTCCAAATCTCTCGCCGCGGCCTCTGCCGCGGCGCCGAAACCCGCAATTCCAATGACGTTCTCCGTACCCGACCGGCGGCCCATCTCCTGTCCCCCGCCTCGGATCTGCGCGGCAAGGTCGGTCCCGCGCCTCATCACCAACGCACCGATCCCCTTGGGGCCACCCAGCTTGTGCGCCGAAATCAACGCCATGTCGCAGCCCAGCCAATTGAACGCCAGCGGCAACTTACCAAAGGCCTGCGTTGCATCGACCACCGCCAAACCTTGCGGCAAAGTCTGAACGATCCCGGTCTCCGAATTCGCCAGTTGCAGCACCGATCTCTCCGGCTCGGCCACCGTCACCTGCCCCACACGATCAACCATCAATACAGGGTCGATCCACGCCCGCACCGCGTCATGCTCGACCTCGGCCCCGAAAAGCCCACGCCCCGCACAAGCCAACGCGGCAGCCTCGGTCGCCCCTGAAACAAACACCACATCCGCGCCATCCGCTCCAAAGGCCGTCGCCACCTGTGCCCGCGCCCGCTCGATCAGGCCTTTGGCCAAACGTCCCTCGGCATGGACCGAGGACGGATTTCCCGCCACATCCATCGCCGAGATCATCGCGTCCCGCGCCTCGGCCCGCAGCGGCGTGGTCGCGTTGTGATCCAGATACACCCGCGCGGTCACTGGTCCGACCCCAGCGCCATCTCTGGTTCACAAATATCCCGGGGGTGAATTGGCCTAAGGCCAAAAGGGGGCAGCGCCCCCTGACCGTCGGATTGGCACAGCCAATGCGACGCCATTACTCGTCCACCACGGCAAAAAGGTTTGGCACCGCAGGGCACGGCGCCAGCGTATTGCCGACCACGTCCGACAACCGCGTCTGATGCAAGAACACATAAACATGCGCCGAAAGCCCTTCCCACAACCGATTTGTCACGGATTGCGCCCGACTGCCCGACAGCCCTCCAGACGCACCGGCCCCCTTGTGCATCGCATCCACAGTCTCATCGACCGCCCCCAACACATCGACCACACGAATGTCGCTTGGTGCCTTGGCCAGACGGTACCCGCCACCAGGTCCTCGCACCGAAGTCACCAGCCCCGCCCGGCGAAGCTTGACGAAAAGCTGCTCGAGATAGGGCAAAGAAATATCCTGCCTCTGCGCGATATCACCAAGCGTCACCAGCGTGCCATCCGGCTGCAAAGCAATATCTGCCAAAGCGACCATCGCATACCGACCTTTGGTACTTAGTTTCATGCCCGCCTCCCAAACACGTCTGCGTCACAATTGACCTTGCAGGGGCAATTGCCTATGTGCGGATAACTGTTTCGGGGAAATTCCCGATTTAGAACCATTCTAAGATGCCTGAGTGAAGTTGTCAAGATTGACAGACGGCTGCACCAGAGCCCAAGCAGGAGCCACCACAGCCTATGCCCGAGGTGATTTTTCCCGGACCCGAAGGCCGCCTCGAAGGCCGCTATCATCCCCAAAAAGAAAGCGACGCACCGATCGCGATCATCCTGCACCCGCACCCGCAATTCGGCGGCACGATGAACAACAAGGTGGTCTACAACCTGCATTATGCCTTTTACAACATGGGCTTCACCGTGCTGCGCTTCAACTTCCGCGGTGTTGGACGCAGCCAAGGCGAATATGATCAGGGCATCGGCGAACTCAGCGATGCAGCGTCAGCGCTCGACTACCTTCAGTCGATGAACAACAACTCCAAGCATTGCTGGGTCGCGGGCTTCAGCTTTGGCGCATGGATTGGCATGCAGCTTTTGATGCGTCGACCTGAAATCACCGGTTTCATCTCGGTGTCACCGCCGGCAAACATGTACGACTTTTCGTTCCTCGCCCCGTGCCCGTCTTCGGGACTGATCATCAACGGCACCAGCGACCGGGTTGCCCCCCCCGCCGACACAACGTCACTGGTGGGCAAGCTGTCCGAGCAAAAAGGTATCACCGTCACCCACACGGAAATCGAAGGCGCCGACCACTTCTTCAAAGAGCCACATATGGACACGATGATCGACCATGTGACCGGCTACGTGAAGCGCCGCCTCACCGAAAACAGTCGTTAAGGATTACCCCCCATGTCGATGGTGCAAGAGCTTGCTGAAAAGCTGGCCGACGACACTCTAAAGGCGATGAAACATCTCAACGACGACCGCTTCTTCATGGAAGTTGCGGCAGAACTCGGCGCGGCCTCGACCACCCTGGAAGAGGCATTCCTGACCGCGATCCGGGTCCGGCTGGCCGAACGCAAGGCCCGCGCCTTTATCCGGGCGCGGATCGAGGGCAAAAAGAAAGACGAAAACTTCGGGCTCTGACATCCCCGACCAATCCACTGCCGAGGTGACATGTCCCGCTTGGACCAGCAAATGGCGTTCCTGACCGAAGTGGACCGCCTGAAATCCATTTTGCGCGCAACGACGCTCTGCGATGGTTCGCGGATGGAGAACAGCGCTGAACACTCCTGGCACATCGCGCTCTATGCTTTGGTGCTCACAGAACATTCGGACGATCAGCTTGATACCGGCAAGATCATCAAGATGCTCTTGCTGCACGACATAGTCGAGATCGACGCAGGCGACGCGCCCGTGTTCGGCGATCATGATGCCGAGGCGCTGGCGCTACGCGAACAAGCAGCAGCTGATCGGCTTTTTGGGTTGCTACCCGATGATCAGGCACAGGACTTTCGCGCGATCTGGGAAGAGTTCGAAGCAAACGCTACACCCGAAGCGCAATTCGCCAAATCCATCGACCGGATGCAACCGCCAATGCAGAACCTGGCGTCAGGCGGCGGGTCGTGGATCGACTACAATGTGACCTATGATAGATTTGCCACCCAGATCGGCCCCAAGATCAACAACGGTGCGCCAAAAATCTGGGCATGGCTCCAGCCCAAAGTGGCGGCCTTCTTTGCGGCAAAGGACTGACACGCTTTGGTCCTCGCACCGCAGCACAACATCCCCTAGGGTAAACCCATGTCAGACACACCGCACCAACGTACCCTGCTACTCACCGGCGCCAGCCGCGGCATCGGCCATGCCACCGTAAAGAAATTCGCTGCTGAAGGCTGGCGCGTCATCAGTTGCTCGCGGCAGGCCTTTTCGGCCGAGTGTCCGTGGCCCGGGGGCGAACGCAACCACATTCAGGTCGATCTTGCGGATCCGCAACAGACGATGGAAGCGGTCCGCACCGTCAAAGAACGCCTTGATGGTGGACGTCTGGATGCGCTTGTGAACAATGCGGGCATTTCTCCCAAAGGCCCGAACGGCGAACGGCTCAGCACGCTCGACACCGATCTGCGCGACTGGGGCAAGGTATTTCATGTCAATTTCTTCGCTTCGGTGGTCCTAGGGCGAGGTCTGAAAGACGAATTGGCAGCAGCCAAGGGAGCAATCGTCAACGTTACCTCGATCGCAGGTGCGCGCGTGCACCCGTTTGCTGGTGCGGCCTATGCGACGTCGAAAGCAGCGCTCGCTGCGTTAACGCGTGAAATGGCACATGATTTCGGGCCTTTGGGCGTACGCGTAAATGCCATTGCCCCGGGCGAGGTCGAGACCAGCATTCTTAGCAAAGGCACAGACAAGATTGTCGAAAAACTGCCGATGCGAAGGCTCGGCCAGCCGTCCGAGGTGGCGGATGTGATCTATTTCCTGTGCTCGGGCCAGAGCGGGTATGTCACGGGTACCGAAATCGAGGTCAACGGCGGTCAGCACGTCTGATAACAGCTCGCCCCGCACACCCCCAAGAATTTATGGTGCGGGCCGAGATTTTTCGTACGAAAAATCTCAAGCCACCCAAGAAAATTCTTAGAAAGATTCGGTTAACGCTGGTTTAAAAATGAATGGCTCTGCCCCAGGCATCCAGCACCGCCTCGTGCATCATCTCTGACAGGGTCGGATGCGGGAACACCGTCTGCATCAAGTCCTCCTCGGTGGTCTCCAACTGCCGCCCCACCACATAGCCCTGAATCAGCTCCGTCACTTCCGCGCCAACCATATGCGCCCCCAGAAGCGCGCCGGTTTTCGCGTCGAACACCGTCTTGATCATCCCCTCAGGTTCACCAAGGGCAATCGCCTTACCATTGCCGATGAACGGGAAGCGCCCAACCTTGATGCCTAAACCTTTTTCCTTTGCCTGCGCCTCGGTTAAGCCGACACTCGCGATCTGCGGCTGGCAGTAGGTGCACCCCGCGATGCTGTCTGCTTCAACCGCGTGCGGATGGCCGCCAGCGATCAATTCTGCCACCATCACACCCTCATGGCTGGCTTTGTGTGCCAACCACGGCGCACCCGCGATGTCGCCAATGGCATAAACCCCGTCGACCCCGGTCCGACAATGGGGATCGGTCACCACATGGGTGCGGTCGACCTTTACGCCCAACGCCTCTAGCCCCAGCCCTTCGGTATTGCCGACGATGCCGACGGCGGAAATAACCGTGTCGAACTCTTCTTTGGTGACCGCTCCACCCTGTTCGATATACGCGATTACCTTGCCCTTCCCGCGATCCAGCTGTTTGACCATGGTCTTTTCGCGGATTTTCATGCTCTGCTTTTCAAACTGTTTCTTTGCGAAACCGCTGATCTCGGCGTCCTCGACAGGCAGGATGCGGTCCATCACTTCGACAACCGTCGTATCGGCACCAAGCGTGTTGTAAAAACTGGCGAATTCGATGCCGATGGCGCCCGATCCGATCACCAGAAGCTTTTTCGGCATCCGGTTTGGGACAAGCGCGTGTTTGTAGGTCCAGACGAGGTCGCCATCCGCCTCAAGCCCCGGCAGTTCCCGCGCCCGCGCGCCGGTGGCAATGACGATGTTTTTCGCGGTCAGGTCCTCAACACCCTTATCGGTCTTGACCTGCACCTTGCCTTTGGCGGGGATCGACGCTTCGCCCATCACCACGGTGACCTTGTTCTTTTTAAGCAGATGCCCGACACCGGAATTCAATTGCTTCGCAATCCCGCGCGAGCGTTTGACGACGGCGGGCAGATCATACCCAATCCCATCGGCCTTCAACCCGAATTCCTTGGCGCGGTGCATCAGGTGGAAAACTTCCGAGGTGCGCAGCATGGCCTTGGTCGGGATACAGCCCCAGTTAAGGCAAATGCCGCCGAGATGTTCGCGTTCGACAACCGCCACGTTCAACCCAAGCTGTGCGCCTCGGATGGCGGCGACATAGCCTCCGGGGCCTGCGCCGATCACGATCATGTCGAAGCTCTTGCTCATGGCCTGCTTTCCTCCCTCAGGGTCAGGTTTGAGGCAAAGCGTAGGCCAAAGCGTCTGGGCTCACAATGGGGCACTGCGAATAGGACCGGAACGGACCCAATGTTTCGCGCGCGAAACTTTGGCTCAATCCCTATGACCAATTAACCTTCTGTTAAATCAGAAAAAATCAGGCCTCAGCTTTCTTTTCCCAGCGCCCTGATTCTTCCGACCAGTATTGCGCCGAACATCCCGCACCGGTCAGGCTGCGCCATTGACTGCGTGCCTTATCCACGGCGACCGGATCATTGCCATCGAAAAGGATACAAACCCGTTCCAACTGCTGCAGCTCGTCCGGCGTGATCTCGGCCCCGTCTACGGTCATAACACATTGCGGGTCATTCGCCGCCTCAGGCGCCATGGTCAGCAGCACTGGCTGTGCTGCGTCATGCGCCCCCCCTGCAAGGCCGTGCGGCAAGAATCCCTCCTCCGCCCCCAGCCACAGTTTCTGGTCCAGCCACTCCATGCGCGCAGCATCCGTTCCCCGCACCGCAACGCGCCAACCTGCGCCAAGCGCCTTGCCCAGAAGCATGGGCAAGGTCGCCTCGAGCGGCTTTTGCGTCAGGTGGTAGAAATAGGCCGCGCCCATCGGATCAGTCCTGCGTTTCAAACTTATCAGAGATCAGACGATCCAGCGCCCGTACACCCCAGCCTGTGGCCCCTTTGGGTGACAAATCCAGATCAGCTTTCACATGTGCCACACCCGCTATGTCGAGGTGAATCCAAGGCATGTCATCTTTGACGAACCGCTTGAGGAACTGCGCCGCCGTCACCGACCCGGCAGGGCGGCCACCGATATTCTTCATGTCGGCCACGGGGGATTTCAGCATGTCGTCATAGGCTTGCGCCAATGGCATCCGCCACGCGCCTTCTTTCTCGGTCTCTGCGGACTTGAGGAACGCATTGACCAGCGGTTCATCGTTTGAATAGACGGCCGCTTTTTCATGTCCCAAGGCGATAATGCAGGCCCCTGTCAGCGTGGCGAGATCAATCATCGCGGCAGGTTTCTCGGACTCTTGCGCATGCCACATGACATCGCACAGAACCAGACGGCCTTCGGCGTCGGTGTTTACGACTTCAATGGTGTCGCCCTTCATGGACGCCACGACATCACCGGGACGTACCGCATTGCCCGACGGCATGTTTTCCACAAGCCCCACGAGACCAACCACATTGGCCTTCGCTTTGCGTTTCGCCACCGCGTGCATGACGCCTGCGACCACGCCTGCACCCCCCATATCCATGGTCATGTCTTCCATGCCTCCCGCGGGCTTGAGAGAGATGCCGCCCGTGTCGAACACCACACCTTTTCCGATCAGTGCCAATGGTGCATCGCCTTTGGCACCGCCTTTCCAACGCATGATGACCACTTTGGACGGGCTTTCCGACCCCTGGCCGACGCACAGCAACGCGCGCATTCCTAATTTTTCGAGCGCTTTTTCCTCCAGCACTTCGACCTCGACACCCAGATCACGCAGGGCTTCCAGCCGTTTGGCGAATTCGCTGGTGGTGAGCACGTTGGCGGGTTCGTTCACAAGATCGCGTGTGAAATGCACACCTTCGGCCACGGCGATACGCGGGGCCGCGGCCGCTTCGGCCTCTTCGGGTTTGGTGCACATGAAAGTCGCGGCGCCGAAGGGATCACCCTTATTGGTCTTGTGATCATCAAAGCCGTAGCCGCGCAGGGCGACGCCCAACGCAACCTCTTCGGGCCGTGCTGTGCCTTCGGCCAGTACTGTCATCGCGGATGATCCCGCAGCGATGGCCAGCGTGGCCCCTGCTTTGCGCGCCAGTGCGGGCGCGGGACGGCGGGACAGTTTCACCAGATCGACCGCTTCGGCCTGCAGACCCACTGGCCATGATAGTGACATGGCTTTGCCTTCCGGCAGCTTTTCCCACGACTCTGACCCGGTCGCCCGTGCCAGCGCGCCTTTGGTGAGCCGGTTCAACCGCCGCGCCCCGGCGCTTAACTTCAGATCTGGAGTAATGAAGACCGCAATACGGCCTTCTGCGGTCGCCAAAGCGTCGATATCGACTGGTACAAATGCGAGTGCGCGAAGTTCCGCCATTTTCTGCTCCGTAAGTTGGTTTGGATATAGGCGTAGCGCTCGTGCGCGCGGTTGACCAGAGGCGGGTTTTACCTCAAACCCTAGAGTATGGGCCATCCCGGCCCACTCTATGTCGTGTATAAGGGGTCCGCTGTGCCAAGATTCGACAGATATATGCTGTCGCAACTCATGGTCCTCTTTGGGTTCTTCGCACTTGTGCTGGTCGCGGTCTACTGGGTGAACCGTGCCGTGGTACTGTTTGACCGGCTTATTGCCGATGGCCATTCAGCTGGTGTGTTCCTAGAATTTACCGCACTCAGCCTGCCCGGGGTGATCGCGCTGGTGTTGCCGATGGCGTCGTTTGCTGCCGCCGTATACGTCACCAATCGGCTGATGGGCGATTCCGAACTCACCGTGGTGCAGGCGACGGGTTACAGCCCATGGAGATTGGCGCGACCTGTCGTTCTGTTTGGTTTGATCGTGGCCGTGATGATGTCAGCATTGACCCACGTTCTGGTACCCGCGTCGATGGCCCAGCTCAAGGAACGCGAGGTCGAGATTTCGGGGTCTGTCAGCGCACGGCTTTTGCGCGAAGGGACCTTTCTGCATCCCGGTCCCGGCGTGACCTTCTTTATCCGTGACATCACCCCCGAGGGTGAATTGCGCGACGTTTACCTGTCGGACCGCCGTCAGGACGAGCGCGAAGTGACCTACACCGCCGAGCGCGCCTATGTGGTGCAGGCTGAGGAAGGTCCGCGCCTTGTCATGGTAAGCGGTCTGGCGCAAACCTTACGGCCCGACACGCGCACTTTGTCGACCACGTTGTTTCAGGATTTCACCTACGACATCAGCACATTGATTGTGCAAAATCAGAATCTCAACCTGCGGCCCCGGCACTTGTCGACATGGGATTTGCTGATTCGACCTGACGAGATGGCAGTGCTGACCGATGTGCCTATGGCGCGGATCAACGAGGAACTGCATGGTCGGTTCCAACAGGCGCTTTTGGGACTGGTCGCAGCACTAATCGGGTTCGCGACCCTGCTCACCGGCAGTTTCAGTCGTTTCGGTGTCGGGCGGCAAATCGTGGTGGCGATTTTCCTTCTGGTGATCATCAAACTGGTAGAAAGCGCCGTCACCGATCCGACGCGCAACAATGCTGCGCTATGGCCGCTGATCTATCTGCCTTCGGTGGTGGGGCTTGCGATGGCGATGGGGGTTTTACACCTGGCCGCCCGGCCATTCCACAAACCGCGCGGCGCTGCGGTGACGGAGGTGCCGGTGTGACCCTGCATTTCTACTTTGCGCGCCGATTCCTGTGGACCTTTCTTGCGATCTTTGGGATTTTCTTTCTGTTTCAGGTACTTCTGGATCTGGTCGAACAAATCCGTCGGTTTGATAATTCGGTCAGTTTTGCCGAGGTGATGAAGCTGACGCTGCTGAACACGCCCGAGGGTATGTACCAGATTCTGCCCTTGGTGATGATCCTGTCCTCCATCGCGCTATTCGTGGCGCTGGCGCGGTCGTCAGAGCTGGTGGTGGCCCGTGCGGCGGGCCGGTCGGGACTGACCGCTCTGGTGGGGCCGATCGTGGTGGCAGCCGTGATTGGGGGGCTTGCGGTGGCGATGGGCAATCCGATCGTGGCCGCAACGTCGAAAGCCTATTCCGATTTGCGCGAAACCTACCGCAATGGCGGCACCTCGGCGCTGTCCATCGGGGCCGAGGGGCTGTGGCTGCGCCAATCGGATTCGCGCGGGCAGACAGTGATCCGGGCGGCGCGGGCAAATACCAACGGCACTGTGCTTTATGACGTGATGTTCGTGGCCTATGCCGAAGGCGGCGGTCCGGTGCGCCGGATCGAGGCCGCGGAAGCCGAATTGGCGGACGGGGCGTGGACCCTGCGGGAGGCCAAGGTCTGGCCGCTGGTGGCGGGGGTGAACCCGGAAACGAATTCGGTATTGCATGACGAGTTGATCGTCGCGTCCACCCTGACCGAAGACAGCATCAAGGACCGGTTTGGGCGGCCTTCAGCGATCTCGGTCTGGGAGTTACAGGGTTTTATCACCGATCTTGAGGACGCAGGCTTTTCGGCGCGGCGACATGCGGTGTGGTTGCAGATGGAACTGGCGCGGCCAGTGTTTCTGATATCAATGGTGTTGATCGGTGCGGCCTTCACAATGCGGCACAGCCGAATGGGTGGCACGGGAGTTGCGGTTTTGTCAGCGGTTCTTCTTGGTTTTTCATTATATTACGTGCGTAACTTCGCGCAAATTCTAGGCGAGAACGGACAGTTGAACCCGCTTGCTGCGGCTTGGGTGCCGCCACTTGCGTCAGTGTTGCTGGCGCTTGGTCTTATCCTGCACCGAGAGGACGGATGATGCGGCGGTCTTCTCTTGCTCTGATCCTTGCGGCGATGCTGTGGACAGCAGCACCCACGCCCTCGATGGCACAAACCGGCGATGTGATGCTGTTGGCTGACCAAGTGTTGGTCGAACAGGGAGGCGACACGCTTGTCGCGACCGGCAATGTCGAGGCGCTTTACGAAGGCACGCGACTGACTGCGTCATCGGTCATCTATGACCGCGCCTCGGACACCGTTGAGATACAGGGACCGATCCGCATAACGCAGCCCAATGGGGATGTTCTTACCGCGACACAGGCGCAATTGGATCAGGGCTTTCAGAACGGCCTTCTGGAAAGCGCGCGCTTTGTGCTGGATGAACAATTGCAGATCGCCTCGGCCCGTGCAGCACGAGTTCAAGGACGCTACACCGCGATGAGCCAGGTCGCGGCAACTTCGTGTCAGGTCTGCGGCAGCGACCGCCCACCGCTTTGGGCGATCCGGGCCACCCGCGTGGTGCATGATGCCGAAGAACGGCAAATCTACTTTGATGATGCACAACTGCGCGTTCTGGGTGTGCCGGTGTTTTATATCCCTCGTATGCGTCTGCCAGACCCGACACTGGAACGGGCCCGAGGTTTTTTGATACCCGAGCTCAAGACTTCGACCTTGTTGGGGTTCGGGATCAAACTGCCGTATTTCATCCCAATCGGAGATCATGCCGACCTGACGCTTACGCCCTATGTGTCACCGATCACTCGGACGCTAGAACTTCGCTACCGACAGGCATTTCGCAATGGCAACATCACCGTAAATAGCGCGGTCAGCCGCGACAGTCTGAGCAGTGAGTCGTCGCGTGGCCTGTTCTTTGCGGAAGGCGCGTTCACCCTGCCGCGCAGTTTCCGCCTGTCCTTTGACATCGAAGCGGTGAGCGATGACGCCTATCTTAACGACTACAACAGCGACTTCAAAAAAGACCGTTTGGACAGCGCCCTGACCTTGTCGCGCACCAAACGAGACCGCTTCTTTTCGCTGGGGCTGATCCATTACGAAAGCCTGACCGACGGCGAAAACAACGCGACGCAACCAACGATCATCGCCGATCTGCGGTACAATCGAAGGTACTTTCCCAAGGCCATCGGCGGCGAGGTTAGACTTGGATTTCAGGTCCACGGTCACTACCGCTATTCGGACACGGATATCGACGGCAGCGATGACGACAGCGTTGTCGACGGCCGTGATGTGGGCCGCGCAAATCTGGATCTGAGCTGGCGCGACCGCTGGACACTGCCGGGTGGCCTGCGCGCCGGCGCGGTCACGCAGCTTTGGGTCGATCACTTTATCGTCGAACAGGATGCTGCGGCAGAAGGCGACTATACCGAGGTCACGCCTGCGGCATCGGTTGAACTGCGATGGCCGCTGGTCAAGCAAACGTCGACGGGTGCTCGTGTGTTGTTGGAACCGATTGTGCAGGTCGGGTGGATTGGTGGCGAACGGTCGGGCGTGCCCAATGACGAAAGCACACGGGTCGAATTCGACGAAGGCAACCTGCTTTCACTGTCGCGCTTTCCGGCACCCGACCGCCGCGAACGCGGGCTGATCGGAGCCGCAGCGCTGCGTTGGATGCGGCAGGACCCTGAAGGCTGGCGCGCCTCAATGACTTTGGGTCGTGTCTGGCGTGACGAGGTGGACACAGATTTTTCGCGATCGTCCGGGCAGGACAGCGCCGCCTCAGATTGGCTCATCGCCGGGCAATTGGCGCATCAGAACGGGTTACAGCTTTTGGCGCGCGGTCTTTTTGACAGCGACGAGACCCGCTTCAACAAAGCCGAGATGAGGGCAAACATCACCCGTGATCGCTATACGTTGGGGACGTCCTACATCCTGCTGACCACCGATCCGCTGGAAGATCGCGATGACGCGCAATCACAATGGCGCGTCAATGGTCGCTACAATATCGACCGCAACTGGACTGCCACTGGCAGCACGCGGTACGACATCGCCGAGGGGCAGTTCCTGAATGCAGGGATTGGCGCGGAATACCGCAACGAATGTGTCGCGGTGGACTTTTCGGTCTCGCGCAGCTTTGCCTCTTCCACTAACCTTGAACCATCTACCGATTTCGGCCTGACCGTCGCGCTGACTGGCTTCAGCACAGGCGGCAGTGGCAAGGAGTACCGCCGTTCATGCAGTTACTGAACACGTCCATCCGCACATTGAGCGCTTTTGCTCTTGGCATCACCCTGGCTTTTGGCCCTGTCTCGGCGCAGGCGCAAAACTTGTTTGCGCCCGTCATCCGCATCAATGACAGTGTGGTCACCGCCTATGAGTTGGACCAACGCGCGCGCATGCTGACCGTGCTGCGAGCGCCGGGGAATCCGCAAGAGCTTGCCCGCGAACAGCTTGTCGACGACCGTTTGCGCATTCAGGCCGCCGAAGCCGCCGGGGTCGTGCCGTCGCCCGAAGAGGTGTTGGACGGCATGGCCGAGTTCGCACAGCGCAGCAACCTGTCCCGCGACGAGTTCATTCAGGCGCTTGAGAGCAACGGTGTATCCGCACAGACCTTCCGCGATTTTGTCCGGGCTGGATTAAGCTGGCGCTTGCTGGTGCAGGCGCGTTTTGCGGGTCGGGTGAACTTGTCAGAAGCCGAGATCGATCGCGCGCTTGGCGCTTCAGGCGGTTCGTCGGTGAGGGTTCTTCTGTCCGAGCTCATTATGCCCGCCCCGCCGGAGCAAGCCGAAGAGGTGCTTGCTCGGGCCGAGCAGATCAGTCAGATCGCATCAGAGGCCGAATTCTCAGCCCAGGCGCGGCAATTCTCGGCCACTGCGACACGCGGCGCCGGAGGCCGTTTGCCGTGGCAGAACCTTGAAGACCTACCGCCTGTGCTGCGTCCGCTGGTGCTGGCGCTGGCCCCGGGTGAAGTGACCGATCCTATTCCGATCCCCAACGCGGTGGCGCTATTCCAGCTACGCGGTGTCGAGGAGACAGGCTTTACCCCACCCACCTATTCCGCCATCGAATACGCGGCCTATTACCTGCCCGGAGGCCGATCCGATGCGACGCTGGCGCAGGCACGGGTGCTGGCCAGCAAAGTGGACCGCTGCGATGATCTGTACGGCGCAGCCGAGGGCAAACCCGAGGAGATGTTGGAGCGTCAGGCATTGCCGCCCGCCGACATTCCCACCGACATCGCGTTCGAGCTATCCAAGCTTGATCCTGGCGAAGTGTCCACAGCGCTGACCCGGTCGAACGGGCAAACGCTTGTGTTCCTGATGTTGTGCGGGCGCACCGCCGAAGTAAACGACGACGTCGACCGTGACCAATTCGCCTTGGGCCTGCGCAACCAACGGCTTAATTCGCTGGCCGAGAGCTATCTGGCGCAACTGCGTTCCGACGCCCGCATTGTCGCGCAATGAGCGCAGCACCGATTGCCCTGACCATCGGGGAGCCGGCAGGGATCGGACCCGAACTTGCCGGGATGGCGTGGGAGGCGCTGCGCGGTGAGGTGCCATTTTTCCTGATCGGTGACCCGGCGCATCTGCCAGATGGGACAGACTGGGTCGAGATCGCCGCCCCCGACGAAGTGTCGGTGCAGGGCACTGCCCTGCCCGTATTGCCGCATCGGTTTGACGGACCGCGTACCCCCGGCCAACCGCACCCGGCACAGGCCAAGGGTGTTGTCGCGGTGATCGAACGGGCCGTGGCGCTGGCGTCGTCTGGTAAGGTGGGCGGCATCTGTACCCTACCAATCCACAAACAGGCACTTCAGGAAGGAGCCGGGTTCGGCTTTCCGGGCCATACCGAATTTCTGGCCCATCTCTGCGACACCAGCGATGTCGTGATGATGCTGGCCGGACCGCAGTTGCGCGTGGTGCCCGTGACGATCCATATCCCGTTGTCAGAGGTCAAACTGGCCCTGACGCCCGATCTGCTGGAGACCCGCATCCGGATCACGCATGATGCGCTTGTGTCCCAATTCGGGATCGCTCGGCCCAGGCTGGCGGTGGCGGGCCTGAACCCACACGCGGGCGAAGGTGGGCGCATGGGGCGCGAAGAGATCGACGTGATCACGCCTGTGCTGGAGCGCTTGCGGGATGACGGTATGGCCATAGCAGGGCCTTTGTCCGCAGACACGATGTTTCATGCCGCAGCTCGGACAGGGTATGACGCGGCGATCTGCATGTATCACGATCAGGCGCTGATCCCGATCAAGACATTGGATTTCGACCGCGGTGTGAATGTGACGCTTGGCCTGCCGATCATCCGCACCTCACCCGATCACGGCACGGCGTTTGACATCGCCGGAACCGGACAGGCCAACCCGACCTCGACCATTGAGGCTTTGCGCATGGCGTGGCAACTGACGAACGCAGCGTCCTGACGGCGGATCAGTTGGATGGGACAGAATTTGCATATTTTGAAAAAGAAGAAGCACGGGCCGCCTGCCTTGTGCGGAGGAAGTCATGCCCGCGATTGATTCACTGCCACCGCTTCGCGAGGTGATCGCGACGCATGAGCTGAGCGCGAAAAAGGCGCTGGGACAGAACTTTCTGCTGGATTTGAACCTGACCGCCAAGATCGCGCGGCAAGCGGGTGATCTAAGCGGCACGGATGTGTTGGAAGTCGGCCCCGGTCCGGGCGGATTGACCCGCGGTTTGCTTGTCGAAGGCGCGCGCAAAGTTTTGGCAGTGGAAAAGGACGCGCGCTGTCTGCCCGCGTTGGCCGAGATCGCGGCAGTCTATCCGGGGCGGCTAGAGGTGATCGAGGGCGATGCGCTGGAGGTCGACGCATTGGCGCATCTGACGCCGCCAATCGCGATCTGCGCCAACCTGCCCTACAATGTCGGTACAGAATTGCTGGTGCGCTGGCTGACGCCTGCAGTATGGCCGCCGGTGTGGTCAAGTCTGACGCTGATGTTCCAGAAAGAGGTGGCGCAGCGGATCGTGGCCAAGCCGGGTGACAAGGCCTACGGTCGGTTGGCCGTTCTGGCGCAGTGGCGCTGTGATGCACATATCGCAATGCACTTGCCGCCAGAGGCGTTCAGCCCACCGCCCAAAGTCAGTTCCGCCGTAGTGCATTTACGCGCCCTGCCCGCGCCCCGGTTCGAGGCTGATCCAAAGCTGCTGGAGCGCGTTGTGGCCGCTGGGTTCAACCAACGGCGCAAGATGCTGCGCGCATCTCTGAAAGGCTTGTCACCGGATATCGAGGACCACCTGAATGCAGTTGGCATTCCCCCAACCGAACGCGCCGAACGGGTGTCGATTGAGGCGTTCTGTGCCCTAGCACGGCAATTGGCCTAAAAGGGGAGAAACAGAAAAGCCGGGGAATGCCCCGGCTTTTTCGTTTATTCGGCGGCGTCCGGCGCGGCCTGATCCGCGGCGGGTTGTTCCGCCTTGGGTTCAGGCTTTTTGCGCGGCTTGCGCGGTGCGCGGGGTCTTTTGGGCTTTTCCTCGGCCTTGGCTTCGGGGGTTTCCACAAGACCGCTGTCTGAATTGTTGTCGGACGAGTCGATTACATCCGGCTGCGGCGCATCGGCTTGGTCTTGCACCGGCTGTGCCGCGTTATTGTTGTTGTTGTCCTGCTCTTGACGCTGCGGGCGTTCCGCATCGCGCTGTGCCTGACGGTCGCGGTTTTCACGCTCTTGCTGTTCGCGGCGTGCATCCTGTTCGCGCTGTGCTTCGCTGAGCATGCGCATGTAGTGTTCTGCGTGCTGTTGGAAGTTTTCCGCATTCACCCGATCATTGCTGAGCTGGGCGTCGCGAGCGAGCTGGTTATACTTATCAATGATCTGTTGCGGCGTACCGCGCACCTTACCCTCGGGGCCGGAGCTGTCGAACACACGGTTGACGACGTTTCCGACAGAATTCGGGCGGTTGCGGTTGTTCTTATTCCGCGAACGTTTGTTTGAAGAACGCATCTGTAACTTTCCAGCCTTCTTTCAGCTGTTTTTGCGATTGCTGTGTGCGCTTTGTGCGCTGGTCGTGTGCAATAGCATCCATGTTTGGGCTTACAATCGCGCGAGAGGGGTGCAAACCAGCCTCGACCGCTGCAATGAGTCCGAGTAACCACGTCCGCCCTCAGCTTACAAGTATAATTTGCTTTGAAAGGTTCGGATTTTCGTTCTTACAGGTCGGTTCGTGGCAGGTTTGCGCCGGACACGACCCGATCCCGGCCATCAAGGTCTGGATGGATCGCCACATTCCCAAGACCAGCGGCGCGAAACAGCTCGGCAACCGCCGCACCTTGTGTCGGGCCGATCTCGACGATCAGGCGGCCCTGAGGAGTGAGATGGGCCAGCGCTCCGGCAGCGATGGCGCGATAGGCAGTCAGCCCATCGGCTTCGTCGGTGAGCGCGATGCGCGGCTCGAACATCAATTCGGGGGCGAGGCCCGCCATTTCATCAGCCGCAATATAAGGCGGGTTCGAAACAATGAGGTCGAAACGTTGCCCGGAGCGCACTGCGTCAAACCAGGGACCATGTCCCCATGTCACACGATCCTTCACAGACAAACGCGCTGCATTCTCTTGCGCCACCGACAGCGCATCCGCGCTCAGATCCGTGCCACTGCCCGTGGCATCGGCGTGTTCGGCCAAAAGGGTCAGGATGATGCACCCCGACCCCGTTCCAAGATCAAGAACACGTGAGAAACTTTCTATAAGCGCCTGTTGAATAAGCGTTTCCGTCTCTGGCCGAGGATCAAGAACCGCAGCGCTCACCCGGAATTCACGACCGAAAAAGGCGCGAACACCGATCAGATGTGACACAGGTTCACGCTGGGCACGCCGTTCGATCAACGCCGCCATTTCGGCAGATTGGGTGTCGGTGATCAGATCCGGCAGAACAAGGGTAAGCCGCCCCGGTGCCACCCCCAGAACATGCGCCATGATACGACGCGCGTCGCGGGCCGGATCGTCGATCCCTGCCTCGCGCAGCCGCGCGACCGCTTGGATCAGCGCCTGTGTTCCGGTCATGCCCCCATCTCGGCCAGCAACGTGGCCTGCGAATCGGCGGTCAGTGCGTCGATGATTTCGTCCAAATCGCCCGCCATCACCGCGTCGAGCTTGTACAGCGTGAGGCCGATCCGGTGGTCGGTCAAGCGCCCTTGCGGGAAGTTGTAGGTGCGGATTCGTTCCGAGCGGTCGCCCGATCCCACTTGGCTTTTGCGGTTGGCCGAGCGTTCCGCATCGACCTTTTGCCGCTCCATGTCAAAGAGGCGTGTGCGCAGCACTTGCATCGCGATTTCGCGGTTGCGGTGCTGCGACTTTTCGGAACTGGTGACAACAATGCCACTGGGAATATGGGTGATGCGCACCGCCGAATCGGTGGTGTTGACGTGCTGACCTCCCGCGCCGGAACTGCGCATGGTGTCGATCCGCAGGTCGTTCGCGTTGATCTGGATGTCCACATCCTCTGCTTCCGGCAAAACAGCGACGGTGGCCGCAGATGTGTGGATGCGCCCGCCGCTTTCGGTTTCGGGCACACGCTGCACGCGGTGGACGCCGGATTCGTATTTCAAACGGGCAAACACATTCTCGCCGGTGATGTGCGCGGTGACTTCCTTGATGCCACCGATCTCGGTTGATTGTTCTTCGATGATTTCGAACCGCCACCCCCGCGCCTCGGAATAGCGTTGATACATACGTAGCAGGTCGCCCGCAAAAAGCGCCGCCTCTTCGCCGCCTGTGCCGGGTCGGATTTCAAGCATAGCGGGCCGCGCATCGGCCTTGTCGCGTGGCAAGAGCGCCAATTGCAGCGATCTTTCCACCTCGGGCAAGCGCGCTTTGAGATCGGGCAGTTCTTCTTGTGCCAGCTCTCGCATTTCCGGGTCATCAAGCATCGCTTCGGCATCGGAGATGTCGGCGCGGACCTGTTTCCATTCGGCAATCTGTTCAACGACGGGCCGCAGGTCAGAATATTCCTTGCCTATGGCCGCAATGTCGCCGGACCCTTCGGCCATCTGGGCCTCAAGGTATTCAAAACGCGATGTGATCTGGTGCAGGCGGTCTTCGGGGATCATGCGCTGGGTTTGGTGGAAGCGAGCCAGCTGGTCAAGGACGATATGCGTGTTTGCTGCAGACACGCGTTGCGGACAGCAGCGCCCATGACTAGTGCTCCGAGTCTGACACTTCTTACCTGTTTCCGCGGATTTCATCGAGCGCGTCCAGCGCACGGCGTTCCCTGG
>CANNCS010000031.1 GCA_947503115.1 uncultured Marivita sp.
AGTCTTCTTCATGGTGTTGCTTTCCTTTCGGTTTGAACACCCCGAGCCTACGGCTCAGGGAAAGCAACGCCACCCTTCATTCATAGTTCAACATTAACCGGGACATCCCCCCAGAGAACGGATGCCCTGCTCAACAAGCAGATCTCTTTCCGGAGCATCTTTTGGCATTGCGACAACGTCTGGTATCTGCACCTCGTCGCCAGCGTCAAAAACCGCGCGCCAATGGTCGATCATCTCGGCGGGCAAACCCTGAAGCATTTCCCGAGCCGGGTCGATACCGGTGGCACACCATTCGTGCGTGTTGTCGATAAACGCTCCATCCTGTCTGAGACGGAACACATACACCCTGTCGGTATCGGTTAACCGCCCCATCTGCGCGAGGGCGGTATCAATAGCGTCGTCCGTTTCATGCAAGGGCGCCCCAAGCAAAGCGTCAAGAATTCCGACAACCTGACCCTGCATTTCAGTCAGGCGCGAGAACGCTTTGTGAACAGCCTCAAGGGGTGCGTCGAGCACCGCTTCGGACCGTTCAATCCGCTTGCCTTCGACCAAGGCAAGCAAAAGCGCATTGCGCCGAGCCTCGCGAAGCGCCAGCAACGCTTGAGCTGCCAGTTTCGACACTTGTTCCAGTGTCCTGAGATCCCCGGCAGAGTATCGCCCCTCCACCAAACATCCCAAGACAAATGCGCCATCTGTCTCGTCCGGCATCTCAAGAGGAACGATCAGGGTCGATGACAATCCTTCCGCCCCACCGGGCCATGAATAACCATCAATTAGCTTTGTAAGGCGAGCAACACGGCGCGGTCTGTCGATCATCGCTGCTGGCAAAGGCAAGGATTGCCCTTGATTGGCCTTGTCGGCAGAAGCAGCAATTATCGTGTGGTCACCTTCAGCTTGCACGAAGAAGCAGTCTCGACCGCCAATTTCACGCTTAAGCACATCGAGCAGCGATTGCATCGCTTCATCTGCACCCGACTTCCCGGTTAACGCCTTGAGTGCTTCTGAGAGGATCGACCGTTCCTTGAGCGCGACGGATTCCCGCAAGCGCACAGATTCGGTGTCGTCAAGCGCAGAGCGCACGGCTTCGGTCTCGGCCAAGAGCCGATGATTAATCTCTTGGATTTCCTTATTTTTCGCCTCAAGGAGCGCTTCGGCTTCTAGTCGGGCCTGTTTTTCCTGCTCGTAGAGGCTTTGAGCGATCATGTGCTCTCTGGTGTCACCATTCATGCCTCAGGTCCGCGTGTCGCACTATCAATTGCATTGTCAAACCGCCCCCACGATACTCGAACCTAATTGATCAGATTTTGACCTCAAGATCGAACCAAAACCACGCAAGTCATCGGATTCAGTTTAACTGTCGCGGCTTGTGCTATTGTGCCTATCATACTTCGCGCGCACTGAACATCGTACATGAAATCATCAGGTTCCCGTGCTTCGGTTCGTCACCGGCCGGCACGCCCTGTTCGCCAAATGTGAACACCCCCAACCATGGTGCATCACCAATCTCGGCGTTGATCCCGGCGGACACCTCTTCCATTCGGTCCTGCACAGCCAGCATGCAGCCTCCACAATAGACCACAAGCCCGCCCGAGACCGCACTTCCAGCGTTTTGCCTTGCCTGCGCAGCAACACGCCCGGCCCGGGCCACCAGACTATCCGCCGACCCCCGCATCTGCCAAAGCCGATCACCCTCTGACACCGACGCGAACAAGTCCACGGCGCCGTCCGGATGGGCAACAGCCGGATGCGCCAATAGGTGAAATGGCACCCCAGCGACCTGTCGTGTGACCCGGCCAAGCGGCCAAAAAGTCGATTCAGCAAGGATTGACCGTGCTTCTCCGTCAGCAGTCGGGATTGCTCCGGAACTCCATTCACTCAGCACGTCAGCAGCCGCGCGCCCATCGATTTCGAACAGGCGTCGCCCACTGACCTGGGTTACCTCTCCCTGAGCACCCGTCGGCGCATACCCACTTTGGTAGACCGATGTGGTCGGGACAGAAGGGAACAACACCGACACAACCACTCCGTCGGCATGTAAAGTATCCGGTCCAAACTGTGCCCATTTTCCCGTCACATCGTTGTCTGCGGAACTGCCGCCGACAATCAAAGTGTCCACACCCACTACCGTGCGCAATCCAGCGATCACATCTTCTTCTCGTCCCGGGGCAACTGTCAGCCAGATCATTTCCGGAATTTCATCGGGGCGCCCGGCCCGCTCTAGAGCATCAATAGCCGCATCGCGTGCTGCGGCTTCAGCATCCTCGCCCAGATCAGCCGAACTGGTCCCGTAGCTACCCTCTTTGTCCCAAATGGCAAATGCCCCAAGGCCAGCTCCGCCGATATCAACACCTGCAGACCCCATAATGCCCAGACAGGACGAGCCGCCGTGCAAGGCCTCAGTGCCAAGTTGCAACTTGGCAGCGTCGTGAAGACCATTCGCATTCAGACCAACACCGAAATGCAGAGCAACAAAATCGGGAGGCCCAAGTTTTTCTATCTGAAACTGCGAAACGATATCAGACAGCCCACCAGTAACGTCACCCACTGTCGATTGCGCAGAGAAAATCTTCATACCACCGTCCTTTTACAGGACGGTAGGCTGAATAAACCCCTCGCGCTACTAAACAATAGCATAAAACTCGGGATCAAATGGTCGGCAACAGCTCCATTCGCGCATAGCGTGCAAACTAACAGCAATCAATGCTACCATAACGCGCATAAAAGCTCTTTAAGCGCACGATTTGGTATACAACAATTCACTCAAGTCACTGCTTAACAGACACAAAACCTGATCTCTTCACACACGTTGTCCAGACAAATCAAAATTCATTTCGTGAGAGATGTCCCAGTCCAGACTGACTTCAGCACCCTCCTCGGGAAATGCGGCGGCCGCATCCTGCCGGACAGTGACAAGCGTTCCATCAGCACAGGCCAAATGAACCAACGTCTCCGCACCCAGCGCTTCGCAATAGGTCACACGCGCCTTCAGTTTACCGCTATCCGACACCCGCATGTGTTCCGGCCTGACCCCCATACGCGTGGTACCGTTACGTCCAAGTAACGCACCGTCTATGAAATTCGTAGGAGGCGACCCGATGAAACCGGCGACAAACTCGGTTGCCGGGTTTGCATAGACCTCAAGAGGTTTGCCAATCTGATCCGCCACACCGCCATTCATCACGATCATCCTGTCGGCCATCGTCATCGCCTCAACCTGATCGTGGGTCACATAGAGCGCTGTCACCCCCAATTCCCGCTGTAACGCGCGGATCTCCAGACGCATCTGAACCCGCAGTTTTGCATCAAGGTTGGACAACGGTTCGTCAAACAGGAACACCGCAGGTTTACGAACGATGGCTCGGCCCATCGCCACGCGCTGGCGCTGACCGCCTGACAGCTCGCGGGGCTTCCGGTTCAGATACGGTTCCAGTTGAAGAAGCTTGGCCGCCTGCGCGACCCGCTCCGCGATCTCGGCTTTGTCGACCTTTGCGATCTTAAGCCCGTAGGCCATGTTATCAAACACCGACATATGCGGGTAAAGCGCGTAGTTTTGGAACACCATCGCTATATCCCGCGCCATCGGCTCCTCTTCATTGACACGTCGCCCACCAATCTGAACTTCGCCATCGGAGATAGTTTCAAGGCCCGCCACCATGCGCAGCAAGGTGGATTTTCCACAACCGGACGGCCCGACGATGACGATGAATTCGCCATCTTCCACATCAATGGACACGCCATGAATGACGTCTGTCTTGCCAAAGGATTTCTTGACGTTGTTAAGGGTCAGCGTTGCCATTTTCTTATTTCTCGCTTTCCACAAGTCCACGGATGAATAGCTTTTGCATGCCGACAACCACAATCACCGGCGGCACCATCGCAAGGATCGAGGTTGCCATAATCGTGGGCCAATGCGCAAAGTCATCGCCCGAGGGGAACATTTGCTTGATGCCCATAACGATGGTGTTCATGTCGGGGTCGGTGGTGATCAGAAGGGGCCAGAGATACTGGTTCCAGCCGTAGATAAACAGAATGACGAAGAGTGCTGCGATATTTGTCCGGCTCATCGGCAACAGGATGTCGAAGAAGAACCGCATCGGCCCTGCCCCATCCACGCGCGCCGCCTCGGCTAGTTCATCTGGAACGGTCATGAAGAACTGACGAAACAGAAACGTCGCCGTCGCCGACGCAATCAGCGGTAGGATCAAGCCTTGATAGCTGTTCAGCATCCCGAAATTCGCAATAACCTCGTAGGTCGGCACAATGCGCACCTCGACCGGGAGCATCAGTGTCAAGAAGATCAGCCAAAAGAAAAGCTGCCGACCCGGGAACTTGAAATAGACGATAGCGAAGGCCGACAATAGGCTGATGGCAATCTTGCCCAGAGCGATCCCCATCGCCATGACGAGGGAATTCCACATCATCAATGCAACAGGGGCGTTGATGCCAGCTGTCAAAGCGCGCGTGTAATTTTCAACAAACTGATCCCCGGGCCAAAGAGGCATTGGCGGGCGAATGATCTCTGCATTGGTCACAGTCGACGCGACGAATGCCAACCAGATCGGGAAAAAGATGAACGCCACACCGATGATCAACCCCAAATGAGTCAACCAAAGCCCAGCGCCACGTTTCTCAACCATGCCAGTATGTTCAGACATCAGTAATGCACCCTACGTTCGATGTATTTGAACTGCACCACGGTCAGGATTGACACGATGAACAGAAGGACCACGGACTGTGCAGCAGATGATCCCAGGTCCTGCCCCACAAACCCATCGGAATAGACCTTGTAGACCAAGATCGTTGTGGCCTGCTGCGGACCGCCTGATGTGATGGTGTGGATCACGCCAAAGGTTTCAAAGAAGGCATAGATGATGTTCACCACCAAGAGAAAGAACGTGGTCGGTGACAATAGCGGCCAGACAATGGTGCGGAACCGTGTCCAGAAATGCGCGCCATCAATTGCGGCGGCCTCGATCACTGACTTCGGGATCGCCTGAAGGCCCGCAAGGAAGAACAGAAAGTTGTAGCTGATGCGGCCCCACGCGCTTGCGACGACGACAAGGCCCATTGCCTCGCCTTCGTTCAGGACATGGTTCCAGTCGTAGCCCAAGTGGCCAAGGTACCACGTCACAACACCAACGCGGGTGTTGAACATGAAAAGCCACAGAACACCCGCCACCGCAGGCGCCACGGCATAGGGCCAGATCAAGAGCGTTCGATAGGTGCCGGATCCTTTAATCAGTCGATCCGCAAGAATGGCCAGATAAAGCGCCACCCCCATAGACACGACCGTCACAAGGATCGAGAACACCGCCGTCGTGACGAACGACGCACGGTAGTAGCGGTCAGAGAACAAGTATTCGAAATTGCCGAGCCCCACCCATTGCATGGACAGGCCAAACGGATCAGGGATGAAAAGCGACTGCCAGATCGCCTGTCCTGCCGGGTAGAAAAAGAAAATGGCTGTGATCAGGATCTGCGGCAGCACCAATAGCAGCGGCAGCCAGATGCCCTTGAACGTGACACGCTTTTCCAACTTTGCCCCCTTGGCCGGAAAGTTGCACGCACCCCTTAGTGGGGCGCGTGCCTTGGTTGTTTAGCGCGACGCCTGTTCAAAGCGGCGCAGCAGCGCGTTGCCGCGCTCTACAGCCGAATCCATCGCTGTTTGCGCGTCCTTATCACCGGACCAGACCGCTTCCAGTTCTTCGTCAATGATGCCGCGGATCTGGTCGAATGATCCAAGGCGCAGACCCTTGGAGTTCGATGTCGGTTCCTTGGCTGTCATCTGAATTACCGCGATATCGGTTCCGGGGTTGGCCTCGTAGAAACCTTGGCTGCGGGTCAGATCGCCTGCTTCGGACGTTATCGGCAAGTAGCCAGTGTCCTGATGCCACTTGGCTTGGATCTCAGCGCTGGACAGGAAGTCCATGAATGCCGCAACGCCCGCATATTCCTCGTCGCTCTGGCCTTCCATGACCCAGAGAGAAGCACCACCAATGATGGTGTTCTGCGGCTCACTAGCTACGGCTGTCCAATACGGGAGCGGACGCACTTCGAAGTCGAACTCTGCCTCTGCGTTGATGCCGGCATACCCTGCCGAAGATTCAGTGAAGAGCGCGCATTCCCCAGCACGGAAGTTTGCGCCACCTTCGTTGCGACGGCCGGCGTAGATGAACTTGCCATCCTTCGCCCATTCGCCCATCGCACCGATATGTGCGACCTGTGCTGCGCTGTTGAAGGCAAGCTCAGTGTCTGTGCCATCGAATCCGTTGGATTGCGTGGCAAACGGCACATCGTGATAGGCCGAGAAGTTTTCGAGGTGAATCCAGCTTTGCCATGCGGTTGTCATCGGGCAGTCAACGCCAGCCTCTTTCAACTGGTCCAAAACGGTGCCGACCTGCTCCCATGTCGACAAGTCGGTGTCAGGGTCGATACCCGCCTCTTGCAGTTTGTCGCGGTTCACCCACAGAACTGGTGTCGAAGAGTTGAACGGCAGAGACAGCATGTCGCCGTCGGGTGAGGTATAGTACCCTTTGACCGAGCCGATGTATTTCGATTGGTCGAACCCGCTTCCCATCACTTCGTAAACCGGTTTGATGGCGCCCTTGGCACCCATCATCGTGGCAGTACCCACCTCAAAAACCATCAGGATGTCAGGCTGTTCGCCCGCACGGAATGCCGCGATCCCTGCGTTCAGAGTCTCTGAGTAGTTGCCCTTATGCGTCGCAACAATGGTGTAGTCCGATTGAGAACTGTTGAATGTCTCGACTTGCTCGGCCACCAGTTCGCCAAGGCGACCGGTAAAGGCATGCCAAAACTCCACTTCGGTCTGAGCCATCGCGGATTGGGCAGACCCCAGTACGGCCGCTGCGGCGAGAACGCTGATCGTATGTTTCATTTCTATTTCTCTCTCTGGCTGAAATCCTTGGGCGGCAGAGCCACCACGGTTTTTGCGCTCATTTGCGCGCTGAGTAGAGCGAACAGGACCACATGCGTATCATGGTCGCTCTACGATGAATTCGGGCACGATACCGGCGGCCAAAACGGCCTTTTTAGCATCATAACCCGCGAAGAACCCGTACCGCGCAATCAAAGCCGACGAGATGCCGACATTGCGTGCGCCAAGAATGTCCGTGTGCAAACTGTCCCCGACCATCAGAACACGAGACCGATCCACATCGCCCAGCCGCTTGAAGGCCAGATCGAAAATATCGGGAAAGGGCTTGCCATAAAACTCGGGGACGATCCCTGTGCGATCGGCTAGTCGATGGGCAAAATGTCCCGGCTCAACAGAAAACCCGGTCTCGCGCGGCGCGACAATGTCTGGATTCCCAACAAGCACAGGACGTGGCCGTTTGTTAAGCGCATCCTCCAATAAGGCCTGACGCTCCTCGGTCCATGCGGCACTGCCGACAAGCAAGAAACCTTCGACATCGTCATAGGCTGCCGGATCTTCTTCGAGATAGGTCAGCGTCAGATCTTCAAGGTCGCGCAAACCTGTGCTGCGCGTGGCCATCAACCCCCAGTGCAGATCGTGCCGTCCGTTAAGCCCCGCCAAAAGTGTTACACGGCTGGTGATCACATCTTCAGGGGCGAAGTCATAACCAAGCCGACTGTACTTCTCCATCAAGGCTTGATGAGGAAAGCCTGCCGCGTTCGACACCACCAGAACGCGTTTACCATCACCCGTAAGCGCTTTGATCCTTTCTGGTGTTCCCGGGATCGCGGCTTCTCCGATATTCAGAACACCAAATGCATCCAGCAAAAATACATCGAATTCATCGGCAATGTCGGCAAGTGTGGAGGCATGACGATACCCCCCGTCCGTCGGGACGACCGTTGGCAATCGGTGACGGACTGCTTCGTATGCTTCGAAAGCGGATTCAGTCGACAGCGTCATCAGATGATCGCTCCTCGTACTTTGGCCGACACCCATTCACTGATGACCACCGCTCCAAGGATGACCAGAAGGATCAGGCTAACCTGAGGCCATGCCAACACATTCAACGAAGACGACAATTGCAAACCGATGCCGCCTGCCCCAACCAAGCCTAGAACGGTGGACTCGCGGATATTGATGTCCCAGCGGAAGACAGCGACGCCCGCAAATGCTGGCATGATCTGCGGAACGATCCCGTAAGCCATAACCTGCCACCGCGACGCACCAGTTGCGGTGATCGCCTCGACTTGCCCATGGTCGATCTCTTCGATCGCTTCATACAGTAGCTTGGCGCAGAACCCGATCGAACGGATCGCAATGGCAATCACTCCGGCAAACACCCCCGGCCCGATGATCGCGATTAACAACAGCGCCCAGATCAGGGAATTGATAGAGCGGGTCGACACGATGATCAGCAGCGCAATGGGCCGGACAAACAGTGTCGAAGGCGTTGTATTCCGCGCCGCGAGGAATGCGACAGGCACCGCAAGGAACAAGGCAATCAACGTGCCCAATGTCGCGATATTCAAAGTGTCCCAAATCGGCCGCCCCAATTGCGTGATATATTCCCAGCGTGGTGGCGTCGCGCGGGTCCAAATGTCGTCCGCAATGCGCGGCGCGTCCCAGACGAAAAACCACGTTGTCGATGCCGAGATCTGCTGCCAGCAGACCGCAAACACAGCCACACCGATCAGCCACCCGAACCAGCGCCACAGCGCTTCGCCCCGGGTACGGCGGCGCCAAACCTGTGTGCCTTCTTTTTCGAGTACCGGCATTATTGAACCCTCGCTCGAATGACGCCAGACAGATACTCGAGTGTCATAACGATCCCGATGATCAGGATCAGAATGGCCGCCGCAGTGTCATATTCATATCGATCAAACGCAGTGTTCAGCGTGGCTCCAATGCCTCCGGCGCCGACAAGACCCAAGATCGCGCTCTCACGGAAGTTGATATCTATCCGGTACATGGACAAACCGACAAGCCGAGGCATTACTTGTGGTTGCACGCCGTAGTTAATCCATTGCATCCACTTTGCGCCAGACGCTTTGATCGCTTCGGCCTGCACCTTGTCCATCGATTCAATGTCTTCAGCCAAGAGCTTGGAAAGGAACCCGATTGTGGCAAACGACAAGGTCAGAAACCCGGCTAAGGGACCGAAACCAAAAATCGCAACCAACAGGATCGCAACGATGATTTCCTGCAAAGCGCGGCTGACAGCGACAATACCGCGGCAAATTACATAGACTGGCAGAGGTGCGATATTACGGGCAGCGCCCAAACCGATGGGAATAGAAATCAGGATGCCGACAACTGAGGCCGCAACGGTCATCACTATGCTTTCCAGCAACCCTTCCCAGATATCTCCAGCGCGGCTGACAAAGTCGGGCTTGGTGAAGGCCAACACAAATTGCCACCCGCGGTCGAGACCTTCGTAAACCCGCCCCCAATCGACCTCGATGGTCATGTACGCGGCGATCAGGTAGGCAACGAACCCTGCGATCAATCCCCACCGCAACACCGGGTTGCGAACAAAGTGCGGCTTGCGCCACCCCGTCCCCAGCATATCATCCAGCTCGCGATGGCTCATTCGGCTGCCTCGATATCTTCGTCGTCTTCAACTGCTTCGATGGTCGCTTCCCAATCTTCTTCACCGTAAATCTCGGTCAGCTTTTCGGGCGTCAAAGCAGTGGGCAATCCGTCGAATACAATTTCACCAAAGCGCAGCCCGACGATCCGCGGCACAAACATCTGCGCCAATGCTACATCGTGGATATTGATAATCGCCGCTAAACCGCGTTCGCGACACAGTTCCGTAATCAAGCGCATGATCTGGCGGCTGGTTTTCGGATCAAGTGACGCTGTAGGTTCGTCGACCAGCAGCAGTTTGGGATTTTGAATAAGCGCGCGGCAAATCCCAACACGCTGACGCTGTCCACCCGACAATTCGTCGGCACGCTTGTCGGCCATATGCAACAGCCCCACGCGGTCTAGCAGACGAAACGCTTCGTCGACATCAGATTGCGGATAGCGCCGCAGAAAACTGCGCCAGAACCCGACATATCCCAACCGACCGGACAGCACGTTTTCCATCACGGTCAGGCGTTCGACCAGCGCGTATTCCTGAAAGATCATCCCCATTTCCCGGCGGGCTCGTCTCAGTGCGCCGGCACCAAGCCGGGTCAGATCGGTATCGTCCAGAAGAACGCCTCCGCTCGACGGTTCCACCAGACGGTTGATGCAACGGATCATCGTCGATTTGCCCGCGCCTGACGGTCCAATCAAGGCCAAGACCTGACCTTTTGGCACCTCGAGATCAATGGCTTTCAACGCCTGATCACCGGTCTTGTACGTTTTTGTAAGTTTCTGAAGACGCAGCATAAACACCCACCTAGCGCGGCAATGTGACAGGCCCGTGACGGGCCTGCCTTGTCGAAGAAGATTGCGGGTTTATTCGCAGGCGTAGGAAACGCCATTCGCGGTGTCGATCTTGCGGATCACATCCCAGAATTCCTTGTACGTCATCTCAAGGAACTGGCCCTCGTTCGACTTTTCGAATTCCGCCTGCAGTGACGTGCCTTCCCATTCGAAGTTAAAGAAAGCGTTGCGGATCTTATCCTGAAGATCAGGCGCAAGGTTGTAGACCACACCAAAGCCCGTCGTCGGGAAAGTCTGCGACTTGTAGATCGTCACAACATCATCTTCCTCGATCACATCGCGGCTGATCATCCGCGACTTCACCGAGTTGGCGATAGATGCCGCGAGATAGTCTTTGTTGGCGACGCCGAGAATCGAATTGTCGTGCTTGCCCGAAAAGACCGGCTCAAAGTCACGCTCTGCCTGGAGGTCGAAATCGCCCTTCAGGATTGCGGACGGTGCCTTGAAACCCGAGTTGGACGTAGGCGAGGTGAACGCAAGCTGCTTGCCCTTGATGTCTTCAACCTTTTCAATGCCCGACCCTGGATAGGTGATGATCTCCATCTCGTAGCCGAAATTGCCGTCCTTCGACGCCATAATCGTGAAAGGACGGAATCCGGCACAGTTCACAGCAAGCGGGTTCGACCCCGTATTGAAGCCCGCAATATGCAAACGGCCCGATCGCATCGCTTCGATTTGGGCGGCGTTGTTCTGCACCGGGAAGAATAGAACATCCTTACCGGTTTCCGCCTCAAGATGTTCAAGGAAATCGGACCATGCCGTCTTATAGACTGCGGGGTCTTCGACCGGCGTGTAGGCAAAGATCAACGTATCGGGGTCAATCTGATCGGCAGGATCCGAAGGGATGTCCGCGATCAGGTCACCGTCAGCATCGCAGAAGCGCGCATCAAGATCGCCACGCGGGCATTCCTGCGCTGATGCGCCTCCGCCAAACGACATCAGGGCTAAAGCTGATGCACCCAACAAGAGTTTGATATCCAGTTTCATTTTTCTTCCTCCCAATGATGCGGCGTTTTTCACCGCTTTACATCTTCCTTACTTTAGGTTGATCGAGCGACGACGACCTCCACGTCACCGCCTTCCAACGACGCCAAAATTTCTCCCTTTGGACGCGCGTCGACGATAATTGAATTCAAGTCTGCCATCTCTCCGACATGTGCCAATCCCTTGCGGCCAAACTTGTGCGAGTCGATCAGAAGGTGCCGCTTTGCCGCGCGACTGAGCATCATGCGCTTGACCGCAGCAAAACCGCGAACGCTTTCGGACGGCCCCTCAGACGACAGGCCAGAAGCACCGATCATGCACCGATCCACATTAAACCGCGCCAGAAACTCCAATGTCTCGGTACCGATTACCGCAGACTCACCAGCCAGATACTCGCCCGGACAAAGCAGTACCTCCGGCACGCCGTGACCGATGGTCATGGCGATTGGGATTGAATTCGTGATCACCGTGCATTGCGTCCCGCGGTACGCCAAGGCGCGGGCCAACTGGATCGTGGTCGACCCTGAATCGATCATGACCGTTTCGCCATCCTGAACCAACTCAGCCGCTCTAAGGCCGATCCGTTCACGCTCTTCGATACGGGCACTGGTGCGTTCATCAAGGCCGGGATAATGCCCCTGAGCGGGTGCTGACGCGCCGCCATGAGCACGGGCGATAAGCCCATCATCTGACAGCGCATCGAAATCCCGTCGCACCGTTTCCGTAGAGACATTGAACCGGCGCGCCAGTTCGCTGATGCGCACATGCGGCCGCAACTTCAATTCCAAAAGGATCTGACGTCGCCGGTCGGATTTCTTTAACCGATCCCGGCCTTTCTCCGTCCTGACTTCCCGCGTTTCCGTGTTTGACATCAATTGCCTCGAGTCGCATCCAAAGTTAGTTTTGTGGCCTTTACGACATTTTGCAATGAATTTTGTTGCATAAGCCTCAAATGAATGATCAAAATTTTCGAAACACCACCAAACACAAAGGTTCTTTAGAAATTATGCTTCGGCACATCGCTGTCTTGGGCAGACTCACATGATCGTTCTGGCCGCACATCTCGCAGCGGCTGTCGCACTTTTGCTTTGGTCGACACGCCTGATCCGAACTGGTGTTGAACGCGCGTTCATGCCCGAACTCAAAGTCGGTTTGAAGCGCCTGTCAGGAAACGCACTTTCTGCGGCCGCCGGCGGCAGTCTCGCTGCAATGGTAATGCAAAGCGCCACAGCTGCTGCTCTCATTAGCGCAGGCTTCGCAGTGTCCGGAATGCTGGCGCCCCACACCGCTTTGGCCTTGGTATTGGGCGCGGAACTAGGATCCGCGCTGATGACACGGGTGTTGATCCTTCCGGTCGATACTGTCCTGCCTTTCGCGCTTCTGATCGGGGTTACGGCATTCTTCAAAGCCAACACCCGCAAAACCAAGCAAGTTGGGCGCATCATTATCGGACTGGCACTGGTGTTCATCTCGCTTGGAATGATCCGGGCCGCCACCGCCCCCATTGGCGAAAATGCGATCATCCAAAGCATTTCCGCCTATTTCCGCGACGACCTTATCAGCGCTTACGTTCTCGGAGCGGTTCTGACATGGGCCATGCATTCGAGCCTCGCTGCAGTGCTGACCTTTGCAACCTTTGCCGCGTCGGGACTTATTGCGGCGCCCGTCGCAGCCGCATTGGTCATTGGCGCCAATCTGGGTGGTGCAGTCATCCCTTTTGCACTTCTGTGGTCAGCAGAACGACCAGCCCGACTAATTGTCTTGGGAAACCTCGCTGCGCGCGGCACCATGACAATAGTGTTTCTTGGGATCTTACTGAGTGGAACAGTCGATCTTACCCTTATGGGGGCTAACGCCGGGGCACAGGTGATTGCGTTGCACATCTTATTGAACGGAACACTGCTTTTGGTCGCCCTGCCGTTCGTCGTTATGATCACACGCATAGCTGATGTCGCGCTGCCCCGCCACAGCGCTCCTGAAACAGACTCTTTAACAGCGCTCGATCCCGATGCGCTTGATCACGCCCCACTGGCACTGGCTTGTGCGCAAAGGGAATTGTTGCGGATGTCCGAAACGGTGCAAGCCATCTTGGTGCCTGTGATGAACCTGTTCCGCAACTGGGATCCGGAACAGGCCCGTGTGATTGAACGCCGCGAAGACGAAATCGATAGGATGCACTTTGAGACGAAGATCTACGTCTCCCGTCTGCGCGAGACAAACATCCATCCGTCACAAGACAAGAAAACGCTCGAAATCGTAGCAATGGCTAATAGCCTCGAAGAGGCCGCCGACCGCATTGCGGTCAATCTGGTGGCCCTTGCGAAGAAAATGTCCGACGAAGCGATTACATTTTCCGATGAAGGTCTTGCCGATATCGAACACTTTCATGATCAGATCGTCACCAACGGCCAATTGGCGCTTAGCGTTCTGACAACCGGCGACGCCGAAGCTGCGAGGCAACTGGTTGCCGAAAAGGATCGCATTCGCATCGAAGAGCAAAAGCTGCAGGAACGTCATCTGAAACGGTTGCAACGCGGCGCAACCGCCAGCATCGAAACGACCAACATCCATCAGGAAACATTGCGAGTTTTGAAACAGATCAATGCCGCCCTGACCTATGTCGCCTACCCCATCGCCGAAGAAACTGGTGATCTGTTGGAAAGTCGCCTTGCCCGCCCACGCAGCGTTGGAGGGTCTGCATGAGCAAATCCAAAGCAAAGCGTCCGATCGAACAGATCGCAGCGCTTCCAGTGCATTGGGACAAGAACGGCAAGCTGCGTGTCCTTATGGTGACTTCACGGGATCGCGGTCGATGGGTGATGCCGAAAGGCTGGCAGATGGACGGTAAGAAACCGTGGCGCGCTGCCGAGATTGAAGCCCTGGAAGAGGCCGGAGCCGTCGGGTTCATTTCGGAAACGGCTATTGGGCATTACCACTATGACAAGCGACTGGACGACGGCAAAAAGGTACTCTGCCGCGTAACGCTCTATCCGATGGTCGTGGACACCCTCAAACGACGCTGGAAGGAAAGCAAGCAACGCAAGCGTCATTGGTTCTCGCTCAAGAAGGCGGCCAGGCTGGTTGAGGAAGAAGAACTGTCATGCTTGCTTAAAGCGTTGACGCAAAGGGACGATCTGCGCTCGATCATCAAGGAACTGCGCGACGTGGCATAGAACTGAACCGCGGAATCGCGACCCTATGTGTCACCCGCAACAGGCGCCCTTGGCCCATAGTTCTGAAACGCAACAAGAACTTCCGCAATCTCGGCATCTGACAAGATATGCGGAGCCCCCCCGATGCTGCTGAACAGATAGGTCAGGGCAAGGCTTTCCAACTCCTCCAACCGCCACAGCGCCTTGTCGATGCTCTCGCCAAGAACTGTCGCGCCATGGTTGGCCATCAGGCACCCGTGCCGATCTACCATGATTTTTGCCATGTTGGCGCACAGCTCAGGGCTACCGAACAAGGCATACTCGGCCAACGGCACGCTGTTCCCACCGAAGGCTGCTATCATGTAGTGGCAGGCGGGAATGGCACGGCGCTGCACGGCAAGAACACTGCAATACGGCGGATGTGCATGCAGCACGACGGGCATGTCCGGGCGCGACTGATGCAAAGCTTGGTGAAACGGCCATTCCGAGGAAGGCTTCAACCCTTTTTCTGTTGGTTGACCGTCCAACGGCAGGATCACCAACAGATCTGGTGTCAGATCTTCATACGGCACACCCGACGGTGTAATCAGGATACCCGCCTCGATACGGGCCGAGATATTGCCTGACGTGCCTTGGTTGAGATGCCGTTCGTTCATCCAAAGACAAGCATCTATCAGCGCCTGACGTGTTTCAATCGTGTCCGGCAACGGCGCGGCAGGTGTCATCAGATCATCTCCAAGAGCTCTTCTGCAACGCGCGTGCTGGTCACCAGATGGGTCGCAAAGCCACCCTTCATCGCCGCAAAAGCTGGCAGTGCGCGCCCGGGGCCGGCGGCCACCAACAACGCCATGTCCTTGCCACGCATCTGATCCAGCGACACACCGATCATCCGCTCTTCTACCGCCGACACGACAGGGTTGCCGTGCCTATCGATCAAACGGCCACAGATTACGCCAACCGCCCCTTTTTCTCTGTATTCGCTCAACTCATTTTCTGAAATAATACGGCTGCGCACAATGTGAGCACCGCCAGCATTGCACGTGCCGCTGGCCAACACGGTCTTGTTGCAGGTCGCAAGCGCATTCAACTGGTCCCGAACCACCGGTTCATCACACAACGCATCGCGCAACGCCTTGTTCGACAAGACCAGAGGCGCGTGTAAGTTGATGCATTCGCCTCCCAAACGTTGTGCAAGGGTCGCCGTGCAGGCCTCGGCGGCAAAACCCAACGCGGCCGGCCGCGACCCCAAAAGCTGGATAACGGACAGGTCCTTCACTGGCGTGCTAGGCACTTGCTGCGCCATCTGCCAAATAGTCGAGCCCCATGACACACCCAATCGGTCGCCCGGTTCTAACAGGCGTGGCAACCAATCGGCCGCCGCTCGCGTCACCCGGGCGACACTGGCCGCTGCGCCATCGGCGTTCATTGGATCATCGGGCACAACCATTGCTTCGGTCAGTCCATATGCAGCGCACAATTCCTCGGCCAGCCGGTGGCCTTTGAAAACGTCGCTGTCCAGATGTATCCGCACCCAGCCCAGGTTGCGCGCCTCATTGAGGTAATTGACCACCGATGCACGACTGATCTGCATGCGTTCAGCGATGTCATTCTGGTTCAGACCATCATGATAATAGAGCCACGCCGCTTCGATAGAGGGCGCGTCAGCCCGCGCAGGCAGGCGCGTTGCATCCACCGAAGTCGTGCGTGATTTACCAAGCCGCGTGTTTGGCATCCGTAAGTCCTATTGCGCCACGCGGGCGAATTCGGGGAAAAGGCCCGCGAGCCCCCCTGCTGACGCATCGCAGACACCGCGTTCAGTTATCAGCCCGGTGACCAGGCGGTTCGGCGTCACGTCAAAGGCAGGATTGCCTCCCGGTGTGCCTTTGGGTGTAACCTGCACATTGCCAATACCTCCGCCGTCAAGAACACCCTGTACATGGGTCACTTCCTGTGCGTTTCGCTCTTCGATTGGGATCTCGTCCACGCCATCGGTCACGGTCCAATCGATCGTTGGCGATGGAAGCGCCACATAAAACGGTACATTGTTGTCTTGCGCCGCCAGTGCCTTGAGATAGGTTCCAATCTTGTTGCACACATCCCCTTGCCGTGTAGTGCGGTCGGTGCCGGTGATGACCATGTCCACCATGCCGTGTTGCATCAAATGCCCGCCCGCGTTGTCGGTGATATAGGTGTGCGGCACGCCGTGTTTGCCCAACTCCCAAGAGGTCAGTGCGCCCTGATTGCGGGGCCGGGTTTCGTCGACCCAGACATGCAGGGCGATACCCGCATCATGCGCCTGATACATCGGGCTGGTCGCCGTGCCCCAGTCCACCGTCGCCAGCCATCCAGCGTTGCAATGAGTGAGCAGACGCACCGGCTCTCCTGCCGGTTTCTTGGCCGCGAGTTCGCGGATGATGGCGAGACCGTTTTCCCCGATCCGACGGTTGATCTCCACGTCCTCGTCGGCAATCTCGTGTGCCAGCGCCAAAGCCGTCGCCGCACGATCACCTTCCACCAGGGGGCGCAACACGGCGCGACAACGGTCCAATGCCCAGCGCAAATTGATCGCCGTGGGTCGGGTTTTTTCAAGAAACGTCCACGCCGCGTCCATGTTGGCATCGGACGGGTCTTCGGCCATTGCAAGTGCCATTCCATAGGCCGCAGTGGCCCCGATCAATGGCGCGCCCCGGACGCGCATCTCATAAATAGCGTCCGCGTAGTCCTGCAATGTTGGCACTGGGATTGCCCGAAACTCATGCGGCAACCAGCGTTGGTCGATAATCTCAAGAACGTTATTGTCGTGGTTCCACCACAGCGAACGGTAATGTGTCCCGTCAACCTTCATAGGACGTCCTTTCCGTTGAAGTCCCGTGCAATGGCGCAGATCGTGTTGGCATCGACCAACCGTTCGGCCTCGTGAATCAGCTCCGCCCCCATCATTAGGTTGCGTGCTTCCAACGGAGCCCGCAGCGCCGGATCCGCGATATCTTCAAAATCAGCGTTGTGGGCAAGGGACAAACAGCGGCGATGCATTTCAATCCCGCAGAACGCCCATGCGTCGCGCCAGATGCCCTTAAGAACTGCATCGCATGCAGCGCTGCTGTCGTGCCCCTGATCCTCAAACAAGCTAGCGGGATACAGGATGCCCGTCCGCTCCGTTGCCCAAAGGCGGCGGAACTCGGCATCGAACGTCGTTGAGACCTCTTCGATCACCCCAAGAATCCACTCTTGATAAGCATCCAGATCGTCGCCCCGATGGGCAGGCTGGCTGAAATAAGCCATCAGAAAGTTGGCGCACAGCATCCCGATATCGAACCCCATCGGACCGTATTGGGCGAACTCGGGGTCGATCACCCGGCTTTCGCTTTCCGTCGACATGATGGAGCCGGAATGCAGATCGCCATGCACCATGGTCTCAGTGTTGGATACGAAGCGTTGGAACGCTTGCTGCACCTTGACCTTGAGCGCCACATCCGAACGAAGTTGTGCGACAACCGGATCAAGACCCTCGGTATGATGGTTCATCTCGGCGGTGAAGTAAGGATCGGTGAAGACCAATGCTTCAGTGATCGCCGGAATATCTACGTTCCCCGCGAACAAACCAACATCGGCTTTCTTGTCGCCGCTTTTCATCGACAATTCGGACCCGCGGAACGCAGTGCGGGCGCAGAACTTGCCAAGGAAGTCAGCCAGACCGTCAACCCGTTTACCCGCGATCAACTTATGGCGCAGGATCACATGGGGCGACAGGAACTCCATCACGATTACCGCCTGCGCCTCATCGAAATAGAAAATGTCTGGCACCGAACCGGGGTCGCGCGCCGCCTGCCGAGTCAGCGCATGGTACTCATAGAACGCACGGTAGAGCGGCAAAGGCCAGCTATCGCCGACCAATCGCACATAGGGCAATGCCTGCTTTACAACCGCCTTGCCCTCTGGCCCGGTCACGATGAACACGAGGTTCAGGTTCCCGTCGCCGACCTCTTGCACCTGCCACGCCGCACTGTCCTCGCCCACCTTCGACGCTAACACATCAACGACTTTCAGACGCTCAGGCAGTGTCTCAATGCTTAGCGCTTTGTACTTCGTGCCTAGGCTCATAGGCGCATCCCTGGAAAAATTGGTTAAGAGTTTAATCCGTTTTGACTAGCCTTCAAGTTACACTTATGTCAAACAATTTGACAAATGTATTTTCCTGCGCCTACTGTGGCGTCGAAAAGAGAAGGTCTAGTGTCCGTGGATGCGCTTAAAGTGAACGGTTTGCAAAAATCGTTCGGGAAGAACCATGTATTGCGCGGGATTGACGTAACCCTGGAACCGGGGTCCGTGACCGTTCTCATGGGCGCTAATGGTGCGGGCAAATCAACGTTGGTCAAAGTAATCTGCGGCCATCAACGCGCCGATGGCGGCAGCATGACTCTTGCTGGTCACCCCTTCGACCCTGCCAATGCCGCAGACGCAATCCGGCAGGGCGTAGTCACAGTTCACCAATCTATCGACGATGGAGTGATTCCAGACCTGGACGTGGCCAACAACCTGATGCTGGATCGTCTGGTGGAACGCAGCCATGGACTTTTCGTGCGCGAACGTCACCTGCGCGCAGCGGCCGCCAAGGTTGCCGCCGAAATGGGGATCGACGTGAACTTGCGTGCGCGCGTGTCCGACCTTTCGGTGGCCGATCGCCAGATGATCGCCATTGCGCGCGCAATGGCACGCGCGCCCAAGGTGCTGATCCTGGATGAACCGACATCCTCACTATCCGCAACCGAAGCAGACCGCTTATTCGCGCTAATCGACAGGCTGCGGGACCAAGGTGTGGCGATCCTATATATTTCGCACCGTATGTCCGATATCCGCCGCATCGCGGACCGGATCATAGTCATGCGCGACGGCGCAATCTCGGGCACGTTCGACACCGCGCCCTTGGATTATGAAGCTGCTGTCACCGCCATGCTAGGCCACCGAATGACCGACGTGGATGTCGCTGTGCAAAGTGGGTCAGGGCCGGTTTTGGAGCTCTCTGACCTTCGTCTCACGCAAGGTGCCGCGCCAATCAATCTGGAAGCGCGCGACGGAGAAGTCGTGGCGCTTGTCGGCCTTCTTGGCAGTGGCAAAAGTCGCTTGGCAGAAATCCTCTACGGCATGGCGCGCCCTGCCAGCGGCACGGTTCGCATCAACGGTGAGAATTACGCTCCGAGCTCGGTCGAAGACGCTGTGGCACAGGGCGTGTTCATGTCACCCAAGGATCGCGGCACCAACGCGGTGATCGCGGCTTTCGACATTGCCGACAACATGACCCTGCCCTTTCTCAAAAGCCTGAGCGTCGGATCGCTCCTCAGCGCAGCGCGACAGAAAACCCGCGCGCAAGAGATGGTTGGACAGCTTGGCATCGTCTGCCAATCTGTGAGCGACGGCATCGGCACACTATCGGGCGGCAACCAGCAGAAAGTGATGATCGCCCGTTGGCTTCTGGAACCAGCACAAGTGCTGCTACTCGACGAACCGTTCCAAGGCGTCGACATCGGCGCACGCCGCGATATCGGGCGACACATCCGCGCCACAGCCACAGGTCGCGCAACGCTCGTCTTTCTGGCCGAGATCGACGAAGCGCTTGAAATCGCGGACCGGATCGTTGTGATGAACGAAGGCGCTATCGTCGGCGAACACAAGAACCAGAATGTCGACCTCGCCGCGCTGGTCGCGAACATCTCTGGGGCTCAATCGACTGCAACAGGCCCGCAGCCATGAACGATCGGTTTCTTGACTTTGCCATCCGCTACGGCTTTCTGATCCTGCTTTTCGGGCTGATTGTCTATTTCAGCCTCGCAGCGCCCGGCTTCTTCGGCCCGCTATCGGCGGCCTTTGTTCTGCAATCCGTTGCGATTACGGGCATTCTGGCCTTGGGCGTAACTTGCACGCTTGTGGTGGGCGGGTTTGATCTGTCCATTGGCGCGGTAGCGACATCGGCCCTGATGCTGTCGGCCTATTCGATGGTGATCCTTGAACATCCAACTGTTGTGGCTGTGTTCCTTTGTCTAGGTATGGGCGCGTTGGTGGGGCTGATCAACGGGCTGTTGATCGTGAAGTTCCGTGTGCCAGACTTGCTGGCGACGCTTGGCATGATGTTCCTGCTGATCGGCCTGCAACGCATCCCGACGCAGGGCAATTCCATTGCCACTGGCATGACGCTCACCGATGGCACCGTGGCCGAAGGTACGTTCTCGGCTGCGTTCCTGTGGCTGGGCCGCCATAGGTTCGACGTGGTGATTGACCGTCTTTTGCCCATGCCGGTTGTGATCTTCATCGGCATTGCGGTGCTGATCTGGCTGTTCTTGGGATTCACCCGACACGGGCGTCTGATGTACGCCATCGGATCGAACGAACGCGCAGCCGCGCTCGTTGGCACGCCAGTCAACAGATACAAGATCGCAGCCTACATGATTTCGGGAGTGACAGCGTCCATCGGAGGCATTTTGCTGGCCGCTCGTCTGGGGCGCGGGGACATCGCCAGTGGCAACAACCTGTTGCTGGACTCGGTCGCAGCGGCCCTGATCGGCTTTGCCGTGCTCGGTGCCGCCCGTCCCAACGCGTTCGGAACAGCCATCGGCGCACTGTTCGTCGGCATCCTATTACAAGGCATGACCATGATGAACGCGCCCTACTACACGCAAGATTTCGTCAAGGGCGCGGTTCTGGTCGCAGCCCTTGTATTCACGTTCTACCTGTCGTCGCGCCGCAGCGGAGCAGGACACTAACAATCAGCGATATGGAGGATATCATCATGCTGAGACGTCACTTTATGGCCCTTGCGAGCGCGGCCAGCCTCGCGCTTGGTGCGGGTGCCGCAACGGCGCAAAGCGCCCCCGCCCCACTGGACAACCCCGGCGACGTGACTATCGCGCTGGTGCGTTATTTGTCTACGGGTGACTTCTTTCAGGCGTATCTGTCCGGTGTCGAAACCCAAGCCGCAGCGCTTGGGGTCAACCTGCGTGTTCTTGACAGCCGCCAAGACGCCGCCCTTCAGGCCGACATGGTCGATCAGGCCATCGCGCTTGGTGTGGACGGTATCATCATTCAGCACGGCCTGACGGAATCCATGCGTGACGCGGCACAACGCGCGGTGGACGCCGGGATCAAGGTTGTGGCTTTTGACGTGAATGTCGAAAACGACGCCATTCCGCAAATCGAACAGTCAGACTATCTGCTTGGTAAACTGGCACTGGAACAAGCGATTACCGACAACGGAGCGAGCTTTGCCGCCGGCTACGTCTATGTGCCGGGTATCGCACCGCTGGACCGTCGCCATGTCGCATGGGAAGAAGTGAAAGCTGCCAATTCCGGCATCACAGAAGCAGCACGCATCGGAACGCTCGACAACCCGATCGCGAACTCCAACGCCAACCAAGCGCGGGCAGCTTTGCAAGCAAACCCCAACATCTCGGTCTTCTTCGCGCCCTATAACGAGTTCGCGAAAGGTGTAAAAATCGCCGCAGACGAGTTGGGCATCGGCGGAGATCTAAGCATCTATTCCGCCGATATCTCGACTGCCGACATCGCACTGATGCGCGAAGCGGGCAGCGGTTGGAAAGCGACCGTGGCCACGAACCCGGCTGTCGTGGGTGAAGTCTCTGTACGCGCTCTGGCTCTGATGCTGACCGGCGAAAATCCGGGTGCGTCGGTCATCGTGCCTCCGACCCTGATCACGCAGTCGTTCCTTAACGACGAAAACATCCGCAACATGGAAGACCTCGGCTCCAAGATGCCGCAGTTCCAGCATGCAGATGTGGCGATGGCAGACTGGATGCCTCTGCCGACACGCTAACAACTTCAGACCCGACCCTACAAAGCGCAGGGTCGGGTTGAGATACTCTAGACCGCGAGCTCTATTATGATGATTGGACTAAAACCGCACCCGACGCCCGGCCTGCTTTATGCGCTGGCCAGGATAGGTCGTGGTTGGTTTCGGTCACTGAAGTGTTCCGGAAATTTCGACATTTTTACTTCATTTTGCATTTTCGTCCGATCCTCGGAAAATTTTGTATTTCACACCATGAAAGGAAAAAAGGAAAAGCAAAATGTCTGCGAAACGGCACAAACCAGATGAAATCGTTGCGAAACTGCGGCAAGTTGAGACGCGTGTTTGCGAGGGTGTAGCGCGAGAAGAAGCGATCCGCGAAGTTCTCATAACCGAACAAACCTATTGTCGCTGGCGCAAACAATACGGTGGCTTGGGAACAGACCAGCTTGAAGAGCTCAAACGCCTCAAGAAGGAGAATGACCGGCTTAAAGAAGCCGTCTCGGATTTGACTTTGGACAAGCTGATCTTGGCTGAGGCTGTGAAGGTAAAACACTGAACGCCACAGGCCAACCTGCATGCGTTGTTAGCGTTCGTGAACGGTTCAGCCGATCCTATGCGCATACATTTAGCATACTAGAGCAGCACCGATCCATACAGAACAACGTTCCGATCGAGCGTTGTTTTCTTAATCCCAAGGCACATCTGCAGTCACTCTGCCGCGTCCCGCAAGATTTGCGGGGCGGGAATGCCGCGCTTTTCGGCACTCGCCCGAACCGCATCCCGCAACGAACCGCTGCGTCCTAGAAGCCGTCGAAACCGTGCATCATCAAGCACTAGGAACGTCGACGGCGCAATCGCCCGCACCATGGCGCGCGGGTTCTTGTTCGACAGAACCGCCATCTGGCCAAACATCTCGCCGCGACCTAGCCGCAATGTTTGCCGCGCGGTGATCAGTTCGACAGCTCCCGAAGCGATGAAATAGACATTGCGCGCGGGGCTGTCTTTGCGCACCACGACATCCTCGGCGTTGACATACCGCGTCTTGAGAGCACGCCCTAAACGCTTTTGCGCCACTTCATCCAGGTCAGCAAAAAGCGGCAACTGGCGGATCAACTCGGCCCGCTGCAAGGCGATATCCAAACGTGGGCGGTCTTCTTCCTCGACACGGCGCGACGCGATATCCTGCATCAGTGCAGTAAAGACCTCTGCTCCGATCAAACCATCGTCGCGCATCGACGTGTACTCACGCTCTTCAATTCGCAACGCAGTGCGACGGATAAAACGCTGCTCAAGCTCTTCGGCATAGCCGGGGTACTGCAAACGCAATCCTTCAAGCGCGGTTTCCACTCCATCATTGCGACGCGACAGCAAGTCTTGCAGAAGGTCCGCAACCCGCCGTCCATGAATGCGGAGGATGCGCCCTTGGATAAACTCCCCCAAATCGCGCAAGATGAGACGTTGCGACAGCAATAGCTCAAATCGGTCCGCCGTCATACGCGCCAAGGGGCGCGACAGGCCAAGGCGATTGTGCAGGAAGACCGCCATACGAAACGCCCGCCCATACGTGACGCCGCGCCGGGCTGCGCGTTGGTAACCGCTGCGCCCTTGGGTGCGCGCACCTTCGATAAGCCTGTCTGCATCAGATAGAACCTGATCCGCCATGCGTGCTGAGATTGTTCTGTCTCGAACCCGCAAAAGAATGGTGTCACGCTCTTGACCAGCCAAGGCGATCAGACCCAGCGTGATGCGGTCACGGTCCAGAATATCGGCGCTGTCTTCGGCTTGTTTTACAGCATCATCCAGCCGTGTGCTAAAACGCTTGGCCTCGGCGCGTACGATGTCACGGCTCAGATCATAGTTCTCGGTTGTGCGCGCCACGTCTTCGCGCACGGTCTGAAGCGCCACAGCGATCACCTGCCGAGACAGTGCTTCGTCGATTGGTGACAACCGGTCCAGCCCAAGCCGCCGGATCACCCATCGCAGTGTTGTACCCTGGACGATCAGCGTAAAGAGCGTGAACCCGGTCGCCAGAATACCAACGAGGCGTTTGGTTTCGACCGGGATGCGAAAGCTTTCGGTCACTGCCAGCGCCAGCGCCAGAGTCAACGCGCCCCGCAAACCGCCCCACAGGATCACTGCACGGTACGGACGTTCGACTGCCGGTGACGTGCCCACGAAGGTCAGGATTGGCAAGAGCCCGAACAAGATCACCGCCCGAGCTGCGATAGCCGCCAGTACAACCACTGCCAAAAGCACGACGTCGCCCAGCCGCACTTCCTCAAGCAAGCGCGGGATCAGCAAGGCCGCGAGAATAAAGATCAACGCCCCCGCCCAATGTGCCAAGACGCCCCACAGTTCGCGCAAGTTAATCCAAGTTTGCGGCGGCAAACGCCCCGGCGCGATCAGGTTCATGGTCAGACCAGCCGTGACAACGGCGATCACCCCCGATGCCCCTATGGTTTGTTCAGCGCCGATATATGCGAGGTACGGCAATGCTACGGAAATCGACAACTGTGCCAGTTCATGCTGGTTGACGACTGCCATGATCCAGACGGCCAGACGCGCCGCGAGCCAACCTGTCAGCGCACCACCAGCGATCAGTAGCGGGAACCGCGCGAGCGCATCTGACAATTCCGGGTCAGGCACACCAAGCGCTACAAAGCTCATAAATAGGCCAAACAATGCAATGGCGGCAGCGTCGTTAAGAAGGCTTTCGCCTTCGATGATCCGGGTCAGCCGTTGCGGTGCCGAGATCGACCTAAAAATTGACACAACTGCGGATGGGTCGGTTGTCGAAACGATCGCCCCGATCAAAAGACATGCCGCCAACGGCAATGCGCTGGCCCACGCAAGGGCGTAGCCCACACTCAAAGTCGCAACGACAACCGCCACGATCGCAAGAACAAGGATTGGCACCCAATCGTCCAGCATTCGCCGCAAGTTCATGCCCAACGTAGCCTGAAAAAGCAGGGTCGGAAGGAACACGTAGAGGAATACGTTGGATCGGATCGGCAGCCCGAGAATAGCTTCGGCCACAGGGTTGAGCGCGTCCGTCAGATCCGTCTGCAGGAAAAAGATAGCACCAACGCCGATCAACACGCCAAGAGCCGCGAGGATGACGCTGTAGGGCAGCCGAAGACGTGCCGCCAATGGCTCGGCCGCGCCGATCACTAGAAAAAGCGACGCGATGATCGTGGTGACGATGACGATGTCCATAACAACACTCTACCGCGGACGAAGACGAAAATCTCGGCTGTGCGGGGCCGACGCGGCGGTTGGCAAACCGTCCAGGCACGGATACCGCCGAATTGTTCGCTGGTAGCGCTACGCCGTACGCAGCACAATCCCGAGGTGTCCGTGCGGCACAAAAACAACCAAACTTTACCAATCCGATAAATGAACTAAGGCTATGCCTCTTTTCCAATGGCAACAGTAACCCTAACGATGGCCGCGATCGCACACAGCACACGGCCAGCATACAACCGCCCCGATGGCATAGCTGACAAACGTGCCTCGGCACCGGCATCAGTGCAGTAAGAACCAGATAAATGCCGTCGGGCATCTTGCCTGATTTCGTGTCTGGCGGTGGGTCTGGCGAAGTGTTTTCAACGAAAGCGAATTATTTAGCGTGTTCGAACAATTGGCCGGGCGTTCCAATCTCGATCGACGGACCGATTGGCCTCACTTGCAAACAGGTCCTAGGTTGACGACGACTCGGTACAAAAGGGAGAACAGCCATGAGCACATTTGACGAAGACCTGTTTCTAAAGGGGCTTGAGCAACGCAAGGCGACCTTGGGCGCGGAATACGTTGAGAGAAATCTGGCCGCCGCCGATGACTTCACACGCCCGTTTCAAGAGGCAATGACGGCATGGTGTTGGGGATTTGGATGGGGTGACGACGTGATTGACCCCAAAACACGATCGATGATGAACCTTTCGATGATCGGCGCTTTGGGTAAGATGCACGAGTGGGAAATCCACTGTCGTGGTGCGATCAATAACGGCGTCAGCCAGGACGAAATCCGCGCGATCATCCATGTTGTTGGCATCTATTGCGGAGTACCTCAGGCGCTTGAGTGTTTTCGCGTTGCGCGCAGGGTTCTGGAAGACAGTTGAAAGAATGCAAAAAGGGTCGGCCCGATTAGGCCGACCCTTACTTTGCTTTAGTCTGCGCCACGTACCGGGATACTGGCATTTGGATTAGGATGCAGGAAGCGCTGGATCAGCCAAGCCCCTGCCGTCACCCCAATTCCGATGAGATCGGTGACGAGGCCTCCCTCGATCATCAGAAGCGCCGCCGCGATCAAACCAGCACGAATGAACCATGCCGACCGTTGACCAAGGAACCATCCCTGCACCCCACCAGACAAAAGGAACACACCGAAAGTGGCCGTGATGCCAGCGCGGATGACTTCGAACCATGTGCCCTCCATCAACAGCGCGCTGTTGTAGAAGAACATGAACGGAACGATGAATGCCGCAATGCCGATCTTGAACGACGCCACCGAGGTCTCCATTGGGTTCGCGCCCGAGATGCCTGCCGCCGCATAGCTGGCCAGCGCCACCGGAGGTGTGATGGCCGACAAAACCGCGAAGTAGAAGACAAAGAAGTGCGCGGTCAGCATCGGGATGCCCAACTGTACGAGACCGGGCGCCACGACGGACGCCGCCACCGCATAGGCGGCTGTGGTCGGCATCCCCATCCCCAGCAAGATCGCGATACACATCGCAAAGAACAGCGCAAGGAGTTGGCTCACCCCAGCGAGGTCAAGCAAAACGGCCGAGAAGCGCGCACCGACGCCAGTCAGTGAAATGACCCCGACGATAATGCCAGCGCAGGCGCAAACCGCGATGATCTGGATCGACATAATGCCTGCCAGCTCGAACGCTTTTGCGATCCCGCGCAGGGTCATCGGGAACGGGGTCAGCCAGCTTACTACGGCTGCCGCCATGGTGGCCAAGGTGCCCGCCCGGATCACCGAATAGCCCATGAATAGTGCGGCAATCAGGATAATGATCGGGATGAACAGATAAACCTGCCGCACCATCTTGGCGAGTTTGGGCAATTCGTCGTCGCGCATCCCACGCATACCCAGCTTTGCGGCCTCGAAATCGACCATGAAGTAGACCGACACGAAGTAGAGGATCGCCGGAATGATCGCAGCAATGGCGATTTCCTGATAGGGAATGCCGGTGATCTCGGCCATGATGAAGGCACCTGCCCCCATGATTGGCGGCATGATCTGCCCGCCGGTCGAGGCGGCCGCTTCAACCGCGCCCGAGGTTGTTGGGCGGTAACCCACCTTCTTCATCAGCGGAATGGTCAGCGAACCCGTGGCAACCACGTTACCCGCAGACGTGCCATTGATCATACCCATGAGGCCCGAGGCGAAGATCGCCACTTTGGCCGGGCCACCACGCGCCCGACCGGCGGCGGCGAAGGCGAAGTTCACGAAATAGTCGCCCACCTTGGAGGCCTGGAGAAAGGCTGCGAAGATGATGAACAGGATGATGTAGGTCGATGACACCGCCGTGGTCGGGCCAAGGATACCCGCGTCCGAATAGACATGCCCGAAGAACCGTTGCCAGCTATAGGCACTCTGCACGGCAAGGATGCCGGGGAGCAAATGCGCCACGAAGGTGTATAGCAGGAAAACGCCCGTGATAATGACCAGCGCCAGACCAGCTACGCGGCGGGTCAATTCGAGGATCATCGCAGACCCGGCTGTGGCGGCAAACGCGACACCAATCGGCACAAACGGTGTCCCAACGGCGTTCCGCGCCGCGGTGCCGTAGATGGCGATCAGATAGACCGCGACCACGATACCACAGACACCCAGCAGAACGTCGGACACCCGAAACTTGTCACGCGGGGCAGTTTCGAACCAACCCAGTACAACCCCGCCAACAGTTGCAATCAGCAAAGGCATCCCGAGGTACCACACTTCTTGAGAATAGATCGGAGTTCCGGCGAAAGCGGGCCAAGTGGTCAGCCCGCCCATTTCCGGTAAAGCGCCCGAGGCAATGGTCCGCGCAAACCAGAGGCTGGTGCCCAGCGCGAACAGCGCCGGGATGAAGAGGACATAGGCAATCTTTCCCCAAGGTCCGCCGCGCGCGTCCTTTTCTGCATCATCGGAAAACATCACTGCGTTGTAGACGACAAACCCCAGGGCCAAGGCGCCTGCGATGTGAACGATCCGGAAATTCCATGTTTCCATTGGAAATTGAGGCAACAGCGGCACTGTGACCCCGGTATAGGCTGAGATCGAAACTCCATTGAGCGCCGCCATATGAAACAGTGCATACAAAGCCGCGAATCCTGCCACAGCTTGCATGCGCCAGCCTGTAAAAAGCCGCCGGTTGCCTTCGACCGGCTCTTCGTCAACGCCTTCCGCAATCACGGCCTCGTCGGCCTGTGTGGTTTCCTGAACCATTGCCACCTCCCTGGCAAAGCCACCTTGGCTGTCGCGTCGGCGCTTCATGTCTTGAGAATAAAGGGGCATCCACCAAGGCGCGCACCATGTCGCGCGGGATGCAAAAAAGGAGCGGCGCAAAAGACCAGCGCCGCTCCGAAACGGCTTACATGCCGTGGATCATATCGTCAGGAATGTTCGCGCCCGCGTTGTCCTTGAACCATTGGGCCGCACCAGGGTGCCACTTAAGGACGCCATTCTTGTCCCAGTTCTCGGGCAGAGTGGAGCGCGCCGCGCGGTGAATGTTCACCATCCGCTCGTTGTCGGACATGACAACTTCAACTGCAGCGTTCACAAAGCTTGCAGGCAGATCACAGTTCGCGATCGCGAAGTTCCACATGGAGACCGAACGCGCCGGGGCCGTAAGCGTGGTGTAGGCATCAGCCGAAATCTCAAAGTTTGACACCGGGAAAGCAGCCTGGATCTTGGCCTGCTCTTCTTCGGTGAACTCGATGATGTTCACATCCGTCTGAACTTCAAGCTGGGACACAGCCGGAACCGGAACACCTGCTGCGAACGCAATCACGTCCAGCAGACCATCCTGAAGCTGACCACCAAGGTCGGACCAACCGCCGTTGCGACGCTCAAAATTCACTCCCAGCTCTTCCATCATGCGCGGGAAGTAGGTGTCAGACGTTGAACCCGCCGGACCAAAGCCGATGCGTGCGCCATCCGGGATTTCCGAGATCGATGTGATACCGGAGGACGACAGGGCCGTCACAGAGAACGGTGTCTGGTACATCGGGAACATTGCGCAGGCATTGGTCATCTGCAGACCCGGCGCGATGGGGTTTGTTCCGCCCAGCGACTCTGCTGCAGGACCCATTGTGGTCATGCCGAACTGAACGTCACCTGTATGCACCAGAGCCATGTTCTGCATCGGGCCACCCGTGACTTCGCCACCGCCGGATACGCCCAGTTCTTCCGCGACAAGGTTTGCCCAACCCGAGCCGTAAGCAAAATAGGTGCCGCCCTGAGACGCCGTTCCCACGGTAAAGCTTTCCGGCCAACCGGTGCGGTCAACGTGGCTTTCGGCAAATGCCTGACCCGTGATGGCACAGGTGACGGCAAAGGTAATTGCTGTGATCTTCTGCATTGGTTCCTCCCAAACGCATACATTGAGTGTGTAGCCCGACCGTTATCTCCTCGTCGGGTCGCCGCCCAACAACCATGCGACCCAGCCGATCGCCTAGCTCCGTTAACGCGAACATTTTAGGCAAACCGCAGTTTTTCGCAGCAATGGGTCGCTTGGGGGACAAATACCAAAAATCTTGGGTCGCGACTGACACATCGGAATGTCGATCGCCCCCAAGACCGGCGTGTCAGCTGTCTGGGTCGACGAAGGACTCTCGGTCCAGGCCATAGCGCTGCATTTTTTCGTATAGCGCTTTGCGGGAAATCCCAAGCGCCTCGTACGTGTCCTTGAGCCGTCCCGAATTTGCCGCAAGACTGGCCGCGATCAACGCGCGTTCGTGTTCGGCCACTCGTTCGACAAGGGTGCCCGCCGACGGTGTGGCCTGATCTGCTGCGTCCGGTAAACCCAGCACATAGCGTTCGGCAGCATTGCGCAACTCGCGGGCATTTCCGGGCCAGTCCCGCGCCGCAATCGCGTCCAGCACAGCCCCCGGAACCTGCGGCACGGGATGGTCGTACCGTTCCGCCATCTGCGCGACGAAGGTCAAAAACAACATCGGGATGTCCTGACGCCGCGCGGCAAGCGAAGGCATTCGGATTGTCACGACATTGAGGCGGTATAACAAGTCGCCGCGAAACATACCTTGCGCCGCCGCCGCTTCGAGATCGGATTTTGATGCTGCAATGAACCTGACATCAAGGTCGATCCGGTCATGCGACCCAAGCCGACTGATCGACCGGGTTTCAACCGCGTGCAACAGTTTCGCTTGCAAAGCCAGCGGCAGGCTGTCGATCTCGTCCAAAAAGACTGTGCCGCGTCGGGCATGTTCGAACTTGCCTGCACGCGCCCGTGTCGCAGCCGCAAAGGCTCCGGCTTCGTGGCCAAACAATTCGCTTTCGATCATGTCCGATGGCAGCGCAGCACAGTTGATCGCCACAAAGGGCCGATCAGCGCGCTTGCTGGCCGCGTGTACAGCCTGCGCAGCCAGCCCCTTGCCGGTGCCGGTATCTCCGACGATCAGCACATCTGCATCACTCGCAGCAACGGCACGTATCTGTTTACGGACAGTTTCCATCTCGAGACTGAACCCGCGCAGGCCGTCTTTCGCCCCAATCAACGGGGCCACTTCAGACCGCAAGGCGCGGTTTTCGATGGTCAGGCGACGCATCTCCAAGGCCCGCCGCACGGCATCGACCAGACGTTCCGGGGCATAGGGCTTTTCGATGAAGTCATACGCCCCTTCCCGCATCATGCCGACAGCCAAATCCAGATCGCCGTGACCGGTGACAAGGATCACGGGGAACTCTGGGTCTTTTTGCAAAGCGGCACGCAAAAGCTCAGTCCCGTCCATACCCGGCATCCGAATGTCCGTGACCAGAATGCCGGGGAATTCGGGGCCGATGGCGGCCAACGCTGAAACCGCACGGTCGAAACACGTACAATCGAGGTCAGCCAACTCCAACGTCTGCTGCGCCGCGATGCGCAGGGGCTCCTCGTCATCGACAAACAGGACTGCAGCCGCCTTGGTCATTCTGCAGCCGCCAGAGATGGGGCTTCAGCCAATTTCAACGTAACGCTGAAAACAGCGCCGCCGTCGGGATGGTTTCTCCCTTCCAGAGTTCCGCCAAAATCGCGTACGATGTTGTACGAAATCGACAGGCCCAGCCCCATGCCCCTGCCCGGCTCTTTCGTGGTGAAGAATGGATCGAACAGCTGGGCGATTTCGGCATCGGTCATACCGGTTCCACGGTCGCGAACCCGCACATGAACCCGGCCCCCTTCCATGTCGAGCGACAGATCAACGACAGGGTCCGGCACCCCGCTCATCGCATCCACCGCATTGCTGAGCAGGTTCACAAACACCTGTTGCAGCCGAACCTGACCGCCCAAAACCCAGATATCGCCGTCGATCTGGTCGCGGTCCACCCGGCAACCAGAGGCCCGCATCTTGGGCTCGAGAATAACCAGTGCGCTGTCCAACGCCCGGTTCAGTAGCACGGGTTCGGTTTTTTCTCCGGGACGGCGGGCAAAGTTGCGCAAGTGGGTCGAGATGGCAGCCAGCCGGTCAACCATATCATCAATCATGCCGACATTCTGGCGCACCTTGTCTGGCTCTCCGCGATCCAAATACGCGCCAGCATTTCGGGCAAAGGATTTCACAGCGGCCAAAGGCTGGTTGAACTCGTGGCTCAAAGCGGCTGCCATCTGGCCCAAGGCCGCAAGTTTCCCGGCCTGAATGAGTTCCGTCTGAGTCTGGCGCAGTAAGGTCTCGGCAGCGCGCCGTTCCTCAACCTCTTGCATGATAACGTCGTTTGCGTCCTTTAATTCCGCCGTGCGTTGATTGACCCGATGTTCGAGTTCCTCCTGCATCGACAATGCAGCACGGATCCGTTCCTGCAATTGGATCCGCCGCTGAATGACGACGGTGGCAATCAGCCCGACAAGCAACAACAACAATGCCGTCAACGCCACCGTCCCCATCGCGCTGGTCCAAGCCTGTTCGCTGGGGGTCAGCAGCGACACCTGCCAACCGGCTTCTGGGATCATCTGGCTTTGCACCAGAAACCGTTCGGTCACGCCCGAGCTGTCGGTGATCGAAACTTCCCGAAACCTGTCATCGAACGTCTCTTGCGTGGCTTGCAGCGGCACAAGCTGATCCATTGGGTATTTCTTGGTGTCTTCAATCGCCGCCCGCGCCTCAGGGTTCAGCGGTTCCAAAGACCGAAAATGCCAATCGGGGCGGCTGGCCATGAAGATCACCCCGGCATCGTCCTGCACCAGAATGTCATTGATCCCATCACGCCATGCATCTTCAAACGCATCGACTGTGAACTTGACGGCCAACACGCCAAGGATCTCGGTCCCGTCGCGCACCGCCTCGGCAAAGAAGTAGCCACGTTCACCCGATGTCGTGCCCAGCGCGAAAAAACGTCCCTGATCGCCAGATAGGGCAAGGGTGAAATAGGGCCGGTATGCAAAATTCTGACCGACAAAGGACAGGTCTTTCCAATGATTGCTTGCCGCAAGGGTCAACCCATCAGGATCAATCAGGAAAATGTCGGACAACCCGACCTCTTCGGCGGTTTGATGCAAGGCGTCGTTCACCCGTTCGATCCGCGCGATGTCGGACGGGTCGCGCAACACCTGCGCCAGATCGGGGCGTTCGGCGATCAAACTGGGCAATGCCTCGAACCGCCGAAGAGAACCGTTCAGACCTTCGACCGCCAAGGTCAGGGTCGATGCCTCGCGCTTACCCAACTGGCTCAGGTAGACACGTTCGAGTGACGGAAACAGCAATGCCAGCAACGCCAACAAAAGCGCCACGCCGCCGCCAACCAAAACGACCGTCCAATTCCGCGTCCGAGCGCGATCGCTGTTTTCTGTCCTACCGATCATGTCGCGAAGATGCGTCCATTCGCGAACCGAGACAAGCCGCTCGCGCGTGATCTGCGCATATAGAGGATCAAGTGCCCTACATCACCGCCCCGATCTGCCACGGGACAAATTCGTGAACCCCAAGCCCAAGGGCCTCTGATTTCGACAATTGCCCAGATGCAGTGGCGCGGATGAGATTGAAAATCTCGCGCCCCTTATCGGCAATGGCGACGCCTTGGGACAGGATGTCGCCAGTATTGAGATCCATGTCGTCGGGCATTTTCCCAAATAGCCGATCCGACGTGGCTAGCTTGATCGTCGGCGCAGGTTTCGACCCAAAAGCCGACCCGCGCCCAGTGGTGAATACCACGACCTGCGCCCCCCCCGCGATCTGTCCAGTGACAGAAACAGGGTCGTAGCCGGGTGTGTCCATGAACACGAGGCCCGGCGCGTCAACCCTTTCGGCATAGTCGTAGACCGCGGTCAGGGGCGTGGACCCGCCTTTCGCCACAGCACCCAGCGATTTTTCGAGAATGGTCGTAATGCCCCCCTGCTTGTTGCCGGGGCTTGGATTGTTGTCGAGCGACCCGCCATTTAACGCGGTATAGCTTTCCCACCATTTGATTTGCCGGATCAGCTTTTGCGCAACCGCGTCAGATGCAGCGCGCCGCAGCAACAATTGCTCGGCGCCGTAAATCTCGGGCGTTTCCGACAGGATCGCGGTACCGCCTTGCCCGACCAGCAGGTCACTGGCTACCCCCAACGCCGGGTTCGCAGTAATCCCGGAAAACCCATCCGACCCGCCGCATTGAAGCGCAACCCGCAGGGCCGACATCGGCTGTGCGCTACGAGACACGCCGTTCACCGTTGGCAGAAGGCCCACGACATGGTCCTTGATCGCATCGATGGTGGCACGGGTACCGCCGCTATCCTGAATGGTAAGTCCGTGGAAATGCGCCGTGACCCCGGTCCCGAAATGCGATTGCATCCGCGCGATCTGCATCACTTCGCAGCCCAAGCCCACAAACACAGCAGCGCCGACGTTTGGATGGGTTGCGTGGCCCCAAAGCACCCGGTCAAGGATTTCAAACCCCGGACCACTGCCCGCCATGCCGCAGCCCGTCCCATGCGCAAGAGCCACAATACCGTCGATGTCGGGATAGGCGTCAAGCAAACCGCTCGCCTCGATCTCGCTCGCGGCGCGACGGATGACTGTGGCCGAACAATTCACCGTCGCCAGCAGGGCGATATAGTTGCGTGTGCCCACCCGGCCGTCCGAGCGTAGGTAACCTTGGAAGGTCAGAGGCTCAGACACTGGGATAGACGCCCTTGCGGCCTTCAGGTCGGCCACGATGGCATAGGATTGTTCGGGATTGTCGAAGACGCAATTGTCCGTGTGCACATGGTCGCCTGCCACGATATTGGTGGTCGCCTTTCCGATGAACTGACCGAACTTGACGATCGGAGCCCCTACCGGGATGTCCTGTCGCGCGATCTTGTGTCCTGCCGACAACGAGGTTTGCAACGGCGCGCCTACCTCAAGTGGGTCAGCGCCCAACTGCGCCCGCCACGTCAAAACCGCGACGTTGTCCGACGGATGCAGGATCAGCGGTTCAGACATGCCCAATGCCACGGATCACCCCGCGCAATTCGGCAAGCCCGCGCAGACGGCCAATCAGCGGATAACCCGGCACGAAATCCCGGTCTTGATCGCTTAGCATATGGTGCCCGTGGTCAGGACGGAACGGGATCACATGATCTATGCGTCCCTCTGTCCTGCGCCGCGCCTCTTCGCGCAAAATCACGCGGAGTAACACCACCATGTCGGTATCGCCGTCCAGATGCGCCGCTTCTTCGAACGAGCCATCAGGATCTTTGCGTACGTTGCGCAGGTGGGCGAAATGAATGCGGTCCGCCACCCGCGCTGCAATCGCCGGCACATCATTGCCTGGATGCGCTCCAAGCGAGCCTGAACACAGCGTTACCCCATTGGCCGGGCTGTCTTGCGTTGCAAGCACCCATTCCAAATCGTCACCGGTCGACACGATCCTTGGCAGTCCAAGAATGTCGCGGGGCGGGTCATCCGGGTGGACGCACAGTCGGATACCCAATTCTTCGGCTGTTGGCACAACTTCAGCCAGAAAACGCGCATAATTTGCCCGCAACGCCTCACGATCTATCCCGTCATACGCGGCAAGAGCTTTGCGCAAACCCGGAATGTCATACCGGTCAAACGCCCCTGGCATCCCCGCCATGATCGACTTCAGCAGGCTGTCCCGATCAGCATCTGTCGCCTTCTGATACCAAGCGGCCGCGCGTACGCGCACCTCGTCGCTGTAATCGTCCTCGGCGGCCTGACGCCCCAGCATGTGAATCTCGAACGCGGCCATATGGGTCGCCTCGAACCGCAAACAAGTGGCTCCGCCTGCAACAGGTGCAGCCAGATCGGTACGCGTCCAATCCAAAAGCGGCATGAAGTTGTAGCAGATTGTCTGCACGCCCTGTTCAGCCAGATTGGCCATCGACTGGCGGTAGTTGGCAAACAGAGCAGACAGACCACCTTCGCCCTTCTTGATGCGCTCATGCACAGGCAAGCTTTCTACGACGGACCATACAAAACCCGCCTCTTCGATAGTACGTTTGCGGGCGGCGATAGCGTCACGCGGCCAAACCTCACCATAAGGGATGGCGTGCAGAGCACTGACGATACCCGCGACCCCTGTTTGCGCCACTTCGACCAGCGTAATCGGGTCGAATTCACCGTACCAACGCCATGTTTCGATCATGTCGCTCCCTCCTTGATCGCAGCGCGGGTGCCGTTACCCCAGAGCTTGACCGCAGCCGCTGTAACAGGCTGGATCAACTGCGCGGCCAAGTCTGCCGAAAACACGTCGCGCACGCCGAGCAAAGCCGCAACCTTGTCTTCTGGGGTGTTGGCACTGTCCGACACACCGCGCAGCCGCGCCGCCAACGGGTCTCGCACGTCAATCGCCTGCCCTTGTTCGTCCACCCCACCAACATATCGCATCCATGCCGCCACCGCGAGGCAGAGCGCGGGCGATTCTCGCCCTTCCTTGAGGTTTGTAGCCAGACTGCCCAAGATGCGTTGCGGCAGTTTTTGGCTACCATCCATAGCGATTTGCCATGTCCTGTGACGGATGCCGGGATTGGCGTAACGGTTGAACAGCGCGTCTGCATATTCCGTCAGGCTAACGCCCTCGGGGGCTCGAACTGTGGGCATGATCTCGGCCCAAAGCTGCCGTACATAGCCGGCAAAGATCGGGTCTGCGACAGTCTGCGCAATGGTCTCATGCCCGGCCAGATAGCCTGTGTAGGCCAGTGCGGAATGGGTGCCGTTCAACATGCGCAGCTTCATGTGCTCATGTGCGGTCACGTCCTGCACCATTTCGCCCCCTGCTGCGGCGAAATCAGGGCGATCACCATCGACGAAATCATCTTCGATCACCCATTGTGCGAAGGGTTCGTGCATCACCGATGCTGCATCCGCTCGACCCGTCAACGCAGCAACCCGTACCAAGTCAGCTGCGGTGGTGGCAGGCGTGATCCGGTCCACCATTGTACAGGGAAACTTGGCTTCGGCCTCGATCCAGTCAGCCAACTCAGGGTCCAGACGACGTGCGAAGTTGAGTACCAAACTCCGGACAAGTCGTCCATTTTCCGGCAGGTTGTCACAGGTTAGCACCGTAAAAGGTGCCACACCCTCAGCCCGACGGCGCTGCAGTGCACGTACTAGTGCTCCGAGTCTGACACTTCTTACCTGTTTCCGCGGATTTCATCGAGCGCGTCCAGCGCACGGCGTTCCCTG
>CANNCS010000032.1 GCA_947503115.1 uncultured Marivita sp.
CCATGGAATCAGAGCGCGGGCGAGCTGGGAACCTCAGAAATCCCTAATGAGTCAGAAGCCAGCCCCTTTGGTATAAGATTGCCGCGGCGATCCTCGGCGCGATGGAGGTTTCTGAAAATGGTGACCTCGCCAACTGGATGATCCCCGGCAAGCTGGTCAAAGGCATGGGCGGCGCGATGGACCTCGTGGCTGGCGTAGGTCGCGTGATCGTCGTTATGGATCACACAAACAAGCATGGCGAAAGCAAGGTGCTGAAGGATTGCACGCTGCCACTGACCGGCAAGGGGGTGGTTGACCGGATCATCACCAACCTTGGTGTGCTAGATGTGACTCAAAACGGTCTGCAGATCGTTGAGTGCGCAGATGGCGTCACTCGTGAGGACATCATCGCCGCCACCGAGGCAACGGTTGTTTAACTCAACCGGACACCACGGATTGCGTATAAGCGATATATCCGGCTCTGCCATCGGGGCCGGGTTCCTTGCTGTTCTGGTGTCTTATGCCGGACCCTTGTTGATCTATCTGAGTGCTGCTGATGCCATGGGCGTGTCGACAGCCGCGTTCTCGTCTTGGGTCTTTGCGATTTCTGTCGCCGCTGGTGTGTCGAGCATTGGTCTTAGCCTGTGGTTCCGGGTTCCGGTGGCAATGGCGTGGTCAGCGCCGGGAACGGTTCTTCTCATCGCTTTGGGTACGTCGTTGTCTGCGGCAGAAATGGCGGGTGCCTATATCGCTGTTGCCATGATCCTCATAATTATTGGATTGTCGGGCATTTTTGAACGCCTTGTGACGTTCCTCCCGCCGTCGGTTACCAACGGGATGATGGCCGGCATCTTGTTTGGCTTTGGCCTTAAGGCCGCTGGCGGTTTGGCAACAGACCCTGTTGCGATCTCCATTCTGATTGTCGTCTTCGCAGTCAGCGCCGTCGTGCTTCCACGCTACGCGATGTTGATCCTGCTCGCTTCGGCGCTCGCGGTCAGCGCGGTGTTTTATGATGCTTCGATTGGGGTGGTCAGCTTGTCGATGGCAAGCCCACAGGTCACTGTGCCCAGTTTTTCCCCAGGCGCCATGCTAAGCCTTGCTTTGCCTTTGTTGATCACCACTCTCAGCGGTCAGTATCTTCCTGGTATGGCCATCCTGCGCGCCAACGGGTTTACCCTGTCTGCAAATCCAATTGTCATTGTCGGCGGCGCTGTTTCCATTGCGGCAGCTCTGTTCGGGGGCATTACAACCGCCTTGGCGTCGATCACAGCGGCTTTCTGCGCAGGGCCAGACAGTCACGAAATAGCCGATCGACGCTATGTCGCCGGTGTTGCATGCGGTGTATTCTTCTGCCTCGGTGGCGTCTTTGCAGGAAGCATTGTCGATCTTCTGATCCTGTTACCGTCTTCATTGATCGCTTTGTTGGCTGGTTTGGCGCTTCTGCAACCGATTCTCAAGTTTACCGGCGCGATGCTGGCTTCTGAGGATGCACAAGCTGGGTTACTTACCTTCATGTTCACGGCATCCGGTGTGTCCTTGTTCGGTATTGGCGCGGCATTCTGGGGAGTGGTGGTTGGCATTTCCGTGCACTTCTTGACACGGATCGCGAAGCGTTTCGTCGCGCGGTAAGCGATGTTCCAAGAACTATTGGGTGACTACCGCGCTTTTTTTGACAGATATTGGTTAAAACGTAGCCTGATCAGACGCGGCGGTGTGTCTTCGCGAACAGGTTCCAGTCCTTGGCTCGGTTTCCGTCTTACTCTCACCACGTCGCGATTTATTTGCTGTGTCTTGGTCGTGCATCAGTGCGATGGCGCCCGGATCCATATCCATCCCATCGAAGATACTAGGCGAGGTGATGAACTGGCCCTTTGACCCATCGGGCTTGCTTTATCCAATCGACTTTCCGGTATCAGTCCGCGATTTTGGTGAATGCTGCTTTGTCCAGTGCTGTGCGCCGCCCATTCGGAAATCGCGTGGTGCAAAAAAGGACAGGTAAGATCGCTTCAGCTCTGAGATCAATGACCTAGTCGAAACATATCAAGTGGTAACGTTGGGATGAGCGATGCGAAGGTTGCCTGAATTCCGGGGTGCATTCGACGATTGCTGCGCGGGTTAACCCGATCGGATTGGTTGAATTTCGATTGCGATTAATACCGACTTGGCTGAAGGTTCATGAATGACTAGCCCAAACCTGCGGATACGACCTGCCCAAGACCGCGATCTTGCCGAATTGATCGTTCTCTATGGGGATGATGATCTGGGTATGCTCCGGGAAGCTACCGAACCTGACGAAGCTTATTTGAGCGCTTTCGAGGCGATCAAGAACGACCCAAATCATATACTTGTCGTTGGCGAGTATGAGGATCGGCTTGTCGCCACGCTTTTGTTGTCCTTTTTACCCGGGCTGTCTCGCCACGGTGCGTGGCGCGCGCAGATAGAGGCGATGCGAGTCGCCAGAGATTCGCGGGGGCAGGGACTTGGCCAGATCATGCTTGATTGGTCAATTGATCAGGCACGTCAGCGCGGCTGCACGTTGGTTCAACTGACTTCTGATCGCCGCCGCCCTGAAGCTCACCGCTTTTATGAACGGGCAGGGTTTGAACCTTCGCATTTCGGCTACAAACTGTTTTTGGAGACATCATGAGCGATTTCCCCGTGTTCGATGGGCACAATGACCTGATCCTTCGGCTGTTGCGTGGAGACGTCACAGCCGAAGAGGTCGCCTCTGGTCTGGATGATGGGCACATTGACAAACCACGGGCACAGAGGGGTGGGTTTGGTGGCGGAATGTTCGCGATTTTCGTACCCAGCCCGGACGACAAGGCCATGCGTCATGATGAAATGCGCAATCCTCCGTATGACATTGCTCTGCCCTCTGAGGTGTCCGAGGCAGAAGCGACAAAATGGACTTTACGCGGCTTTGACGCGATGGAAGATCTTGCTGCCGCCGGAGCCATTCGAATCTGCCGCAGCGCGCAAGAGATCGAGGACGCGTTGCCTGCCGAAGAAATGGCTGCAGTCATCCATATCGAAGGAGCCGAAGCTGTAGATCGAGATTTCGACAAGCTGAACGCGTGGCACGCGCGTGGATTGCGGTCGCTTGGACCGGTCTGGAGCCGAGATACAATTTGGGGTTACGGCGTACCATTTCGGTACCCGTCGAACCCAGACACCGGGCCGGGTTTGACGGATAGTGGCAAAGCCCTGATCCGTGAATGCAACCGATTGAAAATAATGGTCGATCTTTCGCATCTTAACGGCAAAGGCTTTGATGATGTTGCTCTGATTACCGACGCCCCACTTGTCGCGACTCATTCAAATGCGTGGTCTGTCTGCCCGCATTCGCGCAATCTGACGGACCGGCAGCTTGCGATGATCCGCGAAAGTGATGGAATGGTCGGCATTAACTTTGCCAGTGCCTTTTTACGGCCGGACGGACGAATGGACTCTGAGTTTGGGCTTGACATCGTGCTTAGACACTTTGACCATCTGGTGGATAGCCTTGGTGAGGATCGGATCGGGCTTGGATCCGATTTCGACGGGGCGCTCGTCCCAGATCCAATCGGAGACTGTGCGGGCCTCCCCAATTTGCTCACTGCTTTGCGTTCTCATGGTGTGGACGATGGTCTTATGGCCAAGATAACGCACGGCAATTGGTTACGGGTCCTGCGAAAAACGTGGGGCGAATAAGAAAATTAGAACAGGGACTTACACCATGAAAACATCGTTTGTAGCAGCCGCGGTCGCGTCGCTATTGGCCGTTGGTATTGCCGCACCAAGCTTTGCGGAAACTCCGCCAAATATGCTGGTCATCGCGAACCGGATCGACGACATCAAGACATTTGATCCCGCCGAGAGCTTTGAGTTCGCGGGGGCGGATGTTAGCCGCAACGTTTACGAGAAACTGGTGAATTTCGACCCGCTAGATCTGGATGCAGGCTTTCAGCCGCAACTGGCGGAAAGCTGGGAAATCTCTGAAGATGGGATGACCATCACGTTCTCAATGGCCGAGGGCCATGTTTTCGCATCGGGCAATCCGGTTACAGCCAAGGATGCCGAGTTCTCTTTGCGCCGTGCAGTAACGCTGAACAAAACGCCGTCGTTTATTCTGACGCAATTTGGCTTTACGCCAGAGAACGTTGAACAAACTATCATGGCGCCTGATGACAAAACGCTCGTACTGACATTGGACAAGCCCTACGCGCTGTCCTTCGTGCTGAACTGTCTCACAGCGACCATTGGCGGGATCGTAGACATGGAATCCGCTATGGCTAATGCCGTCGATGGTGACATGGGCAACGAATGGCTCCGGACCAATACCGCCGGGTCCGGTCCGTACAAAGTTGTCGACTGGAAACCGAGCGAAAGCGTCCTGATGGACCTGAATCCAAACTACGGTGGTGATGCGCCTGCGATGGAGCGGGTGATCGTCCAGCATATCCAAGAAAGCGCAACACAACGCCTTCAGCTGGAACGCGGCGACATTGATGTGGCCCGCAACCTGTCGCCCGAGGATGTTGCGGGCCTTGACGGTGTAGATGGCGTAAAGATCATCGACGAACTGCGTGGTCGACTGATGTACTTTGCCGCCAACCAGAAAAAGGCGATGCTGTCTGATCCCAAGGTGCTTGAGGCGCTCAAGCTGGCGACAGATTACGCAGGAATGTCAGGCTCGTTCCTCAAGGGACAGTATACTGTGCATCAGGCGTTCCTTCCGCGAACCTTCCTTGGCGCTTTGGAAGAAACGCCTTTCAGCTTTGACATGGATGCGGCAAAAGCCTCTCTGGCAGCCTCGGGGTTCCCGGATTGCGGCCCGATCAAAATCTCGGTCAGGGATGCGCAAGAACGCTTGGATATTGCCCAATCGCTGCAAAACACGTGGGGTCAGCTTGGCTGCGACATTGAATTGATCGTCGGTACCGGTGCGCAGACTTTGGATCGATATCGCGCCCGCGAGCATGACATCTATCTTGGTGCATGGGGGCCGGACTATCCGGATCCCAACACAAACGCAGGAACGTTTGCGTTCAACCCCGACAATTCAGACGAGGCAGGGGCCACCGGCCTTCTGGCATGGCGCAACGCATGGGGTATTCCCGAAATGAGCGATGATACCCTTGCCGCAGTGGTCGAAAATGACACCGCTACCCGTGCCGATATGTATCGCGAATTGCAGCGCGAGCATCAGAAGATCAGCCCGTTTGGCGTGATGTTCCAGCAAATCGAACAGAACGGCATGCGCGCTAACGTTGAGAACTTTGTCGCAGGCGGCGCGACAACTGCGGTTTCTTACTGGGTCATCACCAAGTAAATGGCAGATACAACTCATGGTGAAGGGCGGCTTGGGCCGTCCTTCCCTCCTTGGTTGAAGAAGACGCTGACGACGGCCGCGACTGTTGTCGCGACGATCCTTGGCCTGCTGTTTGTGACTTTCATGATCGGCCGTGTGATGCCAATCGACCCGGTTCTGGCGGTCATTGGCGAACGTGCAACGCAAGAGCAGTACGACCAGACTTTCATAGAGCTTGGTCTGGATCAGCCGCTTTTGGTGCAGTTCTGGATTTATGTGACAGATGTCTTGCAAGGCGATTTCGGGAAATCGATCCGCACTGGACAAGAGGTCACAACTGACATTGCCCGGGTGTTCCCGGCAACTTTGGAGCTTGCGACACTCGGGACGATTATCGGTGTTGTGTTAGGCGTTCCGCTGGGCGTTATCGCTGCCGTACGTCGAGGCAGTTGGATTGATCAAATCGCGCGCTTCGTTGGGCTTATCGGGTATTCCATGCCGATTTTCTGGCTGGGTCTGGTCGGGCTGTTGGTGTTCTACGGTATCCTAGGTTGGGTCGCTGGGCCCGGTCGATTGGGTATTTTTTATCAAGGCATTGTCGAACCGATCACAGGGATGCTTTTGGTCGATAGTGCGCTGCGTGGCGAGTGGACTGTGTTCCGAGATGCATTCTCGCACATCATCCTCCCGGCATCTTTGTTGGGGTATTATAGCCTTGCTTACATCAGTCGAATGACACGGTCCTTCATGCTGGAACAACTTGGGTCGGAATACGTCACTACGGCGCGGGTCAAAGGGCTAAGCGAATGGCAAGTTGTTTGGGGTCATGCCTTTCGCAATATACGGATCCAGTTGGTGACCGTGATTGCACTGGCCTATGCCAATCTGCTTGAAGGGTCGGTTCTGACCGAGATCATCTTCGCGTGGCCGGGGTTGGGCCAATATATCACAACATCGCTGCTGGCGAATGACATGAATTCTGTGTTGGGTGGAACCATCGTCATCGGCACGATCTTTGTCGGCATCAACATCTTTTCCGATCTTCTTTACCGCTTTTTCGATCCGAGGTCCAAATGAGCACATCGCAAGGTTTGCGCGACTGGCTTCTTAGCGAAGAGCCGACTTCGCGTCGTCAGGCACGGTTCGCGTCTTGGTACAAAGGATGGCTGACGTTGCGGTCGAACAGGCTGACGATGTTCGGCCTTTATGTTCTGGCGTTTCTTATCCTTTGCGCAATATTCGCTCCGGTTTTGGCTTCGCACGATCCGTTTGCGCAGGACTTGGGGCAGCGCCTTTTGGCTCCGGGCGAGAATGGCCATCTCTTTGGCACGGACAGTCTTGGTCGTGATATCTATTCACGGCTGCTCTATGGCGCGCGGATCTCGATTTACATCGTGTTGCTCGTTGTCATGGTAGCACCTTTGGTGGGCCTGATCGTTGGAACTGTATCGGGCTACGCGGGTGGATGGATTGATGTGCTGTTGATGCGGATCACAGACATTTTTCTGGCATTTCCGCGCCTGATCCTTGCGCTTGCCTTTGTGGCGGCTCTGGGCGCTGGTATCGAAAACGCGGTTCTCGCAATTTCGCTGACGGCGTGGCCGCCTTATGCGCGTATTGCGCGCGCCGAAACCCTGACCATTCGTAATTCCGACTACATCCATGCAATCAAGCTGCAAGGGGCGGGCGCGTTCCGCATTGTGACCAAACACATCTGGCCGCTTTGCATTTCGTCGCTTGTGATCCGCGTGACCCTCGACATGGCCGGGATCATCCTTACTGCGGCGGGCCTTGGTTTCCTGGGCTTGGGGGCGCAACCGCCCAGCCCGGAATGGGGTGCGATGATATCCGAGGGGCGGAAATACATTCTGGACTATTGGTGGGTCGCCACAATCCCGGGCATCGCGATCTTTGCCATCAGCCTTGCCTTTAACCTACTGGGCGACGGGCTGCGTGACGTGCTTGACCCGAAAGAGGATAATTCATGACCGATGCTCCGCTTCTGGATGTGGAAAACCTTTGGGTGAAATTCCGCACCCGAACGGGTGTGTTTGATGCTGTCCGCGGAATTTCCTTTACCCTTGGCAAGGAACGCCTTGGTATCGTCGGAGAAAGCGGCTCTGGCAAGTCAATGACGGGCCGTGCCGTTTTGCGACTGATCAGACCTCCGGGGATGATTGAAGCCGACAAGCTTGATGTGCACGGAGAAGACATCCTGTCGTTGCCTGAGAAGCGGATGCGTCAGTTACGAGGTGGGCGCGTTTCAATGATCATGCAAGACCCGAAATTTTCACTTAACCCGGTGATGACTGTTGGGCAGCAATTGGTTGAAGCTTTGCGCGCGCATGAGAAGACATCCCGCAGCGATGCCCGGCAGCGCGCGCTGGAGGTGCTTGAAGAAGTAGCGATCCGCGATCCCGAACGGGTTTACGACCTTTACCCGCACGAAGTATCTGGCGGCATGGGACAACGGATCATGATCGCCATGATGCTTTTGCCCAATCCTGAGATCCTGATCGCCGATGAGCCGACTTCGGCTCTTGATGTGTCGGTACAGCTTCAGGTGCTCGACATTATTGACAAGCTGGTGCGCGACCGGGGCATGGGTCTGATGTTTATCAGCCACGACCTCAACCTCGTGGCCAAGTTTTGTGACCGAATTATCATTATGTATGCGGGTCGTATTGTTGAGACCTGCAAGGCTAGTGAACTTCGCAATGCACGGCATCCGTACACGTTGGGTTTGCTCAATTCGGTGCCTGATCTGGAACATCCTCGCGACCATCTGGAAGTGCTCAAGCGCGATCCTGCTTGGCGCGAAGCCCCATCTGTGAGTGCGCGCCAATGAGTGCGGTCACGGTCAACGACCTTAATGTCTGGTTCGGCGTAGGGGCCGACCGATCCTATGCTGTGCAGAATGTGACTTTCGACGTCGATGACGGCGAAAGTTTCGGTCTTGTTGGTGAAAGCGGCTCTGGAAAATCGACCATTCTCCGAGCCATTGCGGGGTTGGTGCCGACGTGGTCCGGCGAGATGACCGTTGCGGGAGAGACCCTCGGTCCCAAACGCAGCAAGTCGTTCTACAGCAAAGTTCAAATGGTGTTTCAGGATCCCTACGCTTCTTTGCACCCGCGACAAACGGTGGATCGCGTCTTGTCCGAAGCGATGGGATTGCATGGGGTTGAGAACATCGACACACGAATTGGGCAATTGCTTGACGATGTTGGTCTTGGTCCTGGTTTCCGGTTCCGCTATCCACACCAATTGTCCGGTGGTCAACGTCAGCGGGTCGCCATCGCCCGTGCCCTGGCGTGTGATCCTTCAATTCTATTGCTGGATGAACCGACATCGGCGCTCGACGTTTCGGTTCAGGCAGAAATTCTGAACTTGCTGGTTGATTTGCGCCGCGAGCACAAACTGACATACATCATGGTTTCACACGATTTGGGTGTCGTTGGGCACCTCTGCGAGCGCATCGGCGTCATGAAGGATGGTCGTTTCGAAGAGGTTCTGAGTGTTGAAGCAATGCGGCGTTCGGAAGCCCAATCTCCATATACGAAGCACTTGCTTGAAAGTTCGATCAATTCGATCCGATAGGGGTGTCCGGTTGTGAAACGGCCTGCAGAATAGCGGACAAATCGGATCGCTGGCAGGAAGGGGATAGGTCCAAGCTGGTGTTCCATACAGCGTACGGGATACCTACGAGTGAATGTCGCTGCTCTGGTACTGCGATCGTGCGAGCCAATTTGGGTCGATCTCCACACCCCAACCTGGGGCATTGGTGACTGTCGCTTGACCCTCAGTGATTTCGTAGGGATCATTCACAAACAAACCGTCTTGCCACGGGTAGTAGTCTGAGCCTTCAATAGAAAACTCCAGATATTTTCCGGCATTTGGGATCGCGCGCATAAGGTGCATGGTGAACAGTGTTACCATTGATTGGTTGGCGGCGTGTGGTGTCACCGGCATGCCAGCGGCCTCGGCCATGCGAACCACGCGCAAGGTGCGCGACAGGCCGCCCAGGTAGCAGATGTCGGGTTGCAACACATCAACGACGCGGTCGGCGATCATTGTTTCCCAGCGTTCCAACATGCAATCCTGTTCACCGCCGGTGACGTCTATCTCTAGCGCGTCGGTCACTTCCTTAGTCTGCGAGAATTCCCAATAGGGGCAAGGTTCTTCGTAATGCGAGATCCCGTTGTTTTGCAGCATCCGTCCAATTTCGATGGCGCGGGCAGGTGTGTAGCAGGAATTGGCGTCAACCAGCAACGCTACTCCATCGTCCATCGCCTGCCGCATGTACGTCACGATTTTTTCGGTTCGGCCGGGCCATTCGTCTTGGTCGCGACCAACTTCTGCGCCTATCCGAAATTTGAAAGCGTCAAAGCCCTTTTCGTAGCGCAACCGCGATAGTCGGTCGACTTCGTCAATTGGGGTGATATCGCGCTTCATCGACGACCCGTACGCCCGGATTGTTCCGGGTGTGCCACCGATCAAGGCACAAACTGGCTTGTCTTCGCGTTTGCCGCGCATGTCCCAAAGCGCAGTGTCGACACCGCCCATCGCCCTGCGCAGGTATGACCCGGGAAACTTATGCTCGCGGTCCCGCACGAGATCAAGCATCGCATCAATGTCTTCGCATTCCATGCCAAGTGCATAGGGCGCGACCTGCCGGTGCAGCACTTGTGCTGTAATGTCCGCATAATAAGGGGCGACTTGTCCCCAGCCTTGTGCGCCGTCTTCGGCAGTCGCGCGAACGAAACAGACATATTCGTTGGTAAAGGTTTCAAGTTTGACTAGTTTCATGAGGCATCACCGGATGTTTTGACCGAGCTGTGCGGTTCTGCCAAAACGCTGGCGAAAAACCGGATTACCAGATATATCCATTTCGATATTTTCACCAGACCAATTGGGGGTGGGTGTGAAGCATGCTGCCGGTGCCTTGTTGTCTTCGATCCAGCTTGACCGGACGCTGAGACGCAGCGTCAGTGTGCAGCTTTACATGGCCCTGCGCGAGATGATCCTTTCGGGCGCGTTGGGGGCAGGGGATCGCTTGCCGGCGACCCGCACTTTGGCCAAGGAAATCGGCGTTTCGCGTACCACTGTCATTGATGCGATCGACCGGCTTGTCGCGGAAGGGATGCTTGTGTCCCGCGTTGGAGCTGGAACGTTTGTCAGTGAAACACTCGACAATCAAACCTTGGCTTCAGCGCCGCAACTGGGCGGTGACGCAAAAAGCCGCCAACCGCGCCTGTCCTATGTCATCAATCAAGCTGAAACCAGCTATGCCCAAAGGACGTGGTTGCCACATAAGCCACGCGCTTTTGTGACGGCGTTGCCTGCGCTTGACGCGTTTCCAATGGCCCATTGGGCGCGGCTGTCGGCGCGACATCTCAGGGGGGGGCGCGGCGATGTCATGGGGTACGGCCAGCCAAAAGGGCTTGCCGCCCTGAGGCGGGCAATTGCCACACATCTTGGGGCGCTCAAAGGCATTAAATGCCACCCGGACCAAGTATTTATCACCGCTGGCGCGCAACATGCGTTTTCGCTGATCGGCAGGCTGTTGCTAAACCCGGGTGACCGGGTCTGGATTGAGAATCCAGGTGCCTCCGGTGCTCGGAATGCGCTGTTGTCAGAAGGGGCTGAACTTGTTCCGGTTGATGTTGATGACCAAGGCATGGTGGTTACCGATGGTCTGACCAAAGCACCGCATTTCCGGTTGGCCTTTGTAACTCCGTCGCATCAGCAGCCTCTCGGGCATGTCATGTCATTGCCGCGCAGGCTTGAGCTTTTGCAGGCGGCCGAACAGGCACAAGCCCTGATCATCGAAGACGACTACGACGGTGAATTTTACTATGGGAACGCACCTCGTCCGGCGCTGCATAGCATCGACGCTGCAGGGCGAGTGCTTTACGTGGGCACGTTCTCAAAGTCACTGTTCCCGTCACTGCGATTGGGATTTGTGCTGGTTCCAGATCGTATGGTCAACGCCTTCGATCAGATGTTTGACACTTGGGCCAGCGGTCCATCTACGGCGACACAAGCGATCGTGGCCGAATTCATGGATGAAGGCCATTTTGCGACCCATATTCGCCTGATGCGCCAACTTTACAAAGCGCGCTACGACGCACTGCAAGAAGCCGCAAGCACTTTGCCGGATACCCTTCGACTACAGGAAACAACCAGCGGATTTCACACGCCTGCATTCTTGGATGGGCGTGTGAACGAAGCTTCAGTTGTCTCTGAAGCCGCAGCTCAAGGCGTGACGCTCGCGTCTCTGGGGCGATATTGTCTGTCTCCGATTTCGCAATCTGGTCTTGTCTTTGGATTTGGTTGCGCGACTCCCGAAGACATCACGCGCGGGATCGGCATCCTACGCGATTTACCGACTTTACGATCAGTGTAGACCAAAAATTGGTCTGAAAGAAATTATTATATTGGATATGAAGCACCTGCCAATCATGGCCTAGCGTTCCTGGCGAAACCGACGGTGAGAGTATCTCCCGCCGGTGCCGATGGAGCGACGAGTTTAACCGCATGCAGCTGTCAGATATCAGGCAAAGCCCGTATTGGCATGATCAGATCGGCCCGCCGCCGACACTGTCAGAGCAGCCCCTGTCCAAGGTTGATGTGCTGATCGTGGGGTCGGGCTATACTGGTCTTAGCGCCGCCATCACCACGGCGCGCGGTGGGCGGTCTACACTTGTGCTTGATGCCGAGGATCCGGGCTATGGGTGCAGCACTCGGAACGGTGGACAGATCAGTACCAGCGTCAAGCCGTCGTTTGACACCTTGGCTGTAAAATTCGGCCCTGAACGTGCGCAGGGTATTCGCGCTGAAGGCGCAAATGCGCTGAGGTGGATTGGAGATTTCATCAACGACGAGGCGCTGACCTGTGATTTCCGCCGAGTAGGTCGGTTTCATGCTGCGCACACGCCACAGCACTACGAAACCCTCGTCCGCGATGCCGAAAAGTTGCGTCAGCAAGAGGGAATCGAGAGCTTTGCCGTACCCCGCAGTGAACAACGTAGCCAGTTGGGCACGGACAGTTATTTCGGTGGTGTCGTGTTTTCGGCTCATTGCTCCGTCCATCCGGGCAAATTTCACCGCGAATTGTTACGACTTGCAATCCAAGCCGGGGTGCAAGTCGTTGGTCAGTGTCGCGTTATGCAGATTGCCCGAACTGCATCGGGTTTTCGGGTGGAGACCGCCAAGGGATTGATTGAAGCACGCGAAGTGATTGTTGCGACCAATGGGTATACCTCTGGACTGACGCCGTGGTTGCAACGCCGGGTTATCCCCATCGGTAGCTATATTATCGCAACCGACGAATTGCCCGAAAGCACAATCGATACTCTGTTTCCGGGGGACCGTATCGCCAGCGACACCTGCAAGGTCGTCTACTACTACCGGGCCTCTCCGGATCGTCGACGGGTTCTGTTCGGAGGCCGAGTATCGGCCTCTGAAACCACGGCTTTGGCCGGAGCAACCCGCCTCAGGCAGGATATGTGCCGCATCTTTCCTGAACTCGAGGACGTTGGTCTGTCGCACGCCTGGAGTGGAACTGTCGCCTATAGTTTTGATGAATTGGCCCACATCGGTGTGCATGACGGCATACATTACGCGATGGGCTATTGCGGGTCTGGCGTTTCGATGGCGCCCTATCTGGGAATGCGGGCCGGCCAAAAGGTGCTGGGGCTTGCAGAAGGCAAGACGGCCTTCGACGGTCTGCCGTTTCCGACACGTCCGCTTTATCGCGGAAAGCCATGGTTCTTGCCAGCCGCCGTGGCCTGGTACCGTTGGAAAGATCAACAACAAATCGGAAAGGCTCTGCGCATGGGATGACGCGCCGGGCAGGGGCCATGACCCGGTCGTTCCCCGGTATTAACGGATCGAAACCAAGGTTTAGGATTCGAAATTTCATTTGTTCTGATGGTGCCAGCACAATCGCAACAGATGGAGGACGACACGGAACAGTGCCCCATCGGCCACGCGTCGGCCCGGCACGACCGTTACAATAATCCAAAGGGAGTAAACAAATGAAAACCAGAACACTTCTGACGATCTCGGCCGCCATTATGGCCACAAGCGCCTTCGCGCAGGACAAAAGTGTGACCATCGCATCCTGGGGCGGGTCTTATCAGGAGGCGCAAAGTAAGGCGCTTTTTGAACCAGCCGCAGCCAATACTGGTGTCGAGGTCAAACAGGAAACCTATGGAGGGATGTCCGACGTTCGCCTGCAGGTCTCTTCAGGGCAGGTGACGCTTGATATCGTTGCCAGTGGATCGGGATCGGCAGCACGAGCGGCGGCCGAAGGTTTGCTGGAAAAGCTGGATTTTGACGTCATCGACGTATCCACGTTTTATCCGAGCCTTTACACCGACTACTGTCTCGGTGGCGATGTGTTCTCGACTGTCTATGCGTGGAACACCGAAACCTTTGGCGACAACGGACCGCAAAGTTGGGCTGATTTCTGGGATGTCGAGAAATTTCCCGGCACCCGTGCCTATCGTGGTGCCGTAGCAGGTGCGCTGGAACCCGCGTTGATGGCTGATGGAGTGGCCCCGGAAGACGTATATTCTGTTCTGGACAGCGAAGATGGGATCGAGCGCGCAATCGACAAGATCCGCGAACTGAAGTCAGATATTGCTGTATTCTGGACCTCTGGCGCGCAACAGGCGCAGTTGATGAAAGATGGCGAAGTTGACATGACGACCGGCTGGAATGGGCGCTTCGACAACGCGGCCAAAGATGGTGCGATGGTCAAGTACAGCTTCAATCAAGCTCTTCTGGACTACGATTGTTTTGCTATTCCAAAGGGTGCGCCGAACCGCGACACGGCGATGGAGTTCCTGAACGAAATTTCCAAGCCCGAGTATCAGGACGACCTGCCGAAATACATCACCTACGGGCCGACGAACAAGGCAGCTTATGATACAGGCGAGATCACGGCCGCTGTCGCTGCGGGTTTGCCATCGTCGCCGGAAAACGCCGCACTGCAACTGCCGGTGTCGTTGGATTGGTATGCGAAGTGGGAGACCATCGCAGCCGAGATGTATCAGGAAATGCTGACCGAATAGGGTGACTACTCCTCGATATCCAAAGGCGGGCGCTGCGGCGCCCGCATGTTTCCTATTTGAAGACGAGGGTTTGTCTTGAGTAACCGCACCATCGATGCATTACCCATTTCGGTTCGCAATGTGACCAAGACTTATGGCCCTGTTCATGCCCTGAACGATGTGTCACTTGAGGTCCGTAGCGGAGAATTTCTGACGCTTCTGGGGCCATCTGGGTCGGGCAAGACAACGCTGTTGATGGTGCTCGCAGGCTTTACACGACCCGATTGCGGGAGCCTGAAATTTGGTGACCGTGAGGTGATCCGCACGCCGCCGCACCTGCGCGATGTTGGCATGACATTTCAGAGCTACGCCCTGTTTCCGCATATGACGGTTGCGGGCAACGTCGCGTATCCGCTCAAGCTGCGCAAAGTGCCCAAGGCGGAAATTACCGAGCGGGTCGAGGCGGCGCTTGAAACCGTTCAGCTTGGCGGTTTTGGCGACCGCCGCATCGACCAGTTGTCCGGAGGTCAGCGGCAGCGTGTTGCTGTTGCCCGCGCCATTGTATTCGAACCGCGTATCCTGTTGATGGATGAACCGCTATCCGCGCTCGACAAGAAACTGCGAGACCAGATGCAGATCGAGCTGCGACACCTGCATGAAAAGCTGGGTATGACAACCGTCTATGTCACCCATGACCAGCGCGAGGCGCTGACCATGTCCGACCGGATCGCAGTAGTGAACCATGGGCGGATCATGCAACTGGCCACGCCGCGAGATCTGTACGACCGCCCGGCCAATCGGTTTGTCGCTGACTTCATTGGGGAATCCACTTTCTTTCCGGTCTCGCGTAGCGGCAGTGACATTCTTTTCGACGGAAGCCCCTTGCTTTACGATGTGCCACCGCCGGACACGAAAAATCTGATGCTTATGGTCCGTCCCGAACGCGTCATCCTTTCGCCGGAAGGCCCGCGCGAGGGAACCAACAATTTCACCGCCAGAGCAACAGATGTCGTATATCAGGGCGACAGTTTTCTATTGCATGCCGCGTTGGCGAGTGGGGCGGGGCAGATCGTGTTGCGCGGTGCTATGCGCGGTGCAAACGTCATGACGCTTCCAAATGTCGGGGACGCGCTGACCCTGTCTCTGGCGCCCGAAGACACAGTGTTGATCGACGGAAGTGACAAATAGGATGCAGGCGGTACGCATAAACGAAGCCGGGTTGGCGCGGGATGAATGGTTCGAGCGGCTCAAGCTGTTTGGGCTTGGCTCTCCTGCGATGCTGCTGATCCTGATCATTCTGGTCGTCCCGGTGGGGTGGCTTTTCTATGTGTCGTTCATTGGCGCTGATGGGACTTTCTCGCTTGAAAACTACGAGCGGATGCTCAAGCGAAAATCCTACGCCCGGATTTTCCAGACGACATTCGAGGTAAGTTTCCTGACCACCGGTCTGTGCATCCTGATTGGCTATCCTCTGGCATATTTCATATCGGGCCTGCCAAACCGCATCGCCAACCTTTGTTTAATTACTGTGCTGTTGCCGTTCTGGACCTCGCTGCTGGTGCGCACCTATGCGTGGTTGGTGCTGCTGCAAAAGCGCGGGTTGGTCAACGAATGGGCAATGTCTCTGGGCTTGTGGGATGAGCCAATCAAAATAGTCCATAACATGACCGGAACGCTGATTGGAATGGTTCATATCATGCTGCCGTTCCTGATCCTGCCAGTCTACGGAGCAATGCGGGCTATTGACCGCGATTTGATGAAGGCGGCGTCCAATCTGGGCGCAAGCCCTCGGCGCGCTTTCTGGACGGTGTTCTTTCCGCTAACTCTTCCGGGGCTTTTTGCCGGGTCGCTGATGGTGTTCATCCTTTGCCTTGGCTTTTTCGTCACCCCTGCGGTTCTTGGCGGTGGTAAGGTCATCATGGTGTCGATGAAGATTGTCTCGAACATCGAACTCTTTGTGAACTGGGGTGCGGCAAGCGCACTGGGAGTTGTGCTGCTTGTGGCGACAGTTGCCATCCTCTGGGTCGCTTCACGCTTCCTGAATCTTGAACGCATGACAGGTGGAGGCCACTGATGTTCCGCTGGTTCCGTGCTCCTGCGACCGAAACCCAGATCACCCACGGTCAACGGCTGTGGCTTTACGTGTTTGCCGTCATAACCATGGTCCTGCTGGTCACGCCGACGCTGATCGTGGTGCCTATGTCATTCTCCGACAGTCAGTATCTCGAATTTCCGCCGGAAACCTGGTCGACGCGTTGGTATGGCCACTACTTTGGATCACCCGAATGGATGCAGGCGACGCGGACGTCGTTCAAAGCTGCGTTTCTGACCATGTTGGTTGCCACCCCGATCGGGGTGTTGGCGGCATACGGACTGCACTGTTCCAAGGTTCGCTTCATTCGTGCCGCCTTCGTGTTGATGATCACGCCGATGATGGTTCCTGTGGTGCTGGTCGCGATTGGGGCTTTCTATGCCTATGTGCAACTCAAGATCCTTTATACGCTAACCGGTCTGGTTCTGGCCCACACGGTTTTGGCCCTGCCGCTGGTCGTGATCGTAACGGGTTCGGCGCTCAAGAGTTATGACATGAGTCAGGAAGAGGCGGCCCGAAGCCTTGGCGCCCCGCGGTGGAAGGCATTCTTGACCGTGACCCTGCCACAGATCCGGTTCGCGGTGGTGACCAGTGCGTTACTAGCGTTCCTTACCTCTTTCGACGAGGTGGTGGTTGCGATGTTTGTATCGGGTGGCGACAACCCAACCTTGACGCGCAACATGTTCAACGCGCTGCGCGATCAGATCGACCCGACCATTGCATCAATCTCGACCATCATGATCCTTGTGACGACGGGAATGATGGTTCTGGCGCAGGTGTTCGGACAGCAGAAAGAACCCACGAAGCCGAAAGACTGACAGGCGCCCCGCCGCACAGCTTAGCACATCGAAAGCCAAACCATGATCGATCTGAGAACTTTTGCCGATCTTGCCTCAGTCCCGTTGGGTGAATTCGCCCCCAAACCAACAAGCTTGACCGAAAGTCAGACTGAGGCATCTGCGTTACTGTGGAGTTCTGCCGACGACCAGACCAAGATTGGTGTTTGGGAATGCACGCCCGGTAGGTTTACCGCTGACCGGACCGCCGCGGGTGAATACTGTCACATCCTGTCCGGGCGGGCCACGGTGACCAACTCTGACGGCGGTGGCAGTCGTGACATCGGACCCGGCGATCTTTTAGTTCTGCCGCAAGGCTGGACCGGCGAATGGGTGATCCATGACCACATGCGAAAGCTTTTTGTGATCAGTGCCGCGCCAATTGGGTAAGTGAACAAGTGTAACGAAACGATAATTTACGTAGTAGCTTGCAGGCATTTTCTTATAGTCACGCCATGCATCTGAAACTCCGCCATCTTGAAGTCTTCCACGCAGTGATGGAAGAAGGGTCTGTCTCCAAGGCAGCCGATAGGCTGCACTTGACACAACCCGCCATCAGCATCGCTCTGTCGCGGCTTGAAGACATGCTGGGCTTTCCGCTGTTCCACCGGTCCAAAGGCCATTTTGCCCCACGGCCCGAGGCCTATCTGCTGCACATGGATGCAGAACTGTCGATCCTAGCCGTCGAACAGTTCTCGAACCGGGCGCGGCAGATCAAGCAAGGCGGCACCGGATTGTTACGGGTTGGTGCCATTGGCGCGGCTGCTTTCGGCCTGATGCCAAAGCTGGTATCGCGCTACACGGCAGACAACCCGTTGGTCGAGATCGATCTCCGGGTGCGCAGTTCGCAACAGATCTCCTATCTTGTGGGCAACGGTCAATATGACATTGGCCTGATCGAAGCACCGGTCGCGGCGCCATCGCTCGAATCCGAGGCGTTTTCCCTACCTTGCGTCTGTATCTTTCCTTCCGACAGTGGTTTGTCCGAAAAGAAAGTCATCGCCCCACGCGATCTTGCTGAACAGCGGCTAATCGGTATTCAGGACAGCAATCAAGTAGACCGGCAGGTTCGCGCGATCTGTGCTACCGAAGGAATTGAGCTGCGCGCCTCAGTTCATGGCTTCTTCTTCGCGGTGGCGCGCCGAATGGTTGCTGAAGGCGCAGGCGTTGCGATTGTGGATGCTTTGAACGGTTGCTTGCCGCTAAATGACGGGGTCAGTTGGCGTCCGTTTGCGCCCGAAATTTGCTATGAAACGGCGTTGATTGTCAAAGCAGGTGCCGAGTTGTCTTTACCAGCCCAAGCCTTCATCCAGATGATCCGCGATGCTATGCAAGAGCGTGCGATCCTGCCCAATCTCGCGGCGGTATAAACCTCGTAAATCGCTTGTTTCCAAAACGGAATTTCAACTGTGCGACGGTTGAGCTCAATATCCATTCTGATCCAGTCAGCAGGAGCATGGCGTGCAGGACCAGAGTTTTCCGAGATCGGCGATGGACGCGCTTTTGGCACCGAAAAGCATTGCTCTTGTCGGTGTCTCAGACCGCCCGAATTCTTATGGCCATGCACTTGATCGCATGGTTTCCCAAGGCGGATTTTCTGGCCAGATCATGCGGGTCAATCCAAGATTGGCCGCCGGATCGCAGGGCCGTATCGTTCCCAGCCTTGGCGATCTTTCGGATACCCCTGAACATGTCGTCCTGTCAGTCGCGACTGCGCGCGTCGAGGCTTCGGTTGATGATGCGCTCTCATTGGGGACGCGGGCGCTTACGGTGTTTTCCGAATGCCCGGATGCAACAATGCGGGACCGTATCGGTACAAAAGTCCGTGCAGCAGGCGCAGTCTTGTGCGGGCCAAACAGCATGGGTTTTCACAACCTTTTGTTAGGTCTTCGCGTTACGCCATTCCCAGTTCCACTCGATCTTAAACCCGGCGGCATCGGGTTGATTGCGCAGTCTGGATCTATCCTTGGCGCTTTGATGAACAATGACCGGAGGTTGCGGTTTTCCCAAGCCATTAGCACTGGATCAGAAACCGTGACCTCAGCTGCCGATTATTTGCGGTGGATGGTGAACCGACCGGAAACGCGTTGTATCGGTCTGTTCTTGGAAACGGTTCGTGACCCCAATGCGTTCATCGCTGCGATGGAAGTGGCCGCGTCCCGTGATCTGCCGGTGGTGATTTTGAAAGTCGGAAGATCTGCTCTTGGAGCGCGTATGGCGATTTCGCACACAGGTGCATTGGTCGGTGACGACGACGTATTTCGCGCGTTGGTGCGACGGTTGGGCGGGCACATGGCGACTTCCATTGACGAGATGGCCGCGATGCTGGCGCTATTCGAACAGGGCCGGCGACCAACGGCATCTGGCATCGCGTCACTCCACGATTCCGGTGGAGAACGCGAACTGATGGCGGACATGGCCGAGGATCATAACCTGACCTATGCAGCACTGTCGCCGGACACCAAGGCGGAAATCCGGTCGGTTCTCGAACCCGGCATCTCGGTGGACAATCCACTCGATGCGTGGGGCACGGGGCAGGGCGCACAGAAGACCTATACCCGTTCGCTTTCTGCGATGATGGCGGACAAAGAAGTTGGCACTGGGCTATATGTCCTGAACTGGCGCGCCAATTATTTCCTTCACGACATGCACGCTCGAGCCTTGGTCGACGCCTTTGAAAAAACCGATAAACCCCTGGCCGCTGTGTCGAGCTATTCTCGCAGCAATGACTCTGCGCTGGCCGAACACTTCGCCGATTTGGGTATTCCGCTCATTAGTGGCATGCAGAACGCCATGGCAGCTGTACGTGCGCTACATGAACATCGTACGGTTTCACCATTTCGGCCACCTTCTGCTCCGCTTCCCTGCGCGGATCTATGGGAACAAAAGCTGTGCTGTCGTGAATGGATTGGTGAGGCCGAAGGATACGCGCTATTCAATGAATACGGAATTCTATGCCCTGCACATGATCTGGCCAAATCGAAAGAGGATGCGATAGAGATCGCGCACGGTATCGGTTGCGCCGTCGTATTGAAAACTGCCCAGCCGGGGGTGTCACACAAGTCCAACAATGGCGGAGTTGTCGTAGATCTTTCAACGACCGAAGCAATTGCCGAAGCCTACGATGATCTGACCGCGCGTTTCAGTGGTGAGGTCTTGGTGGCAGAGATGGTTTCGTCTGGTTCCGAATGGTCATTGGGCGTGATCAACGATCCTGACTTCGGGCCTGCCGTTCGAATTGCACCCGGTGGTCTCTTGGTGGATTTGTTGAACGAAAGCGCATTGCTCATGGCACCGTTTTCATCAGATGAGGCGAGGGCAGCCATTAACGCTTTACAGGCGTCTAAACTTTTGGCTGGCTACCGGGGCCGCACAGTTCTGAACGTACAGTCGCTGGCGCAAACGGCAGCCTGCTTATCCCGTCTCGCGTGGGACATGCGTGACACGTTGGCCGAAATTGAAATCAATCCAGTTATCGTCGGTACCCAAACCACAATCGCAGTTGATGCGGTCATCCGGGCGCGACAGTCGTCATAATTTTGAACAGTGATCTGGGTGCTGTCGCGGTTGCTGGGGGCGATGTGCCTAACTGCAGAACAGCATGAACCAAACCGCGTCAATCACTGACCCGTTGGCGCACCGGGGCTTCGATTCATTCAATGTTGGAAAACAGACCGATAGGCTCACGAATGATGCCATCAATCTCGATGTCATTTACGGTCGAGATCTTTCCGATCGGAACGTCGCTTGCGTTACCCGATAATGCAATCCAGCCGCAGCGTATGTCGAAGAAATGGCGGGCGTCATTCACGCCCGCCTTGAAAGGCTCGGGTGATCAAGAGGCGAAGGGTAGAGCAGGGCGCTTAGGCCAACTTGCTTTATTCCGCTACGATGCGGTCTGCTGAAATATCAGCCTCGCCATATCCCTTGGGCACGTGAAGATCGGGCAGGCCAGCGGCGCGTTTTTGCAGCGCGCGCCCGATAACGACGCGGCTTATCTCGGTGGTGCCGTCCACGATACGCAGCATCTGCGCCAGTCGGGACAACCGGTCCAGACCGTAGGGTTGCAACAATCCCATCCCACCGAGCACTTGCGTACACGTGTTGGCCGCCTTCACAGCGGCGTCGGGCACGAAGCGTTTGGCATGAGCAGCCATCAGTGGGCCTTCAGGTGTGCCAAGCGCTTCTGCTGCCTTGCGATAGAGCAGCTTGGAGACCTCCAGATCCGTTGCCACCTCGCCCAGCATCCATTGAATGCCATCCAGATCGAGGTTCTTGCCTCCGAACATTTTGCGGTTCTTCGAATAAGACAACGCCGTATCAAGCGCCGCTTGCATCAATCCACAGCAACCCGAAGCAATCGACACGCGGGCGATGTCGATCGCCATCAAGGATCCCTGCAAGCCTTGTCCAATTGGCAGGATGATGTTGTCTTCGCTCACCACCACATCATCGAAGTACATTTCTGCGAGGGGCAGAAAGCTATAAGACGGCGTGTCATACTTTTCACCAAAGCTGAGTCCGGGTGTGTCGGCGGGGATGGCGATCATTGCCATATCCCTGTGTCCCGGAGCGTCACTGGTTTTTACTACGGTAAAGTAGATGTCTGCCTCACCTGCCAGGCTGACCCACGCTTTTGCGCCGTTGATTGTCCAGGTGCCGTCGTCATTGATCTTGGCCCGGGTATACATGTTCATGGGATCAGACCCGGACTGCGGTTCGGTCAGGGCGAAATTGGCCAGTTTGCGTCCTGAAGTCAGATCACGCGCCCATGTCGCCTTGAATGCATCCGTCCCGTAACCGCAGCCAGCAAAGGTGCAGATGTTATGCATCGATAGTGCGAAAGCGTATGCGCCATCACCAAGTCCAAGCTGTTCGTAAACTTGAATGCCCTCTGACAGGGGGAGGCCCTGACCGCCGAATTCTTCTGGTGCATAAAGGCCTGTCAGACCAGCCGACCCGGCCATATCAGACGCGTCACGTGGCCATACCCGGGCCGCGTTCCAAGCGTCAACATTCGGGATGATCACGTTAAGCGCGTGATCTCGGGCTGCGGCGAGAAGCGTGTTTAGCTTTTCCGACATGGTAGGGTCCTTTCGGTGCGCATACTGTCCTATATTGTCATTTATGTTGCGTCAGAACACATGACTGCAGTGGCGGATCATTGTTGTTACGGCCCGTTTCTAGTTATTTTCAGCACAGAGTTGCCATATCGCGGAGTGACAGCAGATTATCCAAAAGTGACAAAATCAATTGCGGTTGACTTGCTGTGCTCTATAGGTGCTTGGGGTCGTTCCCGTCCATCTTCGGAAGGCTTTGTGGAAACTCACTGCGGATGCGAAACCCACATCCTGTGCAATCGCTTCAATTGACTCCCCGTTTGCCTGAAGTCGCCGGATCGCAATGTCGCGGCGCAGAGCATCCTTAATGGTCTGAAACGAAGTCCCGTCCGCCTCCAGCCTTCGGATCAAGGTGCGAGATGTCATGTTCATGGCCTCAGCTGCCATTCCGAGATTGGCGTTTTCCCAGCCGGCATGGTTCAGATAGGCCCGCACGCGTAGTGATTGGGTGTGGTTCTGCGACTGGGTAAAGATCCAATCCCGCGGCGCATTCTCTAGAAATTGGTCCAGATCCGCAGAACTTCGCACGTTTACGGGCCCCAAAGCCCGCGCGTCGAAATGAATAGCGGTGGCTGCACATCCAAACTGTACAGGCGAAGGAAAGATCATCGCATAATCTTCTTCGAAGGCCGGACGCTCGAACGCGAACTCGACGGTTTGGATCGGGACTTCATAGCGAGCCAACCATGACAGAAGCCCATGTGCCAGCTTCAGGATGAGCATATGGCCAAACCGTTGAGGTTCGATATCCTCTTGCGGGACCAATCGCAGGGCTAGAGTCGTTCGAGTCTCTTCCAGACTGAACTGGTATTCATCTAGCAGAAGGTTCCAAAACGTGGAAAACCGATAGAGTGCAGAGGTCAGGGTTGTCGCTTCGCGTACCGATGTTAGCAGATGCTGCAAGGCGCGCGGGCGGATCGGCCGCGCCCAAAGCCCCATCATTTCATCGCCCGTTTCCACCGCAGCCAGTTGGTAAAGGCAGACAATCTGTTCCAAGGTGACCCGGCCCTTCGGCATGGTCGGGTTGGTGGGCAGTCCCGACCGCACCAGAAGAGATTGATAATGCTCAGGTGCACACATTGACCGCAGCGCAACCAGCCAATCCGCAATGAAGTGACTTGAGACAGTTGAAAACAGTGCCGTAGTGTTATGCGTCATCTTAGGACGAGCGGTATCACCGTTTGACATGCCTAGGCCCCACACTGCGCTGTATTATCACTGAGTACCGTCTTTTATTCGGCTCAAGCGTTCGCCAATGGTTCGAAAAATGTCGGACTGGGCGCTGCTTTTGCGCCATGCCAGAACGATTTGACGAGGCGCAGCACCTGCTAGGTGCGACAGATGCAAGTCATGACCGGCAGTTAGGCCTGCATCAATTGCTAGGTTTGGCAGAAGGGTGACGCCGATACCTTCTTCGACCATCGAAACCAGTGTCGGCAGACTGGTGGCTGAGAAGGATGTGTCCTCTTCAAGAGCGACGCCCGGAAGGCTAGACAAGGCGTGTTTTTGCAAACAATGACCGCGTTCCAACAGCAAAAGACGGCGCCCGGCCAAATCGGTGCCTTCTACGCGAGTAAGATTGGCCAGCGGGTGCGCACGGGGTGTCGCAAGACTATAGTCGTCTTCAAAAAGCAGCATGGTTTCCACCTGAGACGGTAGATCGTGCGGCAGAGCAATCAGGATAAGATCCAAACGGCCCTCGGTTAGACCTGACAAAAGTAACTCAGTAAGCTCCTCTCGGAGGTAAATTTGCATGTCGGGCCATATTGCCCGAAGTCCTGGCAATGCACGAGGTAACAGGAACGGACCAACCGTTGGGATCACACCCAGCCTGAGTTGCGTCATACCCGCAGCAGTCTCAGCCTGCGCGGTTGCTTCGAAGTCGGCCACTTTTGCAAGGATTTCCCGTGCGCGTTCGGCAAGAGCTTTCCCAATCGGGGTCATGAGAACGGAGTGGGTGTTGCGTTCGGCGACTGTTACGCCAAGTCGGGCCTCCATTTCCTTGAGAGCTGTTGAAAGGGTCGATTGCGTGACGTTGCACAACGCAGCGGACCGGGAAAAGTTTTCCGTATCTGCTAGGGCAACAAGAAACCGCATTTGGCGAAGGGTTGTCATAGTATTCTTTGGTTATTGGAAATATAGATCACCGCGCTCTTTTAATTCAATTTCCAGAATATATCCAGAGTGCCTATCTCCTGTCTAAGATGTTCAGAAGGAGAAAGACAAATGAACGCGGTCACCGATATCACATCCCAAGCTCAGGTTGCGCTGCCCCGCCTTAACGAACCCGCGCCGGCGTTCGATGCGTTGACCACACACGGTCAGAAAGCTCTGGCAGATTATCAAGGCAAATGGTTGATCCTCTTTTCGCATCCCGCCGACTTCACCCCAGTTTGCACGACGGAATTCATGGCATTCGCCCGTCGTGCCGATGATTTCGCTGCGCTGAATACGGAGCTGCTTGGCCTGTCCATTGATAGCCATTACGCCCACATCGCATGGGTTCGGTCGATCAAGGAAAGCTTTGGCGTTGACGTCCGTTTCCCGATCATTGCAGATCTCGACATGAAGGTGGCGCAAGCCTACGGCATGATCCAGCCAGGAGCATCAGACACGCAAGCCGTGCGTGCGACTTTCATTATCGATCCCGAAGGTACCTTGCGGGCGATGGTGTATTACCCAATGACCAATGGCCGCTCGATTGATGAGTTTTATCGTTTGATCCAAGCGCTTCAGGCCGCAGACACCCACAAGATCGCGACGCCCGAGAATTGGATGCCGGGTCAAGACGTGATCGTACCGACCCCGCAAACAACTGACGCCGCCGAGGCGCGTTTGTCTGAAGGGTATGACACCAAGGATTGGTATTTCTCGACGAAGGCGCTCTGAGACTTGGCGGTTTGGCCTTTCCCGTTAGACGTTCGGCGGGAAGGGCCGGGGCCTCAGCCAGATGACGATTGGACCGAACAGGACCCCGGAAGGTCAGGTCGCATCGCAAGCAGGTCGATCAGCCCGCAATTGCCGCGTACCAAGTCTTCAAGCGTTACCATGTCCAACTCGTGATAAAATGCCTCAAGCGCTCTGACGACATAGGAGCGCAGACGACATGTCGAGGCTAGTGGGCAAGTGTTGCGGACTTCGTCGAAGCATTCGGCAAAAGGGATTTCGGTCTCGAAAATTCGAAATACAGCTCCAATCGAGATTCGATTGGCCGGTTTTGCAAGCCGGATGCCCCCGGTGCGTCCTCTAAGTGTTTCAAGATAACCTTCGGCCTGAAGCTGCTGAACGACACGCGCAACGTGATTGGCAGAGGCATTGCAGCGATCCGCAATGTCGGAAGTCCGCACCAGTTGTTCGTCGTTGACGGCACAGAACATTAGGGTGCGCGCGGCAAGATTGGTTCGGGTCGTCAGACGCATGGCGTTTCCTTAAAGCTCCGACAGTTATTTCACATCACAGATACCAGTTTCTTTGATCCAGATCACGTCTATTCCCGAGATCATCCCGTAAGAGGCTGTAAGCCCTGAGAAGAAAGCGGACAATGAACCCTCCTGAAAAGCCAAAGAAACTTGCGCCGCCAACTGCCGGGTTCGGCGCGGTTTTGTCCATTTTCGTAAGCCTAATGTGGCTTGCACAGGCTTACGTGATTGCGGGCGTTCTTGCGGCCCTGTTGTCTGGTTCGGCTGTTGACGTCTGGGGCGTCTCGCTCACATTCTTGGGCCTTGGCATTGCGCGGGCTTTATTGAACCAGCGGGCTCAGGCAGCGCTGACTCGGACGGCAGAGTGTCATATCCAAAAGTTGCGCGAAGAAATCATCGCCAGGGAAGCCACTACAGATGAGGTCTCCAGCTTTGGCGGTGCCGGTTCAATTGCGGCGCTAACAACTGAGAAACTCGACGCAGTTCGTCCCTTTCTGCTGCGCTATGCCCCTGCTCGATTGCGGGTCATGGTTGTGCCTCTGATCATTCTCACAATTACGGCATGGCACAGTTGGGCCGCGGCGGTTGTCCTTATAGCAGCAGGGCCGTTGATCCCTGTGTTCATGGCATTGGTCGGTTGGGCCGCGAAAGAAGCCAGCGCGCGACAGATGGTCGAAATCGGGTCTCTCAATGATCTGCTCGCAGATCGGTTGGCGGCACTCGCTGACCTGACTTTAATCGGGGCTGGTCCCCAAGTCATACAAGGGTTTGAGACGGCGTCGGATACACTTCGGCGAAAAACGATGGCAGTCCTGCGAATTGCTTTTCTGTCGTCCACGGTACTCGAGCTTTTCTCGGCACTTGGCGTGGCGATGATTGCCGTTTGGGTCGGATTCGCACTGTTGGGTGAAATCACCTGGGGGACGTGGGGCGCGCCGTTGACGCCTTTCGCCGGAATTTATCTGCTTTTACTGGCACCAGATTTTTTCCAGCCTTTACGTGATTTGGCAGCCGCATGGCACGATAAGTCCGCTGCGGATGCAGTGCAGGAAGAGCTTGTGTCGTGGCGGTCGCATGCCCGAAAGACAATGCTGGGAAAAGGTGCGAGTGCACCCGCAGTTGCCTTTGACAGCTTGATGCTACGGGGAGTGGAAGTTGAGCACGCGGACCGGACGCTGCGCTATCCGAACCTCAAGATCCAGTCGGGTGATTGCTTCGCCATTGTCGGTCCGAGCGGTGTTGGTAAAACCACATTGTTGCGGGTGATCGCGGGGTTGGAGCAACCGACGCGCGGGACGGTTACGGTGAATGACGCGCGTGTCACGGATGCATCTGTTGATTCTTGGCGCGCTTCCTTGGGCTGGATGCCGCAAACGCCAAGGTTTTTAGGTCGTAGCTTGCGGCACAATATCGGCTTCGGTGCCGAATTGGATGCTGAGGTTCTTCGGCTCGCGCAGGTTTCCCCGGTTCTATCCACTTTGCCGGCTAAGGAGCTGACACAGCTGGGGGAAACCGGCGCAGGCCTCTCTGGGGGCGAGGCGCGCCGAGTGATGTTGGCGCGCGCACTGCATCGCGGCCCAGCAGTACTCCTTGTGGATGAGCCGACAGCCGATCTCGATGCGGACACTGCCAGAGATATCATCGACGCCCTGCTAAGCTATGTTGCCGGCGGAGGGACATTGATCACCACGACACACGATCCGCGTCTGATGAACCAAATGCAAAAAATCATCCAGCTGGAAGCCGAGGCATGAGATCATTGTTTCAGATCATCCGCGTGCTTCTGGCTGGGGAACGCCGCGCCTATGCCCAAGGTATGGCGTTGTCTGCGATAGTTTTAGTCATGGGGGTCGCTCTTCTGGCGTTGTCGGGGTGGTTTATCACTGCCGCTGCTGCGGCTGGGATGATCGGATTGGGGACTGTCTTTAATGTGTTTGCCCCGTCGGCAATGGTACGGTTTTTGGCCTTGGGGCGTACGGTTGCTCGGTACGGTGAACGGTTGACGACCCACGACGCGACCTTGCGTGCATTGTCGAACCTGAGAGTGCGATTGCTGCGCGGTGTTTTGCGATCTCCTTACCGACAGATCGAACGCTTGCGCGCCAGTGTCTTTTTGAATCGCGTAACATCGGATGTCGACGCGTTGGATGGTCTGGCCTTGCGGTTGGTTCTTCCAGGGGCAGCGGGCTTGTTGGTGATCGGCATATCCGCCATTGCGCTTGCCTTGTTGGTTGACCCGTCAATCGCAGCTGTCATTCTAGGGGGCTATGGAATTGGTCCGACGGTGGTATTCTTTTGGGGGCAGAGCAGGGCGGACGCGCCATCGCGCAAGGCGCAGGCGGGTATGCAGGCGCTCCGAAGCCGGATGATTGACCTGATTGCGACACGGGAAGAGCTGATCGTTTTTGGGCAGGTGCCGTCGGCGCGAGCGAGTGTTGCAAGCGCGTCAGAATTCCAATCGAAAAACCAGTCCAGCGTTGAGCGGATCGAACGGGCGACGGGACTTTGGATCGACCTGATGGGATGGGCTGTTGTCGCCTCTGCGCTTGGGATTGGAGCCTCTTTGGTACAAGCGGGTGAGATCACGGCAGCGCAGGCCGCGATTGGTATTTTCGCGACTCTCGCATTGTCGGAAGCGGTCGCGCCGGTGCGCCGCGCGTTGTCGGAGATCGGCCGGATGCGTTCGGCGGCGAAACGGGTCGTGCCGATGATTGCCAACCCCCGTGCAGAAATCGGTGCTTTGCTAAATCCAGATGCCGCGTTGCTTGTCGCCAAGAAGTTTGCGGCAGCGAACAGCACATCCAATAGCCCGCTTTTTGAACCGGTTTCCTTTTACTTGGACGCGGGCGAAACCCTTGCGCTTACCGGGCGTAGTGGTTGCGGGAAATCAACGGCGTTGCTACAGGCGGCGGGGCGGGGACTAACCTCAATCGGCGTGCTGCAATTGGGCGGCATTGAAGTTGATGCCGAGCTTCGGGCCAAGCTGGTCGCGATGGTACCTCAGAGGCATGCGCTGGTAGCGGGAACGATTGCGGAAAACCTTATGTTGGCCGCACCCGAAGCCCCGGAAACACAACTCTGGTCGGCGCTTCAAGCCGTTCATCTGGATGAAACGATAAGGCAAAAGGGCGGGCTAGAGGCCCGGCTTGGCTTCCGGGGGGCGGGCCTGTCTGGTGGGGAAGGGCGGCGATTGGTTCTGGCCCGGGCGCTGCTGAGAAAGCCGAGCCTTCTTTTGTTGGATGAACCGACCGAAGGTCTTGATGCGCCCTTGGCGAAACTGGTGCTTGAAGGCATCAGGACAGCATTGCCCGATGCTGCGATTCTGATGGCAGCGCACCGTCCGGAAGAGATCGCGTTTGCGGATCGGATCGTGCCTCTGAATCCGGCAGTGCTGATCCCGTAGTTTAATCCGCATCTTTGATGTCAGTTTTTGACTTGGATCAAGTCACACATTTCGGAATCGGCATATGTGAAGATAATCCGCATTACTGATGCGAATTATTGTTCATTCAAGGAGTTCACCATGGAGATCGGGTTGGTCGAGCTGTCGCGCATGCAATTTGCGCTTACAGCGATGTATCACTTTCTCTTCGTGCCGCTGACGTTGGGTTTGTCGATCCTCGTAGCGATCATGGAGACCGTCTACGTCATGACGAACCGCCCCATCTGGCGGCAGATGACGAAATTCTGGGGCACATTGTTCGGAATCAACTTTGTGCTGGGCGTCGCCACGGGCATCACGATGGAATTCCAGTTCGGCATGAACTGGAGTTATTACAGCCACTATGTCGGTGACATTTTCGGTGCGCCGCTTGCCATCGAAGGTTTGATGGCCTTCTTCCTAGAGGCCACATTCGTAGGCCTGTTTTTCTTTGGCTGGGACAAGCTGAGCAAGGTTCAACACATGGTGGTGGCCTGGCTGGTCGCGATCGGGTCGAACTTTTCGGCTTTGTGGATTCTGATCGCCAATGGCTGGATGCAGAATCCGGTCGGGGCTGAATTCAATCCCGATACCATGCGGATGGAGATGACGTCGTTCTTTGACGTGCTTTTCAACGAAGTGGCGCAGGCGAAGTTCGTGCACACAGTGTCCGCTGGATATGTCACGGCATCGGTTTTCGTGCTGGGTGTTTCGGCGCTCTATCTCATTCAGAACAAACACAAGGACTTGGCCCGCCGGTCCATTGCGGTTGCTTCGGCCTTTGGCCTAGCCGCCGCATTGTCTGTCGTCGTTCTGGGGGATGAGTCCGGCTATTCAGCAAGCCACACGCAGAAAATGAAGCTCGCTGCGATTGAAGCCATGTGGGAAACCCACGACGCGCCCGCACCGTTTACGGCAATCGGCTTTCCCGATCAGGAAGCGCGTGAGACCCATTATGCGGTCGAAATCCCTTGGGCGATGGGTCTGATCGGCACCCGTAGCCTGACCCAGGAGATTCCCGGCATCAACGATCTGGTTGCGGAATCCGAAGACCGCATTCGGGAAGGCCTAATCGCCTACGACGCTCTTATGACGATCCGTGAGCAGCGTGAGGCGACACCTCAGGCAGTGCGAGACACATTCGAGATGCATTCCGAGAATCTGGGTTTTGCCCTGCTTCTCAAGCGTTATGTCGATGATCCGCGTGATGCGACGGAAGAGCAAATCATGATGGCCGCCGATGATACGGTTCCCGGTGTGGCGCCGCTTTTCTGGGCATTCCGGCTCATGGTGGCGCTTGGTTTCAGCTTTATCGCGGTGATGGCCTATTTCTTCTACCGCGCCTCGTTCCGGAACATGCAATTCCCGCGCTGGTCGCTTTACGCCGCCGTCGCCATCATTCCAACACCGTGGATCGCGGCAGAGTTAGGATGGTTCGTGGCCGAGTTTGGTCGCCAGCCCTGGACTGTGGACGGTGTGCTCCCGACAGCTCTCAGCGCATCGCACCTGAGCATCGCTGATCTGCTGATCACGCTGGCGGGGTTCTTGATATTCTATTCGGTTCTCTTCGTGATCGAGGTCAGCCTGATGGTGAAATACATCCGCAAGGGCCCGTTCCAGGACGTCGAAGAAACCAATGCCTGGCAGGAACGGCATGAGGCGCGACTGCGCTCCGAGACACCCGCTCCGACCCTTGACGCTACACCTGCGGAGTAAGACAGATGATCCTTTTTGAATTGATCGAATACGATATCCTTCGCGTGATCTGGTGGGCGCTGCTAGGCGTGCTACTGATTGGATTTGCCCTGACCGACGGGTTCGACATGGGGGTCGGCGCACTGCTGCCTTTTGTCGCCAAGACCGATGTGGAACGCCGTGTGGCGATAAACACGGTCGGCCCGGTCTGGGAAGGCAACCAAGTGTGGTTCATCCTTGGTGGCGGCGCGATCTTTGCCGCTTGGCCGCCGCTCTATGCTGTTAGCTTCTCAGGCTTCTATCTTGCGATGTTCGTGGTTCTGGCCGCTTTCATCGTCCGCCCGGTGGCGTTCAAGTACCGATCCAAGCGGGATGACGCCACATGGCGCACCCGTTGGGACTGGGCGCTGTTTGCTGGTGGGGCTGTGCCAGCGCTTCTGTTCGGCGTCGCCGTTGGCAACGTGCTTTTGGGTGTTCCATTCTACCTGACTGAAGACCTGATGCCGATGTATCCAGGCAATTTTGCCATCAAATTCATTGGTCTCTTGCGCCCCTTCGCGCTCCTGGCGGGTGTTGTCTCGCTTTCGATGCTTTTGATGCATGGAGCGGCTTGGTTGTCCTTGAAGGCCGAAGGCGTAGTTGCAGAACGCGCGCGCTCTATCGGTGTCAAAGCGGGCATCGTTGCTGCTGCGGGCTATGCGCTGGCGGGTCTGTGGTTGGCCTTTGGAGTTGATGGCTTTGCATTGGGCGAGGTCGTGGCCAATGGCCCGTCAAACCCGCTCTATTCCGAAGTCACCCGGGGCGGGTCATGGCTGACGGCTTATTCAGACCGTCCGTGGATCGTGGCTGCACCAGCCATGGGGTTTGTCGGGATCGCACTGGCGGTGATGGGCCTGAAAGCAGGTCGCGAGGTGTCGACATTGCTCTGGTCGAAGTTGGGCATCCTTGGCATCATCTCTTCCGTTGGGTTGACGATGTTCCCGTTCATCCTGCCCTCAACCCTTGATCCGAACAGCTCGCTTACCGTGTGGGACTCCTCGTCCTCGCACCAGACGTTGTTCATCATGCTGGTGGTCACCGCGATCTTTATGCCGCTGATCCTGATGTACACAGCATGGGTCTACAAAGTGCTATGGGGCAAAGTCACCGAAGCGCAAGTCACTGAAAACGCTGACACAGTTTACTGATGGAGACGACAATGAAACGTATCGCAACAGCGCTGGCCGCAATTGCAATTGCCACCGCCAGTTTGGCTACAACGTCCCCAGCGCTGGCTCAGGATGACGACAAGCCCGGTCTATTTGTTAACCTGACGACCGACGACACATGGTCCGCCGCGAAGGCAATCATGTTCGCCCATGAAAAGGCGCTCAAGAACGGGCATGAACCGGTCGCAATTTGGCTGAACGTGCGGGCGGTCTATCTCGCTGACAAAAAGCGCCCCAGCCACATTCACGGTCTCATGGCCGAGAACGGCACATCAATCCAAGATATGCTGACGGCATTCATCGCGGACGGTGGGCAAGTGATCATGTGCAGCGCCTGTTCCAAAGCCGCTGGATTGACCGAAGCCGACTACATCGACGGCGTGACCATGGGAACATGGCCCGTTGTCGAGGGTCTGCTGTTCGATCCCGATGTCAAAACCCTCGCTTGGTAACCCGAAAGGATCAACACCATGTGGTATTTCGCTTGGCTTCTTGGACTTCCCCTTGCTGCTCTGTTCGCCGTTCTCAATGCGATCTGGCTTGAGATGCGCACAGACGCTTGTTTCTCGGACGAAGGCGAGTGTCCGATGGGTGAACACACCCACTGAATGACCGGGGGTCTTGTTCCTTCCTCCCCCAGTCCGGCGCGGGCCCCGTTATGGCAAGGGGTTCGCGCCTCAAAACTGCTCAAGTCATCGAACTCTGATTAGGATTTTAGACATGAAAACGATCATTCTCGCAGCCTGCGCCGCGATAACTCTGACCGGAGCGACCTTTGCTCAAGAGGCTCCCGATACACTCGTGACAATTTTGACTGCGCCGGAACCGCAGACCCAGTTAATGGCGATGGTTTTGGCTATGCAAGCTGCCCAACAGGGGGCTGCGCCACATATCCTTTTGTGTGGGCCAGCAGGCGACATCGCACTGAAAGATGCGCCGGAATCGGCCACAGCTCCGCAACCGCCGCGTGACATGAGCCCGAAAGGTTTGCTTGGCAAGATTGCCGAGATACCCAACGCCAAGGTCGAAGTTTGCGCAATCTATCTGCCGGGCAAGGGCCTCATGGCTGATGTGTTGATGGACGGTGTCACTGTTGCACAGCCACCGGCTATGGCTGCGGCCATGATCGCTCCGAACGCGCGGATCGCGAGCTACTGATCCACTTCCGCCCGAAGTGCGGCGCGCCCTGATCGATCTTCGGGGCGGGCTTTTGTTGATGGGTTTGGCGCATATCAATTCCATCCCCATCAGAATTCCACATGCGAAACCAAGACTGTTCATTCTTGAGGAGGACACCATGACCAAACTGACGGCAACCCGGCGTCAATTCTTCGCCTATGCCGCGGGTGGCGCTGCTGCGGCAACCCTGTCCACGCCAGATGACGCCGTGGCCCAAGTAGCCACATCCGCGAAGATTGTAATCATCGGTGCAGGTGCCGGTGGTACGGCGCTGGCGAACCGTTTGGTCAACCGACTGGACGGCGCTCAGATCACACTCATCGACCCGCGCGTCGATCACCTTTATCAACCTGGCCTTTCGCTGGTCGCAGCAGGCTTGAAGCCTGCCAATTACGTCGTTTCAAAAACAACCGACTGGCTACCTGATGACGTGACCCTGATCGCCGAGGCGGCGGCGGCCATTGATCCAGAGGCCAAACTGGTCGCGACAGCCAGCGGTCAAAAAGTCCCTTATGATTTTCTTGTCGTTGCACCAGGGCTGGTGCTGGATCACGACGCGATCGAAGGCTTCTCGCTCGACATGGTGGGGCAGAACGGCATCGGCGCGCTGTATGCTGGGCCGCAATACGCTGCGGCAACTTGGAAAGCTGCACAATCCTACACGGAAACCGGTGGCGTCGGGTTGTTTACCCGCCCGGCAACCGAAATGAAGTGTGCCGGCGCGCCGCTTAAGCATACGTTCCTGATCGAGGACATAGCCCGCACAGCTGGTACCCGAGGCAAGCTCGACGTGCATTACATGTCCAACAATGACAGCCTGTTTGGTGTGCCGATCGTGTCCGAGAAGGTGCGGATGCTGTTTGGCGACCGCGGCATCTCTGCGGAGTATTCACATGTGCTTCGTGCCATTGACGCCGGAGCAAAAACCGCGACATTCGACACGCCGTCGGGCCCCGTAACCCGAGAGTTTGACTACATCCATGTCATCCCCCCGCAGCGCGCACCCGAGGTTATCCGGCAGTCCGGCCTTAGCTGGGCCGACAAGTGGACCGATCAGGGATGGGTCGAATGCGACAAGGCGACATTGCGCCATCTGCGGTATGACACGATCTGGGCGCTGGGCGATGTGGCTGGGGTGCCCAAGGGCAAGACTGCAGCTTCAGTGAAATGGCAGGTGCCCGTGGTCGAAGACGGTTTGGTTGCTGCAATCGAAGGTCGAGAGTCCACGGAGGTATATAACGGCTACACATCTTGTCCGATGATCACGCGTGTTGGTCGCGCCATGTTGGTCGAGTTCGATTACAACAATAACCTGACCCCGTCCTTCCCGGGTATCATTGCCCCATTGGAAGAGCTTTGGATCAGCTGGTTGATGAAAGAGGTGGCTTTGAAAGCAACCTATAACGCGATGTTGCGCGGCCGCGCTTAAGGAGCTTTGACATGAAAGACATGACATTTGGAACCATTTTGGCCGTCTTTGAAGAGATCTTTGGCAGAGGGCTGTTCTGGACGATGGTGGTGGCTGCGGCTCTTGTCACGGCAGCGTATATCTTTGTTCTAATCCGAGATCACAGCATCTCGTGGCGCAAATTCTTGCTTGCCCAGCTGTCGATGCCGGTCGGCGCAATTCTTGCGATTTGGTTTGTCTTGGTGATGACCAGCTCACAATTGAGCGATCTTGGTGGACCGGTCGATATCATCGTCATCCTTGGGATTGCAGGCGCAGGCGCCATAGGAATCGCTATTCTGGTTTACACGATCCAGTCCTTGATACGTCCTAGGCAGTGAGCGCCTGAGCCAATCGCACAGGGAAGCAGGGATTATGTGTTACGGCGGGCGTCTTCCGCCGTGGCCGTCCTTGGGGTAGGGCAATCGCACGCACAGCTAAGGCTGCCACCGTATCAATTCAGTTCATTTTTACACTTCTCATATTGGATTCATCTATTAAATCCAGAACGCTGTCTAAGAAGCGCGCGCAAATCGACACATCCGTCCTACATGAATTAAAGCTGGCGGGGTGACAATGCAGCGCTCAACCGCTGTTGTATTGGTCGATAGCCTTTGCGCTGCCGCTTGATGATGGTACCTATGGGGTCACGACGTTGGGCTGAAGTTACAACACTGGTTGTAAATTCTAACCGTCAAGGGCGCAAATTACAGAAAAATAGACAAGAGCGGGCTCGAGGGTTGCGTGGTAAATGACTGATAAGAATAAAAATTCCACCTATTTCGAAATGCCCCAATTGGCGGTTGCGCCTATGATGGATGGTGACGATTTAGTCGTGGTTTCAGTTATTTGCGTGGTGCCATGTGCAGCACATGTTCATGTTTCGATCGCGTGATCTCGCACTGCGTCGGACGCATTTCGGCGCGTTGGCAGGTTTTGGTCTCCTCGGGGTTTTTGGCTGGCCCGGGGGACGAGAAGTCTATGGTGCTAGTTCGCAGGAACTGCATGTCCTTCTGAAAGCAGTCGTTCGAAGTGGGCGGCAGTCAGGTCTGCTCCGCGGACAAAGCGGACTTGTGCAAGTGCGGCTATTGCTGGCGCAGAAACTTTGTGCAGGCGCGGCATGGCCAATTGCGGTGAGCACTGATTGTCGTCAAACCAGTCATTGGCAATCCTTTATAGGAGTTGTCACCTATGCAGACTTTTAACGAAAGGTCAGAGGATAGATTGAGAACATACTGGCCAGCGAGGACGATCGACCTGCTAGTGTTCCCCATCTGACATAGGATTCCCATTGGCGTCGAGGCGTGTCATGTTGGGCCATGAGACGTGATGACATCTGCCTTTATCTGAGCCCGGGCGACCGTGCTGAACTTCAATCTCTTGCCCTGAATCGCAACACCGCGCGCAAGCTTGTTTGGCGGGCCGAGATCGTGCTGTCGACGGCGGACGGCCATGGCACGTTCGAGATCATGCGGCGGGCGCAGACCTTGAAGCCGACTGTCTGGCGTTGGCAGGAGCGCTATCTCGATGAGGGCGTTGCCGGGCTGAAGCGTGACAAGACCCGTCCGTCGCGGGTGCCTCCGTTGCCGCGCGAGGTGCGTCTAAAGGTGATCGCCAAGACCGTGCAGGAGGCCCCGCCCAATGCCTCCCATTGGAGCCGCAGCCTGATGGCCGAGGCGGTGGGCATCTCGCCGTCGAGCGTGGGTCGGATTTGGGCGGAAGCGGGTCTCAAGCCCCACCTGACGAAGAGCTTCAAGGTCTCGAATGACCCGGCCTTTGAGGAGAAGGTCACTGATATTGTGGGCCTTTACCTCGATCCGCCGGAGCGGGCGGTGGTGCTCTGCATGGACGAAAAATCCCAAATCCAAGCGCTGGACCGCACACAGCCGGGGCTGCCTCTCAAGAAGGGTCGCGCCGCAACCATGACCCACGATTACAAGCGCCACGGCACCACCACTGTAGCGCGACAATCTGGATGAGAAGAGCGCGTCAATCAGGATGAGAATCCTTGGTCGCGACGTTTGAGACGATGCCGCCGTTTTCTGTCGCGATCAAGGGGTTTGTGTTTTTGATTGTCGCGGCGCGTCAATCAGCTTTGACGTTG
>CANNCS010000033.1 GCA_947503115.1 uncultured Marivita sp.
CGGAGCGTCTCATCCGCCAATCATGCCACGACGCAGCAGCGTTGGGAATCCTATGTCAGGCGGGGAACACTAGGCTCTTTCTAAAGTCACGCGCAGCGCGTATCTGACTCCCATGTTCCGTGGACTTGCCCTGTCATTTACAACTTTGATTGCTGTTTCCGTTGCAGTTCCTGCGCGTGCGGATTGCGTTGTGTTGCTGCACGGGCTGGCGCGAACCGAGACATCTTTTGTGTTGATGCAATCAGTGCTCGAGGCCAAGGGCTATGCCGTCATGGCACCTGGCTATCCGTCGACCTCAGCCCGCATCCAAACTTTGGTAAGGGAAACCTTGCCTGATGCGGTGGCGAAGTGCGGCGTGGATCGCGTGCATTTCGTGACCCACTCAATGGGCGGGATTCTCTTGCGGTTCTGGCTCAAGGATAACCGTCCTGACAACTTGGGTCGTGTGGTGATGCTTGCGCCACCGAACCAAGGTAGTGAACTGGTGGATCAGCTTGGTGGACTGGAGTTGTTCGAATGGCTGAACGGCCCCGCCGGCCAACAATTAGGTACCGCGCCGAATGATCTCCCGAGGTCATTGCCACCCGTAAACTTCGATTTGGGCGTGATCGCTGGAACACGGTCGCTCAATCCGTTCTTTTCCAATCTCATTCCGGGTGAAGATGATGGCAAAGTATCGGTCGAGTCGACCAAAGTTGACGGCATGAATGCGCATCTGACCATGCCGGTCACCCACACGTTTATCATGCAAGCGCCTTCGGTGATCGCGCAGGTTGATCTTTTTTTACGTACGGGGCGCTTTGATCCCGAACTGGACTGGACGCAATCGATCAAAACGGAAGAATTGGTCTGCATATTTGGTATCTGTCCGGAGACTGTAGATGAGCCTTGAACGCACATTGGTGCGCGCACATGTCCTAACGCCTGACGGATGGGGTGAGACGCCAATACACCTGTCGGATGGATTAATCGTGCCCGACGCCTCAGGGCGTTCGATCGATTTGTCGGGCTATCTGGTCTTGCCGGGAATTGTCGACCCGCATGGCGATGGGTTCGAACGCCACATGGCCCCACGCCGGGGCGCCTTGCGAGAAGCCGAACACGGGGTGGTTGCGGCGGCAACCGAATTGGCCGCGAACGGCATCACCACGGCCATTCTCGCGCAGTTCTTTTCATGGGAAGGCGGCATGCGCGGCCCAGACTTTGCGGAACATGTGTTCGAAAGTGTGACCAGTGTGCGCGACAGCGTGGGCGTTGATCTGCGCCTACAGCTGCGATTGGAAACCCATCTTTTGGACGATTTCGCGAGGGCTGAAGCGGCGATTGACAGGTTCGGGATCGGCTATGTCGTCTTTAACGATCACCTCCCCCATCAGCGGTTGTCTGAAGGTCGCAAACCACCACGTTTGACTGGGCAGGCGCTCAAGAGTGGGCGCAGCCCGGAAACGCATTTGGCACTTATGCAAGATTTACATCAGCGTTCTGCCGAGGTTCCGGCGGCGCTGGATGCTTTGACCGCACGGCTGAATGAGAAAGGCATTGTCTTCGGGAGCCACGATGACAGTACGCTGGCGGATCGCCAAGAATGGGCAATGCGTGGAGCTACGGTTAGTGAGTTTCCCGAGACGCTAGAAGCTGCGCAAGCGGCGCGTGACGACGGAGGCCACATTGTTCTGGGGGCGCCAAATGTCGTCCGCGGTGCCAGTCATGCTGGTAACATTGCTGCATCAGAACTGGTTGCACATGGGCTATGCGATGCATTGGCCTCAGATTATCACTATCCATCGCCATTGCGCGCCGCATTCCGCTTGGAAGAGTTGGGCCTGTGCGACCTGTCTGTCGCATGGGGGATGCTCTCTTCGGGGCCGGCCCGGCTGCTTGGTCTTTCAGACCGAGGGGTTCTTGAACCGGGGAAACGAGCAGACCTGATTGTGGTCGATCCACAGACACGCCGAGTCGAGGCGACCATCGTAGCGGGCCGTATTGCGCATCTCACCGGCACAGTCGCCGAACGTTTCTTGCAAGGCTGACTCGGCTTAGCTTCGTTTGATGTGGTTTACGTGACCCATCTTGCGACCGGGTTTGGTCTCTGCCTTGCCGTAAAGATGCAGCGCGCAGTCCGGCGTTTTCGCAAGCGCTGGTACGCGGTCCATGTCATCGCCGATCAGGTTTTCCATCACCACATCCGCATACCGCTGTCCGTCGCCCAAGGGCCAGCCCGCAATGGCGCGGATGTGTTGTTCGAACTGATCCACGGTGCAGCCGTTCTGGGTCCAATGGCCGGAATTGTGTACGCGCGGCGCTATTTCGTTCACGATCAGGCCGTCCGAGGTTACGAACAGTTCGACCCCCAAGACACCCACATAGTTCAGGGCATTGGCGATCTTGGCAGCAAGAAGTACTGCATCGGTCCGCTGGCTCGCTGTTAGGCGCGCCGGAACGGTTGTCGTACGCAGAATACCGTCGCTGTGCACGTTCTCGCCGGGGTCGAAGGCCGCGACGGCTCCATCTGCACTGCGTGCCGCGATCACGGATACCTCGTGCGAAAAATCGACAAAGCCCTCCAGAATGGCAGGGGCTCCTTGCATATCAGCCAAAGCCTGCGCCGCACCATCGCGCGACATGATGCGGGCCTGTCCCTTGCCATCGTAGCCGAAGCGCCGGGTCTTCAGGATCGACGGCGCGCCGATTGTATCCAGTGCTGCTTCAAGGCTTGCCGCATCCGTGATGTCTGCATAGGCTGCGGTCCGTAATCCCAGATCCTGCAGGAATGACTTTTCCGTCAAACGGTCCTGACTGACCCGTAGTGCCTCGCGGCCCGGGTGGATCGGGGCAAGATCCTGTAGCAGATCAAGCGCAGCGGTTGGGATGTTCTCGAACTCGTAGGTGATGATATCCACCGATTGACCGAAGGCGCGCAAAGCCGCCTCGTCGTCGTAGGCGGCGGTTGTCACTTGATCAGCCACTTGCCCGGCAGGCGGGTTCGTGCCGGGTTCATAAATGTGACAGCGAAAACCCAGCCGGCTGGCTGCAACCGACAACATTCGGCCCAATTGACCACCGCCGATGATGCCGATGGTCGATCCAACAGGAAGCGCAAGCGTCATAGTCTTATCCGTCGTCAGAAGGAGCGTCAGGGATGGAGGCCGACAGGTCAGCCCGCCATTGGTCAAGGCGGGCGGCAAGGTCGGAATCCTGCAATGCAAGAATGCCAGCGGCCATAAGCCCAGCATTGGCCGCACCCGCAGCGCCGATGGCCATGGTCGCTACGGGAAACCCACGCGGCATTTGCAGGATCGAATAAAGGCTGTCTACACCTGACAAAGCGCGGGTTTGAACCGGAACACCGATCACCGGAACGCGGGTTTTGGATGCCATCATACCCGGCAGATGCGCGGCCCCGCCGGCGCCAGCGATAATCACTTGCAAACCACGGTCAACGGCCGTTTTTCCGTAGTCCCAAAGCCGATCAGGTGTGCGATGCGCCGACACGATCTTTGTCTCGTAGGGCACGTTTAATGCATCCAGCATCTCAGCGGCTTCTTTCATCGTTGGCCAGTCTGACTGGCTTCCCATGATAATGCCGACTTTGATCGATTCTGACATGGCGCTGTGCCCCTTCAGGTGTTCGGAGCGCGCACTATAGCCAGATCGGTTCGGGGGGCAACACGGGCCAGTAGTCAGGCGATGATATCAGGCAAAAGTCGGTCTTCGATCAGCGCGATTTTGTCTTTTAGCATCAACTTCTTCTTCTTTAAGCGCTGCAAAGTCAGTTGATCCGCCGTTCCGGTCATCTGCAAGGCGCGAATGGCTTCGTCCAAATCTCGGTGTTCGCGCCGGAACACCTCGAGTTCGACCCGGAGGACATCGTCAGTTTTCATCGACAGGTCAGTAGGAGCATTCATGAAGCTGTGTGGTCCCCGAAAAGTGGCTGAGATCCGGAAGATACCGCTATTCTGCGATTCCGCAAAGCCCTTGCGTCTTGTCTGCCGCACCCCCATATTTCTTTTAAACCGGTTGCCGAAACGGGGCCGGAGTAACACAGTCGCTTGCGTAAAGGACGTGTCGATGACGAAATTGACCTTGGGGTCGTATCCCCATCTGCTTGGGTTCGAACAGTTGGAGCGTTTGCTTGAACGCACGGCGAAGTCGGGCAACGAAGGCTACCCACCTTTCAACATTGAACAGACATCCGAAGGGTCGTACCGGATTACGCTTGCCGTAGCAGGATTTCGGGAACAAGACTTGGCGATCACCGTTGAGGATAGACAGCTTGTCATACGCGGGCGGCAACATGACGATACCGCCGAGAGGGTGTTCCTGCATCGTGGGATCGCGGCGCGCCAATTTCAGCGGAGCTTTGTACTGGCCGATGGTGTCGAAGTCGGCGAGGCAATTATGGAAAACGGGCTGCTGCATGTCGATCTCACACTGTTGCGTCCCGAAACCGTGGTTCAGACAATTCAGATCAAGAAGGGGTAGACCATGAATACGCCGTTCGATTTCAAAGATGCAGATCAGTCGAACCTTGTTTACGTGCGCCCGGTGGACGTTGCCGAGTTGCCGGATGAAGTCCGTGATGAGGTCGGTGATACAAAAACCATCTACGCTGTCCACCGTGCCGATGGCGAACGTCTTGCTCTGGTGAAGGATCGCAAGCTGGCGTTCATGCTGGCGCGTCAAAATGATTTTGCGCCTGTTACGGTGCACTGAGAGCAATCATTTTACGGCACGAAGTGTGGTTCCTCTTGGAGGGCAGCGCACTGGTCCTTGTGCAGTGATAAATCGAAAGGGCAGCGTTTCGCTCTTAACGGTTTTCGTGCCGCGGATCACATCAAAATGCAGATGCGGGCCAGTTGACTGGCCTGTATTGCCAGAATAGCCAATCCGCGTTCCAGCCCGAACTCTGTCGCCCAGCCTTACTTCCGCACCGCCTGGACGTAGGTGAAAATACTGCGCCAACGTGCGGTCGGCGTGTTGTATGACCACATAGTTTCCTTGATCTTTGTATCGCTCACCCGGGCCACCGCTGCGCGAATTCTCTTTCAGGTCCACAACAACACCATCCCGGGCTGCGTGGATGGCGGTACCTTCCGGCATATTGAAATCCACCGCAAAACGATGCGGTCCGGTGTGCGTAAAGTTGCCGTTGCAGCTTTGTCCGACCGAAAAGGCTTTACCATCCGCAAACGGTAGACGGTAAATGTGGCTGTCATCGTGTCGCGCGGTGATGTCGCCGCGGCTCCAAGTAAATGTGTAGCGATAAGACCACTCTGACTTCCGTCTTTGTGACAGGGTGAATACGTGGACCCGTTCGTTTCCGCCCAATACGAACGGTCCAGCGCCGCCTTCCGTTCGGTGGAGGTTCAACAGCTCAAGTTCGATATTCATTGTGACGGGCAATAACCGATATCGGTTCTCTGCATAGAACGCGATTGCGTTTCCGGTTCGCACCGTTTCAATACAAACCTTTTGAAATTTGGTGTCGCAAGACCGGTCCGCCAGAACCAGCGTCGGTGCCATAAGTACAAGAGCAAAGAGCAACCGTAGAAACATGTCAGCAGAATACCTTAATAAGGACTGACTATAACGGGTCACACGATGCACCGCGCGGTGTGACCAATCCAGAAAAAATGTGTAATAAGAACAAGGGCCGGGGATGTCCCGGCCCTTGTTACTTCAGTTTTTACTGTCCAGCGATCAGTCCAAGGCTTTCCAGCTTGAGGATGACCTGATGCGCGCAGTTGTCGACCTCGACATTCTCTGTCTCGACACGCAGTTCCGGGCTTGCCGGCACATCATAGGGGTCGGAAATTCCGGTGAATTCCTTGATCTTGCCTTCCCGCGCGAGCTTGTAGAGCCCTTTGCGGTCGCGGCGTTCGCATTCTTCGAGGCTGGTTGCCACATGCACTTCGATGAACGCACCAAACTGTTCGATGTCCTCCCGTACCGCGCGACGTGTCGAGGCATAGGGTGCGATCGGAGCGCAGATCGCAATACCGCCGTTCTTGGTGATCTCGGACGCGACATAGCCGATCCTGCGGATGTTCAGATCGCGGTGTTCTTTGCTGAAGCCCAACTCAGAGGACAGGTTCTTCCGAACAATATCACCGTCCAACAAGGTCACTGGACGGCCACCCATCTCCATCAGCTTGACCATAAGCGCGTTTGCAATGGTTGATTTTCCCGAGCCTGAAAACCCAGTGAAGAACACTGTGAACCCCTGTTGCGAGCGGGGCGGCTTGGTCTTGCGCAGTTCGGTGACGACTTCCGGGAACGAGAACCACTCGGGAATGTCCAGACCTTCGGCCAGGCGGCGGCGCAGTTCGGTGCCCGAAATGTTGAGGATGGTCACGTCGTCCTTGTCGGCGATTTCGTCCATTGGTTCGTACTGTGCGCGTTCCTGCACATAGACCATGTGTTTGAAGTCGACCATTTCGATGCCGATTTCATCCTGGTGTTCACGGAACAGTTCCTGTGCATCGTAAGGCCCGTAGAAGTCCTCACCCGCCGAGTTTTTGCCCGGTCCGGCGTGATCACGTCCGACGATGAAATGCGTGCAGCCGTGGTTCTTACGGATCAAGCCGTGCCAAACGGCTTCGCGCGGACCAGCCATGCGCATGGCAAGGTTCAGCAAACTCATCGTCGTGGTGGATTGCGGATACTTGTCCAGCACGGCCTCGTAGCAGCGCACGCGGGTGAAGTGGTCCACGTCGCCCGGTTTGGTCATGCCCACAACCGGATGGATCAGCAGGTTGGCCTGCGCTTCTTTCGCGGCGCGGAAGGTAAGTTCCTGATGCGCACGGTGTAGCGGATTGCGGGTTTGGAACGCGACAACCTTGCGCCAGCCCAGCTTGCGGAAATAGGCCCGAAGTTCGTTCGGCGTGTCGCGACGAGCGCGGAAATCGTAGTGCACAGGCTGCTGGATGCCCGTGACCGGGCCACCAAGATAGACCTTGCCTGCATGGTTGTGCAGGTAGTTGACCGCCGGGTGTGCATCATCATCCGCACCAAACACCTTCTCTGCCTCGCGGGCCTTGTTCGGCACCCAACGGTCGGTGACGGTCATGGTGCCAAGGATCACGCCTTCCTGATCCCGCAACGCAATGTCCTGACCAATCTCAAGGCTGTCTGCGAATGCTTCTGACACGTCCAGTGTGATCGGCATCGGCCAAAGTGACCCATCGACCAAGCGCATGTTTTCCACGACGCCGTTGTAATCTTCTTCGCCCAAAAACCCTTTCAGGGGGTTAAAACCACCGTTCATCAACAGTTCTAGATCGCAAATCTGACGCGGTGTCAGGTCGTGGCTGACAAGGTCGCCTGCCTCCAGCTTGAGCTTCTGCGCGCTGTCATAAGAGACATAGAGTTCGGTAATCGGGGCAAGGTTTTGGGGATACATTTGTTATGCTCGCTGTATAAATTTGCGGGCTGGTTACGCCTCCCTCGGGACAGAAGTCCAGTGACAAGGGCGCACAGCCCGCCAATTCGGGAAGATGTGCGGACTTTGCGCCAGATTTCGCGACGATTTACCCGAAACTATCAAAAAAAGAGGGATGTGGGTCGGTCGATGACGTCCGACCCTCCATCACATTCATTCGGCCGCTGGCGCTTCCGCTCCATAACCCAAAGGTTCGGACACGTTTTTGCCCGCATCCTCATCGTGCTCGGCAAGAAAGCGTTCGGCCTCCAAAGCGGCCATACAGCCCATGCCAGCTGAAGTGACCGCTTGCCGATATTTATGGTCAGTCAGGTCGCCGGCGGCGAACACGCCGGGGATCGACGTTTCGGTGCTGTCAGGTTTTGTTACGACATAGCCACCCATATGGGTTTCCAGCGTATCTTTGACCAGTTCGTTTGCGGGTGCGTGACCGATGGCGACAAAAACGCCTTTGCAGGGGATCTCTTTTATCTCTCCGGTATCCACATGTTTCACGCGGACACCCTCAACACCTTTGGGCATGTCCGTACCGAATACCTCGTCCAATTGGTGGTGCCAGAGTGTTTCGATCTTTGGATTCTTTAACAAACGATCCTGCAGGATCTTTTCTGCCCGCAATTCGTCGCGGCGGTGAATCAGCGTGACTTTGGATGCAAAATTTGTCAGGAACAGCGCCTCTTCGACAGCGGTGTTGCCACCGCCGATCACGACGATCTCCTGCCCTCTGTAGAAGAAGCCATCGCAGGTTGCACAAGCCGATACGCCAAAGCCCTTGAATGCCTCTTCCGATGGAAGGCCTAGCCATTTAGCGCGTGCCCCAGTCGCTAGGATCAGCGCGTCAGCGGTATAGACGGTGCCGCTGTCGGACTGTGCTGTGAAGGGACGCTTGGATAGGTCAAGCGACGTGATCAAGTCGCCAATGATCTCGGTCCCCATGGCACGGGCATGGGCTTCCATGCGAACCATCAAGTCCGGTCCCTGCACCTCTGTGTCGCCGGGCCAGTTTTCAACTTCGGTGGTTGTGGTCAGCTGCCCTCCGGGTTCCATGCCTTGAACAAGGATTGGCTCAAGCATGGCGCGGCTCGCATAGACACCGGCGGTATAGCCAGCCGGGCCGGAGCCGATGATCAAAACCTTCGTGTGGCGTGTGTCGGACATGGGGGCAGCCTCGCATCAAAGCAGTAAGTGACTCTTGTGTCTCTCGCATATATGCGTCCGCTGCCCGGTTCGCAAATCAATGCAAGGCGAGATCCCGTTGGATCGTTTTTCAATTCGATTGTTTAAGATTGTTGCGCGACGTTGAAACAATATTGCGCACTGCTTGCGGGTGATATAATAATGCCGAAAAAGCAGGGGTGCTTAGAATGCCGTCACATCGGTTGGATCCAATTGATCGCAAGATTTTGGCAGAGCTTCAAGCAGACGGTCGCATGACCAATGTGGAGTTGGCGCGTCGGGTGGGGATTTCTGCACCGCCGTGCTTGCGCCGTGTGCGCACTTTGGAAGAGCAAGGCTTCATCCGAGGATACCACGCCGAAGTTGACCCCCGCGAATTGGGCTTTGAAGTTCAGGTCTTCGCAATGGTTGGACTACAAAGTCAAGCTGAAGCGGACTTGCGTGCTTTTGAAGATCGCTGCCGCAGTTGGCCGCTTGTTCGTGAATGCCACATGTTGAACGGAGAAGTGGACTTCATTCTCAAATGCGTCGCTCCGGATCTCAGCACGTTCCAAAGCTTTCTGACGGGTGATTTGTTAACGTCTCCGAACGTCGGGAGTGTCAAGACGTCGCTGGTCATCCGTGGCGCAAAAGACGAACCCGGCGTCCCGTTCGACGTGCTTGAAGCGCGACTTGGGGATACCGTCTGACCAAGAGCCTGTTCGGCGCGTGGTTATGCGACTCGCAATGTCTCGATGATGTCGCGTGTTGTGCGCGGGAATGCCAGATCGCCGAACGCTTCGAGATTCTCCAAGTTTGAGAACATCGAATGCAACATTTCACGCACGGATGTTCCTATTTCCGCGGCTGAAATTCGCCCTGGATGGTAGCTTTCCAATTCGTGTCCGTTGGCCCGAATGATACCGTGACGCTGCAACGCGAAGTGGTAAAGTTGAACGGGACTAGGAGGTGTGATGCGCAACACCCGGTCGCCATCGATATAGTCAGTTGCCGGGGCCAGAACGGCATCACAATTCAAAAGATCGCTAAAGCGGTCCTTACGGATCACCAGTCGGGCGGCGGGACCAAGCAAAAGATCGCCTTGGTCTATGCCGACTCCCGGAACACGGAGCAAATGGGTCAGAGAGGTGGAGTCTCCGCCGAAATCAGGCAGGTATGGAGTGCTGCCTATCCAGACGACGGGCTGGGGTCCACGATGAGTTTCAACAAGATCCCCGGGGATCAGGTCTTCGACGGCGATCGGTCCCATGACGGTTGAGATCAGCGTGCCGCGCGCAAACGCAGATGCACAGGCTTCGAAGGTGGACGATGCAGGCACAGTGAAACTTGCTTTGGATACGGACTGATCCAACAACAGTGAGGCAGCCTCGATTGTGCGTGTGAGAGGAGCATCGCTTCGAGGCTGCCCGTCGAACGTGGCAACTCTGTCAGTGGAAACTGCGTAGGCATTGAAGTCTGCCGTCGCTGGGCGATTGGTTGAGGTCTGAGCCATGTGAAACCTTTTTCGTAAGGTCACATCCGCGTTGGCCCCCACCAACAACACCAGAAGGACGGTGCAATTTCGATTGCCTGAAAATGGCTCAGTTGTGTTTGATTCGTCAAAAAACAACGAAAATTGGCCGCAGGACTGCGGCCAATTTTCTAACTATGGGGGGATTGTTGTGGTGTTGGGAACAGCACCGCCACAATTGGGGGAGCGTGGCGTACGCTGTTCTTCAGTTCTTCATCAAGCGCGTTTGCGCGCTGGTTGGTTTGTAGCCTCGGCCTTGATCCGATCGAACATGGCTTTGCGGGCCGCGCCGCGCTGAAAGGGAAGAGCGGGCATGTCCTCTTTCGAGGTTGCAACGACAGAGGCGATGAATTTCGAAGTGCGCGACATTGGACTGCTCCGGTGGTGTTCCGTTGTTTCTTGATCCTAAATAACCCGCGCAATTGGGCGCGTTTGTGACCAAACGTGGACAATCCCGGTGTATTCCTGTGATTGATTTGGGCAGTGCGCCCAAGACGCAGGTGTCGTTCAGAGCCGGATTACGGAAATCAAACGGCCGTAATCTGCCTCGCGCGCATGGGTCGTGCGACGGTAGGAATAAAAGCGATCTGCGTCAGAATATGTACAGTGCCGTGTCCATTCAGCGTCCACCCCGGCACTGCGCAACTTGTAAAGACCAAAGCCTGGCAGATCGAAGTGGAACTTGTCCTCAACACCGTTGACGAAGAATCGCGCATATTGGGGGTCTTCAGCTAGGAACGTATCCAGAAATTCAGGCCCAACCTCATAGGCGCGTTGGCTGATGCTGGGTCCGATCGCGGCTTTGATTGTGTCGCGTGTCGCACCTAGCGCGATCATCGCGTCGATCGTCGCTTCCAATACTCCGTCAAGCGCACCGCGCCATCCAGCATGTGCGGCACCGACCACACCGGCATCATGATCGGCAAAAAGCACAGGCTGACAATCCGCCGTCAGCACGCCCAGTGCGATTCCGGGCGTCTTTGTGACCATCGCATCGGCCTGCGGTTTCGCAAAGCCCAACGGCCCGTCCACAACTTCTACCTTGGCAGAGTGTACTTGGTGAACGCCTACCAGCTGTTCATCGGGAACATCCATCGCATCCGCAACACGGGCGCGATTGATAGCAACGATTTCGGATTGGTCAGACGATCCGGCGCCACAGTTCAGTCCTGCGAAAACACCGGACGATGCCCCTCCCCGCCGGGTAAAGAACCCGTGGCGCAAAGGGCTCAGGCTATCTGATGTGATGATTTCCAGTGTCATGGATCCAGTCCGGGCGGCGGCGACTCGCTCGCTGGGTACAGCCCCAGCACTTTGAACAAGGAACCCATTTCATCGGGATGGGTCAACCGTCGATGTGCGGCGACATGGGTGGTGAGCGCGTCGCCGGTCAGACCCTTGGCCAAACTCTGCGCGCGGGGCGTGATGCCCAGCCGCTCAAGGAAAACACCTTGGTTGGTGAATTGACTGACGGCGCAGCCCACAATCAGCGCCGCCCTTGCGAGCGCTTCGAAATCGACATGAGCCGTCAGGTCGGCACATCCGGGTTCGTCAAACGGGCCGACTGGACGATGCCCGCGCACGGCTTGAAAAGTGTCCCCGTCAGAATGCCAGCCGCCGTAGTCCACAAACAGTGCCATTCCCCCGAATCGCGCAATGCGACGTGCAATTGCATCAACCACAGCAGAGCCGTGCGCACAGGTCTCTATCAGGGCGCCGGGCTCGGTGTCTTCCAGACGGCTGTTCAACGCATCAATCGGTGCAGCGTCGCTCAACCCTCGTTGCAAAGAGCCGTCCTCTGCAATCCCAACCATCACTTCACGCCAGCCTTTTGGGTCGCGTTGGAACTGGCGAATGGGTAGTGCATCGAAGAATTCGTTGGCAATGACGTAGACAGGTATGTCTTCGGGCAGCGTTTCGACTGTGTCATGCCATGTCGGGTGATGCGCGGGCAGGGCCGCCGCCTGTAACTGGCGCATACGGTCTGATGCCTCGACAAGATGCAGATCCGCCGCTGCTTGAAACCCGGGCACCTGCATTGTTGCCCGCAGGATATCCGCGATCAGCGTTCCACGCCCTGGCCCCAGTTCGACCAATGCAAATCGATCAGGCGCACCTTGATCCATCCATGATTGCGCAACGCATAGTCCGATGAGTTCACCGAACATCTGGCTGATCTCAGGGGCTGTGGTGAAATCACCATCCACGCCCAGGGCATCTTGTGTGGTGTAATAACCGTGTTTTGGGTGAAGCAGGCAGGCGCTCATGTAGTCGGCCAAGGTGATTGGCCCGGTTGCCTCGATTTGCCGGCGTAGGATTTTGGCAAGCTCGGTCATGTGTTGCGCAGGTTTCCGGCGCGGCGTGCGGATATCCAGAGATACAAGCCGATGGCAATCATCGGGAGGGATAGTATTTGCCCCATGGTCAGGCCATGTCCACCGACATGCCATGCGAGTCCGAGCGGGTTGCCAACTGAGACAAACTGCGCATCAGGCTGGCGCACGAATTCCACAAGGAAACGCGCCGCGCCATAGCCTCCGATAAACAAACCAAAAATTTGTCCGGGCACTTTGAGTGCCCCCCGACGGAAGGCCAGCCAAAGCAAAACAACCCCCAGCAAAAAACCTTCCATCAGCGCTTCGTAAAGCTGCGACGGATGCCGCGCGCATATTTCGCTGATTGCTTGACCGCAGGCTTGTGCGGCCTGTCCGGGGAACTGCACGCCCCATGGGAGATCAGTTGGGCGGCCCCAAAGCTCTGCATTGATAAAATTGGCGACACGGCCCAGCAATAGACCCGGCGGCGTGGCAAGAGCCATCATGTCCGCCGTTTGTCGCAAGGGAAGACCTTCCTTCAGGCAATAAATCAATGCGGCTACGATTACCCCGATCAAGCCGCCATGGAAGGCCATACCACCTTGCCAAACCGCAATGATTTCTGACGGATTCTGCAAATAATAAGCTGGCTGATAAAACAGTACGAAGCCAAGCCGCCCGCCCAGAATGACCCCAAGGATCACCCACGTGAGCAACTCCTCAACTTGTTCGGGGCGCATTGGGGGGGCGTTCTCGGCCCAAAGTATCGGACGCTTCACCGCAGCCACGGCAATCCGCCACCCGATCAGGATGCCCGCGATATAGGCCAGCGCATACCAACGCAGCGCAAATTCCATCCCGAAGATCGAGATCGAAAACAGCTCTGGCGAGACATTCGGAAAAGGCAGACCCGTGGACATGCGCGCAGATGTTCATCGCTCTGCGTCGAAGTCAACCTTGTGCCGCGTGGGTGTGAGGACCATATAGAGTTCAAGCAAACGCCGGAGGCAGACATGCAAACCCGTAACAAGGTATTCGAAGACCTTTCGCAATTGATGACCAACGCCATGGGCGTGGCTCAAGGTGCGAAAGACGAAGCTGAGACCGCGATGAAGTCGCTGGTCGATCGTTGGCTGGCGGATCGCGATTTCGTCACACGCGAAGAATTTGACGCTGTCCGCGCGATGGCGATGAAAGCGCGCGAAGAGAACGAAATGCTCAAAGCCCGTCTGGACGCTTTGGAAGCGGACAAAAAATAATTCTTAGCTTCGGGGCCGGACAATCGCTTCGGCCTCGATCTCTACCTTGTAGTCGCCGATCAACTGACCGATCTGGAACAGGGTATTTGCCGGTTTGATGTCGCCAAAGATGCGCCCATGCGCTTTGGACACGGCGACCACATCTTCAGCTTCGCTCATGAAGACACGCGTGCGGACAACGTCCTCCATGCTTGATCCAAGCGCGGTAAGAGCCGCGCTGATCTTGTCCAAGACATAGGTCGTCTGCGCGCCTGCATCCTTTGGGGCCACCGCCCGATCAATACCCGCAGTCGCCGTCGTGCCTGACATAAAGATGCGATCTGCGATCCGATGTGCGCGGCAGTAGCCAGCAATGTCTTCCCACTCGCTGCCCGAAAGGACGCGCTTTTCATCGGGGCGGTTCGGAACATCCTCTACGGTCATGGCGCTGGGCATTGTGTCGAGGTGATGGCTAAGATCACCACTCGCTGTCAGGAATGGCGGTTTGCGGTATTCGTCGCCACAATCGCCGGGAAGGGGTGTGGTCACGGCGAAAGCTTCATTCAGGCGGGTGTGGTCCTCTTTGTCCAGCGCGAATTGGAATAGCTTGAGGTTATCGTCCGTATGCCGCGCCTCACCCAGACGCGCGCCGATGATGACCCCGGCAACGGCTTCATTCTCCAGCACCCAACGTGTGGCGACATTGGCAATCGACACGCCATGCTTGGCCGCCACATCTGCAGCCGCCTGCAACACCGTTTGATACGCGTCCCAGCCCCCGGCATGGTCGATAAAGCGCTTGTACTTCATCTTGCTCCAGTCGGTGATCTCGGCCGGTTCCGGCTTGCCCAACCATTTCTCGGACAGAAACCCGCCCTGCAATGTGCCATAGCACACGAGCTTGACGCCCCATGCGGCACAAACCTCTGACAGGGCACCCGTCGCGCGGCGATCCAGCAACGAACACGGCACCTGATTGCTGACAACCGGGATGCCATCGGCCAGCGCCAGATGCAGATGTGCTGCATCGAAATTGGTCAGACCGATTTCTCCGATCAGCCCTTCTTCGCGTAGCTTGGCCATCTCATGCAACGCGTCGAGCCATGCGGGATGCTCGAAGCTCCACCAATGGAATTGTAGCAGATCGACCCGTTCCACGCCGAGCCGGTCCAACCGTTCCTGTACCCCGGCTCGGACCACGTCTGCCGTCATTGGGCCAGGCACCGGGCACCATTTCGTGCCGACTGTCGCCTGAATTCCACGCTTCAGCAGCGCCCCGGTAATCAGCTCTGATGTGCCATAGTGGTCTGCCATGTCGAAACTGTCGAACCCGGCATCGGCATAGGCGGCAAGATAATCTGCGCCGACTTCCGGGTCGATGAGGTCGCCGTCTTTCTCAATATCGGCCACCTGCCAAAGCCCGACCAGCGCACGGCGGATCGTCAGGCGGTCACTCAGGGCGATAGTGTCGGGTTGGGTCACAAGATCGGTCCTTTTCGGCTGTCGCCCCATGAGTTGCCGCCCCGAACCCGTTTGACAAGCCCGAAAGATCCCCGCAACCATACGAACAATAACAGGGAACAATCGCGCGAAACCGCGCATTCGGGGAAAGATGAGCGCGGCGCAGGACGCGGATGATTTCTGGCTTTACGATTTGCGCGTCGAAACAGTGGTGGGCGACCGGACATCCGTGTGCCGCCATGTCGAGGGCGAAAGCTTCCGCGTCGAAGGCGAATTGCTGATCTTCGACAGCCAGCAAAAAGTGTCGATGTACGCGCTCGCCGCTCTATTGCCTCTGCTTCCCGCAAAACAACGCCCGACTGCGGCCCATGACTGGATGTCTACAGATGCCGAGATCGCCTGCCCCGACCCAAATTGCGGCGGTCGGTTTCGGGTGACACGGATGGCCAAGCGCACGTTCCGCCATTCCGAAACCACCGGACTGCCGGACCAGCGCGGCACCCCTTACTGGAAAGACGAGACATGAGCGTCGAAACCATCGACTTGCGCCCCGGCCACAACATCAGCCGAGTCATTCGCGGCGGTTGGCAATTGGCGGGGGACCATGGGCCGGTGGACCGCGCACAGGCGATCCGCGATATGGAAGCCTTTGTCGATGCGGGGCTTTTCACCTTCGACTGCGCCGACATCTACACCGGCGTGGAAGAGATGATCGGTGATTTCATCGCTGACCTACGGGCGCGGCGTGGCGCATCGGTGGCGGATCGGGTTTGCGTCCATACCAAACTGGTGCCCGACCTGACCCGTCTTGACGATCTGCGGCCCGACGAGGTCACCGCCATTGTCGATCGCTCCCTCCAGCGTTTGAAGATCGACCAGCTTGATCTGGTGCAGTTCTTTTGGTGGGATCTGAATATCGGCAACGCAGTCGAAGCGCTCGATGTGCTGAAAGATTTGCGCAAAGAGGGCAAGATCAAGAATCTCGGCACGACCAATTGGGACAGGCAGGCAATGCAGCCCTTTGTCGATGCCGGGTTCGATATGGCCTCAGCTCAGGTGCAGTATTCTGTCCTAGACCGCCGCCCGGCCAACGGGCTGGCCGACTGGGCAGCGCAGAATGACGTGATGTTGATATGCTACGGTACTTTGGCGGGTGGTTTCCTCACCGAAAAATGGCTGGGTGAACCCGACCCCGGTTTCCAATTCGAGAACCGCAGCCTGATCAAGTATCGGCTCATCATCGATGAATTCGGTCCTTGGGGCAGATTTCAAGACTTGCTCAATGCATTGAAAGCTGTGGGCGACAAACACGGGGTCTCGCTTTCTGCTGTTGCTACCCGTTGGGTGCTGGACCAGCCACAGGTCGCTGCCGGAATTGTCGGCGCGCGCTATGCGCGGCATCTGCCGCAGACGCTTCAGACTTTTGCTTTTGCGCTGGATGCCGAGGATCACGCGACGCTGAATGCGGTGCTGGATCAGGCAAAGGGACCCAGGGGCGATGTCTATTCGCTCGAACGTGACCGGTCCGGCCGCCATGGCCGGATCATGAAATACAACCTGAACGCCGACCCGAACGATGCTGTGCATGGCGCCAATGGCTGATCCGATCCTCAGCATCCGCAACGTCGGAAAGACCTTCGGCGAATTCCGCGCTGTCTATGACGTATCGCTCGACATCCGGGCGGGGACGATCACGGGCCTGATTGGCCCCAACGGCGCGGGCAAGACGACGCTTTTCAACGTGCTGACCGGTATGCTGAAGCCGACCAGCGGCACGGTGCTTCTCGACGGTCAGGACGTGACCGGGTTCGCCCCCGACGCCCTGTTCAGCCTTGGCCTTGGCCGCACCTTCCAGATCCCACGCCCCTTCGCAAAGATGAGTGTTCTGGAAAACGTCATGCTGGCTCCGATGGCGCAGGTAGGCGAACGGCTTTGGGGTCCGTTCTTTGGCGCCACCAAAATGCGCGATCAGGAAGTCGCTATTCGCAAACGCGCAATGGAGGTGCTCGATTTCGTCACCCTCGCCCCATTGGCCGATCAGGCGGCAGGGCAAATCTCGGGCGGGCAAATGAAGCTGCTGGAACTCGCTCGCATTCTGATGGGCGATCCGAAACTGATCCTGCTCGACGAACCCGCTGCCGGGGTAAACCCAAGCCTGACACGAACGTTGATCGAAAAGATCGAAGAGCTGAACCGCGACGGCAAGACCTTTGTCATCATCGAACACGACATGGATTTCGTCATGCAGCATTGCGACCCGGTAATTGCACTGGCCGAGGGTCGCAAGGTGTTTGAAGGCACCGCCGAAGAGGCACAAAACAACCCCGTTCTGCTGGATGCCTATCTTGGGGCGCAGGTCGGATGACGGCCCTTGTCGCACGGAATATCGTCGCGGGATATATTCCCGACCTGCCGATCCTCAAAGGCGTGTCCCTGACCGCCGAAACGGCCAAGGTGACGGTTATCATCGGCCCCAACGGCGCAGGCAAATCCACGCTGATCAAGGCCATTGCGGGTCTGGTTCCGGTTTCTGGTGGCGCAGTCCACCTTCACGGAGGCGAGATCACCAACCCGCGCCCCGACGGCATGGGCGCGTTAGGCGTGGCCTATGTGCCCCAGTCAGACAACATCTTCCGGTCTCTGACCATCCGACAGAATCTCGACCTCGTGCTGCGCAACGCTGGCAAAGAGGCGGTATCGAGACGTGATGCGCTATTCGCGCAGTTTCCGGCTTTGGCCGACAAACAGACGGAAAAGGCGGGGGCGCTGTCCGGTGGGCAGCGTCAATTCCTTGCCGTGGCGATGGCGCTGGCGATCAACCCGAGTGTCATCCTGATGGACGAACCCTCTGCCGGACTGTCCCCCAAGGCGGCGCAAGAGGTGCTTGAATACGCCCGTGCCCTGACCGAACAAGGCGTGACGATCCTGCTGGTTGAACAGAACGTCAAACAGGCGCTGCGACTAGCGGACCATTGCTATATCCTCGCGGATGGTCGCAATCAGGTTGATGGCGCGGCGGAGGAACTGCTGAACGATCCGGTGGTCGGACAAATCTACCTTGGCGGCAAACGGGTGACACCGACATGATCCAGAACCTCGTAGACGGAGTGCTGGTCGGGTCTATCCTCTCGCTGGGGGCGATTGGGCTGACGATGGCGATGCACATGCTGCGGTTTGCCAATTTCTCGCATGCTGAACTGCTGTCCATCGGCGCCTATGCCGCTTTGGTATTCGACGGCCTCTTCGGCGCGATTCATCCGGCCCTGGCCGAGGCGATCCCGCCTCTCAGTCTCACATGGTCGCTGACTTTGGCGTTATTGATCTCGATGGGGCTGACAGGTCTGTCGGCGGTGGCCATAGACAGACTGGTGTTCAAGCGCGTTCGCGCCAAGGGGGGCGAGCTGTCGATGGTCTTTGCGTCCTTCGGCGTCGCCATGATCATCCGCAATATCCTTGGCTTGATCTTCGGCCTGAACCCCAAGCTCTATTCGCAGGATATCGTCTTCGCCATCGTGGTCAGCCGCGACCCGTTCCTGCTGATCAAGCCGGATCAGGTCTTCACGCTGGTTGCGGCGCTGCTGATCATGTTCATCCTGCATCTCGTCCTGTCCCGAACGACTTTCGGTTACAGCCTGCGCGCCGTGGCTGAAAACCCGACGCTGGCGCAGGTGTCAGGCATCAACCTAAGTCGCATGATCGTTCTGATCTGGCTTATCGGCGGCGGACTGGCAGCGGCCGCAGGTGTTTTCTATGGCCTGACCAACCAGATCAGCCCCGTGCTTGGCCGTGACCTGGTCCTGCCGATCTTTGCCGCGACCATCGTCGGCGGCATCGGCAGCATCTATGGCGCGGTCCTTGGCGGTTTCCTAGTCGGCCTCGCGTCCAACCTCGCGCTTGTGATCCTACCCTCGGGCTATAGCCCGGCGGTTCCGTTTCTCATCATACTTGCAGTGCTGATCCTGCGTCCGCACGGGCTGTTCGGGGAGGAACGTACATGATCGGTGTCATCTCATACCTCGTGTTCTTTGCCACCGTAGCGTCGATCCTGTCGATTGCGGTGCTGGGGCTGAACCTGCAATGGGGCAACACGGGTCTGTTCAACGGCGGGGTTGTCGCCTTCTTCGGGGCGGGGGCCTATGGCACCCTGATTCTTGGCGGCACGCCGCAAGCCGGACAGTTGGGTGGGTTCGGCCTGCCGTACTTGCTGGCCCTAATAGGGGGTATGGTCTGTGCCGGAGGTGTTGCTTGGATCGTGGGGTTGCTGACGATCCGACTTAGGCATGACTACCTCGCCATTGCCACTTTCGGCGTCGCTGTCGCCTTCGAGACGATGATGCGCAACACCAACGCTTTAGGAGGCGCACAAGGTATTCGCGGGTTCGAACGCCCCCTTCGCGAGGCGCTTGGAGCCGGGTTCACTTACAACCTCGTGTTCTTTGGCTTTGTGCTGATCCTTCTGATTGCCACCTACCTGTTCCTAGAGCGGCTGATCAAATCTCCGTTCGGGCGGCTCCTTCGAGCCATCCGGGAAGATGAGATGGCCGCGCAGTCACTGGGCAAATCTCCGTCCCGCATCCGTCTCACGTCCTTTGTTGCAGGATCGGTGGTCATGGGCCTTGCCGGTGGACTCTACGCCACTTTTTATGCCTTCATCTCTCCACAAGACGTGCTTCCGATCCTCACCTTCCAGATCTGGGCGATGCTGATCGTCGGCGGCGCGGGCAACAACAAGGGCGCGGTGATGGGCACGTTCCTGATCTGGGCCGCATGGACTGCCAGCGGTTGGGCGCTGTCGCGCTTCGCTCCGCTGGAGGTGCAACTGTATACCGGGTCGATCCAATTCGTGCTGATCGGCTTTGTGATTGTGGGAATGCTGCTGTGGCGACCGCAGGGGATCTTCCCGGAAAGACTGGTCGTGTCGCAATCGGCACGATCCAATAAATGAACAGTAGGGAGTTACGGAATGAACGGACTTAAGACCTCGGCCCTCGCACTGGGCTTTGCTGCTGGCTTTGCCAGCTTTGGAACGGACGCCGCAGCACAGGATTGCACAACCAAAATCGGCGCGGTCCTGCCAACCTCGGTCGATTGGGGCAAGCCCATCGCTGCCACCGCACAGTATGCCGTGGATATCGCCAACGAAGCAGGCGGCGTCGCGGGCTGTCAGATGGAAATGGTTCTGCGCGACACGCAGGTCGACCCCAAGGTCGGCGTTGACGCTGCAAAGGCGCTGGTCGATTTGGATGGTGTCCAACTGTTGTTGGGGGCGGTATCGTCGGGTGTATCCATGCCGATCCTGACTTCGGTCACGGTGCCCGCAGGTGTAATGCAGATGTCCTGCTGTTCCTCGTCCACCGCCTTTACTCGTCTGGCCGAAGAGGGCAAAACCAACGGTCTCTTCTACCGCACCTTCGCCACATCTGGCGTGCAGGCGGCGGTCGGAGCCATGGTGGCCCGTGACGCGGGCTACAAGTCGGTGGCTGTGTTCTACAAGAACGACGACTGGGGGCAAGATATCGGCGGACTGGTTGCCGATGACCTCAAAGCGCTGGGCATCGATGTGACCGCGACTATTGCGATCAATGACGGGCAGGCGTCGTTCCGGGCCGAAGTGACCGAGGCGCTCAAGGGTAATCCTGAAGCGATCTACATGGCGCTTTATCCCAAAGAAGGTACGCAGGTCGTGCGGGAATGGATTTCGTTGGGCGGGTCGCAGAACATGATCGCCGCCAATGCGCTCAAGTCGGACGAATTCCGTGACAATGTCGGGATGCAGTTCCTTGGCAATTTCACCGGTACCGACACTGCTTCACCGCGCACCGAATCTGCGGATGCCTTTGTCACGGCGTATACCGCAAAGTTCGATGGTCCGCCGAACGGCCCCGGTCTAGCCAACAGCTATGACGCCACCATGATCGCCCTTATGGCAATGCATGCGGCGGGCAAGGACGCCACTGGCGCCGACATTGCCGCCAAGGTGGCGTCTATCACTGACTCCAATGGAACACCCGTCACCGCCGATGCGGCCGGTTTCAGCATGGCGAAAGAGGTGCTCGACGGTGGTGGAACCGTGTCCTATCAGGGCGCGACGGGTAACGTGCAGTTCGACAAGAACGGTGACGTGTCTGCTCCGGCAGTGACGTGGACCTTTTCCGAGGGCGGTATCGAAGAGCAGAAGTACATCTCGCTTACAGAGGTGAACGACTTCATGGCGTCTTTGAACTGAAGCCAGTTTCGAATTGGCTGCGCCAATCCGATAAGGGACGATGCGATCACGCATCGTCCTTTTTCGTGCCGAAAAAGTAGGGGCGCTGCCCCCGTCGCCCGATGGGCGACGCCCACGAGGTATTTGGGAAACAGAGAAGTAGGCCGGGTGCGTGCTCCGCATGATCCTGCATAATTTTTGAACAGCAGTGGTGTTGGGTTGGAATGGCCCATAAAGCCACTTGTATGGTGCGGTCGCAGCGCAGTTGCGCTTGCAACTGTGCATCGCGCAATTTTTTTGTGATTTTATCCACAGGTTGTGGCACTATACGCGCTCACCACATCGGATAGACTTCTCCACAACTTATTGCGTTTGTCAGGGAATTATCGCTTTACGCGACCGCTCTTGGCATGCAGCATATGTTGTAGGGGGAATAGCAAATTTACGCAGCCCCTAGAGCAGGCATCGAAAGGTAGGGTTAAGCCCGCCTTTCCGCACAGGCAACAGGAGGCGGCATTATGGCCCTGTCCGAGCAGTATCTTGAAGATGACATCCACCCGATTGATATCGTTGAACACATCGCCGAGCATCATGACTGGGATTTCGATCGCATTGCGGAAGACCAGATTGCGATGGCAGTCGAAGGGCAATGGCGGACCTATTCGATCACGCTGGCATGGTCCCCTTATGATGAAACGCTTCGCCTGATTTGCACTTTTGACATGGAACCACCCGCAGACCGGATGCCGGCGCTGTTCGAGAGCCTGAACTTGGTCAATGATCAGTGTTGGGCCGGCGCATTTTCCTACTGGGCCGATGCCAAGCTGATGGTCTATCGCTACGGTCTGGTTCTGGCAGGTGGAAATGTTGCCAGTGCCGAACAGATCGATACGATGATCAATTGCGCCGTCATGAGTGCTGAACGCTATTACCCCGCGTTCCAACTGGTCGTCTGGGGCAATCGTGCTCCGAAAGATGCGCTTCAGGTCGCCATTGCAGAGGCCTACGGCCGCGCGTAACACTTGCCCCCGACGCAATAAAACGTGGGGGGCTTCATGCAGAATTCCGATATCGCCAAGCGTGGGCTTGTTCTTTTGGGCTGTGGCAAGATGGGCTCGGCCATGCTCGAAGGTTGGTTGGCTGGAGGGCTGCCCGCAAACGCGGTCTGGGTGACCGACCCGAACCCGTCAGATTGGGTGCTGGCACAAGGCGTACATCTGAATGCGGATTTGCCGGACAACCCGGCCATCGTGCTGGTTGCGGTTAAGCCTCAGATCATGCGCGACGCGTTGCCAACACTGGCGCGGCTGGGCAACGGTGACACCACTTTCCTGTCGGTTGCCGCGGGTATCACCATTGCCACTTTCGAAGAGATGCTGGGCGACAAGACGCCGGTGATCCGGTCAATCCCAAACACGCCCGCTGCTGTAAAGCAGGGCATTACGGCGATCATCGGCAATGCCAAGGTGACCGAGGCGCAGTTGCAGATGGCGGAAACGCTGCTGTCAGCCATTGGTCAGACCGTACGCCTTGAAACCGAAGATCAGATGGATGCAGTCACCGGTCTTAGTGGGTCTGGACCGGCGTATGTGTTTCATATGATCGAATGCCTGGCTCGCGCCGGTGAAGCGCAGGGGCTGGACCCTGAATTGGCGATGACATTGGCCAAGGCCACCGTGGCCGGTTCTGGTACTTTGGCGATGCAGGCTGATGAGACCCCGAGCCAGTTGCGCGTCAACGTGACCAGCCCCAACGGTACCACGCAGGCGGGACTGAACGTGCTGATGGACGAAGAAGCAGGTTTGCCGCCGCTAATCGCCAAAACCATCGATGCCGCGACGAAGCGGTCCAAGGAGTTGGCAAATGGTTGATCAGATCACGTTCGACGATTTTATGAAGGTGGACATTCGCGTGGGCACCGTCATTCAAGCCGAATCGTTTCCCGAAGCGCGTAAACCTGCGATTAAACTGTGGGTCGACTACGGCGGCGAAATCGGCGTCAAGAAGTCTTCGGCCCAGATCACCGTGCATTATGACCCAGGTACGCTGGTCGGAAAGAAAGTGATGGGTGTTGTCAATTTCCCACCCCGCCAGATTGGGCCCTTCATGTCCGAGGCGCTGGTTCTAGGTTTTTATGACGCGGGTGAGGCGATTGTCTTGGCTGTACCTGACAAAGACACCCCGAACGGAGCGCGCCTGTGCTGAAACTACTGATCACCCGCAAACTTCCTGATCCGGTGCTGTCCAAGGCGCGGGACGTGTTCGACGTAACGGTGCGCGACAATACCGCGCCGCTAAGCCGTGAAGAGCTTCTTCAAAGTTTGACCGACTACGATGTGGTTCTGCCCACATTGGGCGATGCCTACAGCGCTGACATCTTTGCCGCGGTGCCTGAGAAACGCACCAAGCTGCTGGCGAATTTCGGAGTGGGGTACAACCACATCGACGCGCGCGCGGCGCGGGCCGCCGGGATTGATGTCACCAACACCCCCGGGGCGGTGACTGACGCCACCGCCGATATCGCACTGACCCTGATGCTGATGACCTGCCGTCGCGCGGGTGAGGGCGAACGCATGGTTCGGGCGGGACAGTGGGAAGGCTGGCATCCGACGCAGCTTTTGGGGCTGCATATGTCTGGCAAGACGTTGGGTGTTGTTGGTATGGGCCGCATCGGTCAGGCCATCGCTCAGCGGGCACATTTTGGCTTTGGCATGTCAGTCAAATTTTACAACCGATCCCCGAAAGACGTGTCATTCCCTGCGGAACAGGTGGCTGAATTGACGGACCTTGCCGCGCAGGTGGATGTGCTGGTCGTCGCAGTGCCCGGCGGAGTAGAGACCCATCACCTTATTAACGCGTCAGTCCTGAACGCCATGCAACCTCATGCGCATGTGGTGAACATTGCCCGCGGGGATGTTGTGAATGAGACTGATCTGATCGCTGCCTTGTCGAACGGCCAGATCGCGGGTGCAGGGCTCGATGTTTACGAATTCGAACCCAAGGTGCCGCAGGCGCTGATCGACATGGAGAACGTCACGCTTCTGCCGCATCTGGGCACGGCCGCACTTGAGGTTCGAACGGCTATGGGGCTGATGGCGGTCGACAATGCGACTGCATTTGCCAATGGTGAGCCCCTTCCCAACGCGGTTTAAACTTCGCGTTCTCTGGGATGATTGTTCCGAAGTCGCGCAGCGTCGCACTTGACCCCGACGCGTGCGTGCAGTCTGGTCCCTGCACGCAAAAAGGACCAGTGCCATGATCCAACCCGCTATCACCGGAAGCGGTGTATTCACGCCTGACAACATCATCACCAATGATGAACTCGTGGTGGCATTCAACGCTTACGCTGATCGGATCAATGCCGAAAACGCCGACGCGATTGCTGCGGGCGAGATAGAAGCGATGCCACATTCCAGCACGGACTTCATCGTCTCGGCGTCGGGGATCGAACAGCGCTACGTGATGGACAAAACAGGTGTTCTCGACCCCAACCGCATGTTTCCGCACTTGCGGGCGCGCTCGGATGAGGAGCCATCGATCATGGCCGAGATGGCGGTCGATGCGATCACCAAGGCATTAGCGCAGTCTGGGCGCGAGGCGTCCGACGTCGATCTCGTGATTTGTGCCGCGTCGAACCTCGAACGTGCCTATCCCGCGGTGGCGGTCGAAATTCAAAGCCTGATTGGCGCAGGAGGCTTTGCCTTTGACATGAACGTTGCCTGTTCTTCGGCCACGTTTGGCATTCAGGCGGCGGCTGACATGGTGCGGTCTGGGTCGGTCAAATGCGCGATCGTCGTGAACCCAGAGATCTGTTCCGCACATCTGGAATGGCGCGACCGTGATTGTCACTTCATCTTTGGTGATGTGGCCACTGCGGTCGTGATCGAACCCGATGCCAACGCCAAGGGCGCGCATTTCACCATTCATGGCACACGTTGCGCGACCGAGTTTTCCAACAACATCCGCAACAACAATGGCTTTTTGCGCCGTACGCGAGACCAGATGGAAGATCGGCGGGACATGCAATTCATGCAGAACGGCCGCAAGGTGTTCAAGGAAGTGCTGCCGATGGTCTCGGCTCATATCTTGGGGCATATGCAGGATGAAGGCTGGAGCGCGGACAGCCTGAAACGCCTTTGGCTGCATCAGGCGAACAAAACCATGAATGATTTCATTGGCAAGAAAGTCTTGGGTCGCCCCCCCGAAGAAGGCGAACAACCGAACATCCTTCAGGATTATGCCAACACGTCATCGGCCGGGTCGATCATCGCCTTTTCGAAATACTCGGATGACATGGTCCCCGGGGACCGGGGTGTGATTTGCTCATTCGGGGCGGGGTATTCGGTGGGGTCTGTCCTGATCGAACGCGCCTGAGTACAAGAAAGAGGGCCGATTGGCCCTCTCTCTTTTTTAATAAGGCACACAGCTTCAGTTCCAGAAACCTTCGTCGACCGTTTCCAGCTGCTCCAGCTCTTCTTCACTAAACTTTGTCACGAAGGCATAGCTTCGATCGTCCACGGCAACGAGGTTGACGTCGGACACCGGGATCATCACGTGCTTGTCCGCGATATCAAGGAACCCGCCAACTTCGGCAACGATGCCGATCATCTGGCCGCTCTTGTTCAAAACGATGTCCTCGATTTCACCAATATCGTTCCAGTCGGCGCCGATTTCGGTGTGGATCGTGCCCATCGACCAGCCTTCGTCATTGGCGGCATTCGTGGTGTAGATCGTCCCACCTGTGATGTCGCGGGTGCGGATCAGGTTAGCCGGGTCATCCAACGACATGCTGTCTGCCATTGAGGTCTGGAGCATCTCAGCAGAGGCAGTGTCTGTCGTCATTTCGCCGGATGTATGGCTTGCAGCCCATGCACCGGTGGTTGCTACGGTCAGGGCGAGTGCGCTTGCAAAAATCTTGGTCATGAAATCCTCCTGGATTGTGTTGCTTCTGGGGACACAACCAAGGCCGGGATACTATGTTCCAGGGAATATTTTTAACGTGCGACGGAACTTTTTGGGATCAGAGCGAACCGGTTTCCTGCCGCCAATGCTTGCGGCACAGGCTGACATAAGTCTCGTTTCCACCGATCTGGACCTGTGCGCCTTCAGTCATGACATTTCCCTGATCGTCCTTGCGCACCACCATTGTCGCCTTGCGTCCACAATGGCAGATCGTGCGGACCTCGCGCAGGGAATCCGCAAGCGCCAACAGGGTGGCTGACCCGGGAAACAACTGTCCCTGAAAATCGACGCGCAAGCCGTAAGCCATCACAGGCACACCCAGATCGTCTGCAACCCGCGCCAGTTGCCAGACTTGATCCGGCGTCAGAAACTGCGCTTCGTCAATAAAAATGCAAGCCAGTTCAGTCTTGCTCAAAATGCCCGCGATCCGCGAGAACAGATCATCAGATGGTGAAAATGTTTCCGCTTCACGCGCAAACCCAATACGCGACCCGATCTTGCCCATGCCGGCCCGATCATCGAATGCCGCGGTCATACGGTAGACAGACATGCCGCGCTCTTCGTAATTGTGCGCAGCCTGCAGCAGCAGGGTCGATTTACCTGCGTTCATTGTGGAGTAGTTGAAATAGAGCTTCGCCATATCCTGCCACATGCCCCAACCGAAACGGGCGCGCAAGAGAGCCCCGTTCAGGATGCGCCTCCATTGGGGATCTCATCTGGTCACCCCTGCAGAGCGAGCACGTGCCTGTTGTGCTTTTCTGACAGCGCATCCTGAACCCGGGCCAGCGATGGGAATGGACTGCACCCGGTGTGCCTCGACGCCCGATTAATTCGGGTCTGGACCAGCTGTGGCATTGCATTACGATGAAAGTCAGGGGAAAGAGGCGCAATTGTTCCCATCGCGATGGGTCACTGTAAGGGGTTTGCCATGCAATCATTCGGTCCGTACCTGAAAAAGCACACCGAATTGCTGGTCAAGGATGTCGGCATCGAAAAGGCGTGCGAACTCACAGGAAAATCCAAGGCAACGCTTGGGCGCTATTACGCAGACCATGACGAGCATGCCGACAGGTTCATTCCCGTCGATGCTGTCGCCGCGCTTGAGCAGGCATCCAGCTATCCGCATGTCACCTCGGCACTGGCCGAATTGAACGGGATTTCTCTGTCTTTCGAACAACGCCGCGACAACGACGCCAAAAAGGGCGGTGTGAATTCTGATGTCGTTGCTCTGAGCCAGCGTTTTGCAATGCTGATGGCAGAATACCACCAATCCATCGAAGATGGTGTCATCAGCGCAAACGAAGCCCGCCGCCTACTGCGCGAAACTCTCGCGCTGCAACAGGTTCTGGTCGATATGAAACTGCACCTGGAAGATGAACAAGTTTGAAGGTGTCATCTCGGATCGCGGGTCCAAATACGCAGTCAGCGGTGGACCGGCGGCAAGTCGTGCGGACGTTGACGACTTTCTCAAGACCCTCAAACGCGCCAAGAAATATGCCAAGGCGACCCATAACACGTGGGCCGTTGTGTTCTCCGATGGCACGCCTCTCAAGAATGATGATGGCGAAGGTGGGGCGGGGCAGATCATCCTGCAAATGCTGGAACGCGAAGGACTGACAGATCATGTGATCGTCGTGACTCGCTGGTACGGTGGCAAGCATCTTGGCGGAGATCGGTTTCGCCATGTTCAAGACTGCGTGCGCCACTATCTCGACCAGATCAAGGATCAGGTCTGATGGAATTTCTTCGACGTCTCAAACTGCGCTGCATCTGGTCTTGGGACGGCTGGGTGGCGACATGGCAATCCGAGCACAGCTTTCGCAGTTGGGTGTGGGCCAATCTTGTGTCCGCGGCATTGGCCTTTGCCATGCCCTTGAGCCCGACAGAACGCGCGCTCATCCTCGCGCTGGGCATCCTTGTTCTTGCCGCCGAACTGTTGAACACAGCCATTGAGGATGCGGTCGATTATATCTCGACCGAGGACAACCCACTCGCCAAACGTGCCAAGGATGCGGGCAGCGCTGGCGTTGCGGTAGCGGCTATAGCCACAGGTGTTGCGTGGCTGGTTATCCTGATTGGCTGATGCGCCGCGCTTTGCGACGTAGATGCCAACGGTAAATCAGCGGGGCCAGAGCATAGTCATAGACCACGGATGCGACCTGCCTGACCCCCGGCAATCCTACAATCCGCGCCAACCACCGATATCGTGGCATGTCCTGCCAAAGGACTAGAAACGCCGGAATGCCGCTGGCCAACACACCATCACGCAGCACGTAAAGGCGCCGCGCTGCGGTATCTTCATCAATCCCCCATGCCGCGCGATCCGGGCCGTTCAGGTCGTCGAAATGGATCGGCAGCCCTTCGCGTTTGGCATAGGCCGCGTAGTGGTTGATCTCGAACGAACAGACCGGGCATTGGTCGTTGTACAGCACGCGCGTATCGGACATTGTGGGATCTCCTTCGGTTTCTCACTTAGGAGGCATGCGGGTTTGGGCAACGCGACACCCTGACCCGCTGGGTTGGGCGTGACTATTCGATCAACTCAGGTTCAACGACAGGCGGTCCATGAGATATGGCAACCGCGCTTGGGCTTGTCTGACCTGTTCTGAATCAAGCTCGGCAATGATCACTTCTGGTTCGAACCGGGCACGTGCAGCCTCGGTTCCGCCCGGCGCAGCGATCACGCTGGCCCCAAGGAAATCCATCCCGTTTTGTGAACCGGCGCTGTTGGCATAGGCAAGGTAAACCCCGTTCTCATAGGCACGGCAGGGGATCATGGTGTGTGCAACCCACCCCCATTGCGCACCCAAGGCCGTAGGCACCAACACCACGTCGGCGCCAAGGCTGGCGACATGGCGCACGGTTTCCGGGAATTCCGCGTCGTAGCAGATCAACGTGGCAAACCGCATCCCTCGATAGGTGAATAGGGCGCATCCCGAGCCTGGAGCGAAATGCGACTGCTCGAAGCCGGGTGGGATGGCCAGCTTGCGCTGATGTGTCAGCACTCGGCCATCCGGGCCGATGCACAGCGCAGAGTTGTAAAGCTGTGTGCCCTCAGTCTCTGCAAACCCGTAATGCAGGGCGATGCCGCTGTCTTGCGCCAGACGGCGCATCGCGTCGAACCCTTGCCCATCGACAGGCTCGGCTCTTTGGGCAAGCGCATCGCCAATATTGTATCCGCAAAGAAACAACTCAGGCAGTAGGGCCAAATCGACACCCTCGGCGGTCAGATCAGGTAACACATCGCGCAGCCACGCGATCCGATCTTCTACTGTATCCAGTCCCGCCGGAGATTGCGCCACCGCCAACCGGACCAAATCAGGCGCTCGTAACCAAGAGTTCGCGCGGGTACTGAGTCAGGTACTCCGATCCTGACTCGGTCACGACAATACTGTCTCCGATCCGTCCTGCCGTCACCCCATCGACCGAGATGCCGCCATCGACTGCAAAGGTCATTCCGGGCTGCAGGACTGTTTTATCCCCAGCCTTCAGTTCGGGCGCTTCAAGATAGGCGACACCAATTGACCGTCCGGTGCGATAGCCGGTTTCATAACCGCGTTCGGCGTAGACTTCGTTGGCAGCCGCCGCGACCTCTTCGGCGGTGATGCCGGGACGGATCACCGCAATGGCCGCCTGTTGCGCATCAATCGCAGCCTGCTGCACGCGCGCGCCATCATCCGTGACACCTTTGATATGGAACATGCGGTCGAAGCCCAGCTTATACTGCTTGAATTGCGCCATGTTGCAAAAGCAGAAATAGACTGGATCAAATGGTTCATACGCTTTGACTGATGCTCGGCGGTGTACCATGGACGCGTCTTTACCGCTTTGCAGGATTTGCAGGTTGTGGATCATCGGAGACACGAAGCGTTCCCAGCCTTTGTCGGTCAGGAACCCTGCAGCCTTGCGTGTACCTGCCTCGATCACCGCAATAGCGCTTTCATATTCGTGGGCACCCGCCCGCAACGATCCATGCGCAGCAGCCATCATCGCGCCCGCGATTTCGCCCGCCTGCTTCATTACGTCGATTTCGAGCGGTGACTTAATCATCCGCTGCGCGCCAAGATGCGGGCCAATATCTCGGATTTTGGCATCAGGGTAACGCTCGTCCAAAAAGTTGCGCACGATGGCGGGTACATCGGTCTTTTCGATCCAGATTTCGGTCGGTCCTTCGGGCAGAGCACCGGCCAGCGCGCGCCCCCAACTGCGCTGCCCCATATCTTCCCAGGTGCGCACATCGTCGACCCAGGTCATCTCAGCGACCATTTCGCTTTCCATCAACGGGGTGATGACGATGGGTGCATCTTCGGCGGGGACGACCAGCATGGTCGGTCGACCGAACTCAATCCCGAGATACCCCCAAAAACCAGCCAGATAGGCAATCGAGCTTTCGGAAGTAAATACAGCATGATTGATGCCCGCATCTTTCATTCGGGATTGCAGAGCAGCAGTGCGTGCGATGGCTTCGTCCAACATGGCGGGCCTCTCCTAGGACAACAGAGCTTTGTTACCCGCAGGCTATCGCGTGGTTATTAGATCAGATGGCCCGTTTCCGACACCCGACGTCGCGGGACGTCACGTGCTTCAGAGATGTCCCCAAAGATCGTATTCTCCGGCCTCGTCGACCTCGACCGATACGATCTCACCAACCGACAGGCCCTCGGTGCCCTCATCGATAAAGAGGTTGCCGTCAATTTCGGGCGCGTCGGCCTTGGTACGGCAAGTGGCGATGCCGTCTTCGTCGATATCGTCGATGATCACATCGATTCGCTGACCGACCTTGGCCGCAAGCTTGGCTTCGGAAATCGCCTGCGCTTTTTCCATGAAACGGTCCCAGCGCTCTTGCTTGACCTCGGCTGGCACATGGTCCGGTAGTGCGTTTGACCGTGCGCCATCGACGTTTTCGTATTGGAAGCACCCGACACGATCAAGCTGCGCCTCGTCCATCCAGTCAAGCAAGGTCTGGAACTCGTCTTCGGTCTCACCGGGATAGCCGACGATAAAGGTCGAGCGCAGTGTGATGTCGGGGCAAATCTCGCGCCATGCGGCGATTTCATCCAGCGTCCGTGCCGCTGCGGCGGGGCGGGCCATGCGTTTCAAGGTGTCGGGATGGGCGTGCTGGAATGGAATGTCGAGGTAGGGCAGTACCAGACCATCGGCCATCAGGGGCACCAGTTCCCGCACATGGGGATACGGATATACGTAATGCATCCGCACCCAAGCGCTCAATGATCCCAGATCACGTGCCAGAGGCAGGATTGGAAACTTCTCGTCTCGGTCCTTCCAGTCCGTGCCATAGGCGGATGTGTCCTGCGAAATCACCAGCAGTTCACGAACGCCGCTTTCGACCAGCTTTTCCGCCTCGCGCAGCACCGCCTTGGCTGGGCGCGATGTCAGAAGTCCACGCATGTCGGGGATGATGCAGAATTTGCACTTGTGATTGCAGCCCTCGGAAATCTTCAAGTAGCTGTAATGGCGCGGTGTCAGCTTCACACCCGAGGCTGGCAGCAGGTCGATAAACGGATCCGGGTCGGGCGGCACTGCGGTATGCACAGCGTCCAGCACCTGTTCGTATTGATGCGGTCCCGTGACGGCCAGAACCTTGGGGTGCGCGCCGGTGATATATTCCGGCTCTGCGCCCAGACAGCCTGTGACGATCACTCGCCCGTTCTCGGCCAAAGCTTCGCCAATCGCCTCTAGGCTTTCGGCCTTGGCGCTGTCTAGAAACCCGCAGGTGTTGACGATCACCGCATCTGCGCCGGAATAATCCGGGCTGATCCCGTATCCTTCGGCACGCAGGCGCGTCAAAATGCGTTCGCTGTCGACAAGCGCCTTGGGGCAACCCAGCGAGACCATGCCGATGGTCGGCTGGCCCGCACGGGGCGCATCGGAAAAACGCGCAGTGGGCGCAAGGTCGGGGCGAAGGGAGGGCGGGTTCTGGGACATGCGCGGCATATAGAGATTTGCGGGTGTTTGGGGAAGGGCGGATTGCGCGAGGCGCGGGACATTCCGCGAAAGCCTGTCTAAACCTGATCCGATTAAAGAGCGTAAGGAAAGCCCATGATCCTGCACTGCGTGTTTTGTACCTTCCGACCCGATGCCGACACGACGGCACGACATGCGATCCTTAAAGATCTTGCTGCTTTCAGCGGCACGCTTGATGGTGTGCTGGGCTTTGATCACGGGCCAAACGCCGATTATGAGGGCAAATCCCCACAAGTCACAGACGGGTTCGTCATTCGCTTCCGCGACCGCGATGCGTTGGCCACCTATGCCGACCATCCGACCCACAAAACTCTGGGCGCGCGGCTTTGTGATCTGTGCAACGGCGGCGCGGACGGAATCATGGTTGTCGATCTGGTATCAGATGACTGACCACTGAGAGGAGGCGAAAATATGCAGGTTTTGTTGAGCCCCGTAGATCGGACGGATCAGGTTGCGCTACTGTTCAAGCGCACCTTTACCGACTCGGAAGGGGCCGAGGAGGGGGCGGTGATCCACGATCTGGCCCATGCCTTGTTGACCACAACCCCAGAGGACGCTCTCCGCGTCTTTGTGGCCGAGGAGGATGGAACGCTCACAGCCTGTGCGATCTTCACGCGGCTGCGCTTTGCCAGTGACCCACGCGCTGCGTTTCTTCTGTCACCAATGGCGGTGGCGACCGCCCATCAGGGTCAGGGCGTCGGGCAAGAGCTGATACGCTATGCACTCAAGACGTTGCGGGCGGAAGGTGTGGATGTTGCCGTCACCTATGGAGACCCGAATTTCTACGGGCGCGTCGGCTTCGAACCCGTGAGCACCGACACTGTTCCCGCGCCGCAGCCTCTCAACATGCCCGAGGGTTGGATTGCTCAGTCCTTGAAGGACGCGCCGCTGACATCACTGGCGAGTCCGTCGGTCTGCGTGCCAGCGCTGGATCGTCCCGATGTCTGGTAAACTGGAACAAAAACGGGGGCGGTTAAACCGCCCCTGTTCTTCGATAAATCCAGACCTCAGCGACGACGGTCGCGACGCGAGCTCATTGGCTGGAATGCGACGCCCACATGCGCCTCGCAATACGGCTTGCCTTGCTGCACCGGTAGGCCGCAGAACCAGAAGTTCGGCGTGGCCGGGTCGCCGACGGGCCATTTGCAGGTCTTCTCGGTCAGTTCCATCAGCGTCAGCTTCTTGGCCTTCTTCTCGACCGCGTTCACCTTGGCCAAAGCCTCGGGGCTGATTTCGTTGGCCGAGGGCTGTGGCGGCAAGGGTTGACCGGCGGGAATGATCTGACGACGCGGGCTGGGCGGCGGCGTTGCAGATTTCGTTTCCATCACGACCTCGGGCTCTGCCGGCTTGGGCGCCGGAGCAGGCTTAGGCGCGGCAGCCTTTGGCTTGGGCGCTTCGGCCTTCGGTGCAGGCTTCGCTTCGGTCTTTGCGGGACCAGCGGCACCTGCGCGGTTCGACAGGCCAAGACGATGCACTTTTCCGATCACGGCATTGCGGGTGACGCCGCCAAGCTCCTTGGCGATCTGGCTGGCTGACTGGCCTTCGCCCCACATCTTCTTCAACAGCTCTACGCGTTCATCGGTCCAGGACATCGTGCCCTCCATCAAAAAGAGCGGCCGTTTGCGTTGGCCGCCCGAAATCTCTAAGTCGCTCCTTATTCTAATCATGCGCGGGCGAGTTACAACCCGAACTGACAGGCAAGAGGGCTCCAATGCAGCAGAGTCGACAGATGATTGCGAACGAACGCCGCTTCGGGCGGGTGAACTGGCTGGGCCTATACACATTGGGCAAGCGCGAGATTCTGCGTTTCCTCAACGTTTGGACACAAACCTTGCTGGCTCCTTTGGTCACGGCAGGACTTTTTATGCTGATCTTCACCATTGCCATCGGCCCCCGCCGGGGCGAGGTGATGGGTGTTGATTTCACCACATTCATCGCGCCGGGAATCTTGATGATGACGGTGATTCAGAACGCTTTTGCCAACACGTCGTCGTCGATCGTGGTCTCCAAGGTTCAGGGCAACATTGTCGACACGTTGATGCCGCCGCTCTCGGCGATCGAACTTGTGTTGGGTTATCTGGCCGGAGGTGTTGCACGCGGGCTTATGGTTGCCGTCGCCATTTCCGTGGCGCTTTGGGTGTTCCTTGGCATTGTCCCTCAGCACCCGCTTGTTGGGTTGTTCTTTGTGATTGTGGGTGCTGCACTGCTGTCTGGTATCGGCATGGTGGCGGGAATTTATGCAGAAAAGTTCGATCAAATGGCAGCGATCACCAATTTCGTCGTCACGCCGCTCGCCTTCCTTTCAGGCACCTTCTATTCGGTCGAGGCGTTGCCGCCTCTGCTTAACGATATCACACATGCCAACCCAATTTTTTACCTGATCGACGGGGTGCGCTGGGGTTTGATTGGCGTGTCCGACAGCAGCCCGGCCTTGGGTGCTGTGATTGCTGTCGCCAGTACGTTTGGCATCAATCTGCTTGCATGGGTACTTTTCCGTCGGGGCTACCGGCTTAAGGCTTGATCCGCGCTTCCCGCCACATCAGGAGCCCCGCACCACAAAGAATGATCACCGTCCCGATCACCGAGACCACATCGGGTCGGACGCCGAACACGACAAAGTCGTAAAGGGCCGCAAACACGAGCGTGGCATAAAAGAACGGCCCGACAAAACTTGCGTCAGCCCGGGCTATGGCGTTGATGAAGCAGGTCTGCGCCGCGGCCATCAAAAACCCGATTCCCGCCAAAGCCATCCATTGCTGTGGTGTGGGTGCAACCCAAATCCAAACTGCAGCAGCAGATGCGATGCCAACGCCGATCACATTGTTGATCAGCAGGATTTGCAACGGTCCTTCGCGCCCGGTCAGTCGCTTGATCACGATGACCTCGAACCCGAGCGACAAAGCCGCGCCAACCGCTAACAGTGCGGCAGGTTGAAACGCGTCCGGCGTGGGACGCAAGAGAACAATCGCGCCAATCAGCGCGATTGTCGCCGCGGAAAGCCGAACTGGACCTACCCGTTCGCCCAGAAGGGGAATCGCGAGAAGCATTCCGACCACCGGGTTGAGAAAGCTGATCGCGGTTGCGTCCGACAGCGGGATAAAGGCGGCTGCGGCAAACATGAGCGTCACGCCGCCCCAGCCGAATGCCACCCTGAGCATGTGTGTCGGCCATGCTACCTGTGTGAACTGCAACCGCATGACCGCCGCAGCGATAGCAATGGCCAAAAAGGCGAAAACGAACCGTCCTTGACTGATCTGCAACGGATTGAGTGCGGGCCCAAGATCGTCCGTTCCCAACATCTTGGCCAGCAGAGTGGTGCCCGCGACAAAAGCCGAGGCCAGCAGCGTCAACAGCGCGGCAAGTAGCGGGTTTTGGACCTTAAGCACATGCATAGCGCAGCCAGGGGATGTCCCGGTTAATGTTGAACTATGAATGAAGGGTGGCGTTGCTTTCCCTGAGCCGTAGGCTCGGGGTGTTC
>CANNCS010000034.1 GCA_947503115.1 uncultured Marivita sp.
TGAACACCCCGAGCCTACGGCTCAGGGAAAGCAACGCCACCCTTCATTCATAGTTCAACATTAACCGGGACATCCCCTCCCTTCTCGCTGATCTGTTTCAGCATCCAGTCGAACAGGTTGGTTTGCTGCCAAGGCACACCGCGTTCAAAATGGTCGCGGATGCTGTCCAGCTTGATCTGGCTGCCAAATGGTTTGCGGGATAGGTCCCAGTCACCGGCTGCTACCATTCCGGAATGTCGGCGGCGGTAGCGTGGCGCTCCGTTGTCGGGGTCGGGCTTGTACCAATTTGCAACGTCGCGGGCGCGAACCCAGATCAATTCATCGCTTTGAGGCGCGTCCGCGCCAAACCGCAAACGGTTGACCACATCGCGCACCACTTTGACCGGAACGCCGGCCGATATCGCCTTTTTGAGATTGTTCATGCCGGAACGCTGCGCAACTTGGCCAGAGCTTTTCTGTCGATTGCGCTGCGATGCACGACCCCCAATTGCGCTGGGATTCGTGTCAGCCCCAAGGCGCGGGCGATGCCAACGCGGTGGTTGCCGATCGCCCCGAATATCGGTTGGCCGCGGCGGTCGAGATGAACAAACACACCTTGAGGTAAGCGTGGGATGCCAAACCGATGAACGGTTTCATCACGGAACCCATTGTGACGAATATCCGAGTAAAGCGCGTCGATTTTTTCGTAACGCTTGATAATGTCGGCCATGCTTGCGCAACTGTCGAATGGTCCGCGTTCGTCGATCATGTTTTGCATCTGATCGTAAACGCCCGTGTCCTCCCATGGCACACCGTCCCGAAAATGTGCGAGGCAGGCTGCGACTTTCCATGACTCGTCAAGCGGTTCAGTGCTCTGATCCCAATCGCCCTCCAACACCATACCAGAGTGACGCCGCTTATAATTCGGCGTCTCGACCGGGTTACGCGTGTAGATGCGGGTCAGTCTTGATGGGTCGATCCAGATCCTTTCCTGCGCCCGTGGATAGTCCCCTCCACCAGCGATGCTATTCGCCAGATCGCGTAGCGGGCCGCGCAGAATAGCTAAGGGAGAAGAAGGGATCGCAGGGGTAGAAGGCATGTCTCCAAAATGTAAAAGTTTTGCAAAACTTCAACCCCGTTCTGTAACAGCGCGCCCCGCCGCGACCCCGGAACTCCACGCCCACTGGAAATTATAGCCGCCCAGCCAGCCGGTCACGTCTACCGCTTCGCCAATCATATAGAGCCCCGGCATATCGCGCGACATCATCGTCTTGCTGTCGATCCGGTCAGTATTGATTCCACCAAGCGTTACTTCGGCGGTGCGATAGCCTTCGCTGCCCGTGGGTGTTAGCGCCCAGGCACGCAGGGTGTCGGTGATTTCGTCGATACGTTTGTCCGACAGATCGCCCACATTTCCGCCCAAAGGCATATCAGCGGCAAGGTGGGTCACCAAACGCTCTGGCAGGACCTCGGCCAGGGCGGTGGTGACATTGCGTTTGCCTTGGCTTTGACGCGCGGTCTTGAGTGTTGTCGCCAGATCATGATGGGGAAGCAGGTTCACGCTGATTGCGTCCCCTTCGGCCCAATAGCTCGAAATTTGCAGCACGGCGGGTCCACTGAGGCCGCGATGGGTGAACAGCATTGCTTCTTCGAATGCGGTGCCATTGGCTTGCGCAATCACCGGAGTCGACACGCCAGAAATAGCTGCGAAGCGTTGATCTGAGAATGTAAGTGGCACAAGGGCAGGGCGGGTGTCGGTGATGGCATGACCGAACTGACGTGCAATGTCATAGGCCAAACCTGTTGCGCCCATTTTGGGGATCGATTTGCCGCCTGTCGCCAAAACGAGGTTTCGCGCGCTGACGCTGTGGCGTTTGCCTTCGCGTTCGATCTGCGCGGTGAAGCGCGCTCCGTCATGGCCCAGTTCAACAAGCGAGGTTTGCAGCCAAAGTTCGGCGCCAGCTTGCTCCATTTCGGCGCGCAGCATCGCAATGATCTGAGTTGCCTTGTCGTCGCAGAACAACTGCCCAAGCGTCTTTTCGTGCCACGCGATCTTGTGGCGGGTCACAAGGTCGAGGAAATCCCATTGGGTATACCGGCTAAGGGCAGATTTGTGGAAATGTGGGTTCTGCCCCAGAAACCGCGCGTGATCGGTATACATGTTGGTGAAGTTGCAGCGCCCACCGCCCGAGATGCGGATTTTCTCGCCTGGCGCCTTGGCATGGTCAATGATCAGCGTTGATGGTCCTGCATGTGCCGCGCACATCATGCCAGCCGCGCCAGCGCCGAGAATGAGAGTGTCCACCTGCATATCGCGCACCCATCACGGAATTGGCCGGTGTTCAAGTCCACTTGCGCGAATCATTCCTCTGGATCGAGCGAATCATATCGGCTAGAGTGTGCAAAAGACCCGGGAAACACGGGTGTTCGAGGCAGAAATAGCGGTGAAACCATGACAGAGATGGTCTATGGCGCGGTACCCACCCGCGCGGGTGAACCTGTGTTGCCGAAGTGGTGGCGCACGGTTGATAAATGGTCCTTGTCCTGCATCCTGATCCTGTTCGGCATCGGTATTCTGCTGGGTCTGGCGGCCTCTCCTCCTTTGGCCGAACGCAACGGGTTCGCACCATTCCACTATGTGCAGCGTCAGGCGGTCTTTGGTGGGCTGGCGCTGGGCGTGATGATCTTTGTCTCCATGCTTGGTCCCATTGTGGTGCGCCGATTGGCGGTTTTGGGGTTTGCTGCGGCCTTTATCGCTTTGGCTTTGTTGCCCTTTTTCGGTACTGATTTCGGCAAGGGAGCGGTGCGCTGGTATTCACTGGGCTTTGCGTCGCTGCAGCCGTCGGAATTTCTCAAACCTACGTTTGTGATCGTCACGGCGTGGTTCCTTGCCGCGAGCCAGGATTTAGGTGGCCCGCCGGGCAAGACGCTCTCCTTTGCCATCACGATCAGCATCGTCCTGATGCTTGCCCTGCAACCTGACTTTGGTCAGGCCTGTCTGGTGTTGTTCGGTTGGGGGGTGATGTATTTCGTTGCCGGCGCGCCGATGTTGTTGTTGATGATCCTGGCAGGGTTTGTGGTGCTGGGCGGTACGGTTGCCTACCAGAACTCGGAACACTTTGCCCGCCGCATTGACGGCTTTCTGAGCCCCGAGGTCGATCCGACCACGCAGTTGGGTTACGCCACCAATGCCATTCGTGAAGGCGGATTTCTGGGCGTCGGTGTGGGCGAGGGGCAGGTGAAATGGTCGTTGCCGGATGCCCATACTGATTTTATCATTGCCGTTGCTGCCGAAGAATATGGACTTGTCCTCGTCCTCAGTATTATCGCGCTTTACGCCACCATTGTAGTGCGGTCGCTTCTACGTCTGATGCGCGAACGTGATCCGTTCATTCGACTGGCGGGCACGGGTCTGGCCTGCATGTTCGGCGTTCAGGCGATGATCAATATGGGCGTTGCAGTGCGCCTTTTGCCCGCAAAAGGCATGACCTTGCCCTTCGTGAGCTATGGCGGGTCGTCCCTGATCGCGGGGGGGATTGCGGTTGGTATGCTTCTGGCCTTCACGAGAAGCCGACCACAGGGCGAAATCGGCGATATCTTGCGAGGTCGGTTACGTTAAGGGCTTTATATAGGGTGAATCGCCCCTTGGTTTGTTGACAAACGCCGCTTGGGCGGGTCTCTGTCCTTCAATCCTTGGGCGGGGGGCTTATGCGCAAACCTTATCTTGTCATTGCAGCCGGAGGGACCGGCGGTCACATGTTTCCGGCACAGGCGCTGGCCGAAGTCATGTTGCGCCGCGGGTGGCGGGTCAAGCTGTCGACCGACGCGCGCGGCGCGCGCTACACTGGTGGATTCCCGCATTCGACCGAGATCGAACAAGTGGCCAGCGCAACCTTTGCGCGGGGTGGCATTTTTGCCAAAGCCTTGGTGCCTGTGCGCGTGCTGGGTGGCGTGATGTCGATGTCGTGGCGGATGCTACGCGACCGGCCTGATGTGGTGGTAGGGTTCGGCGGCTACCCGTCGATCCCGGCGCTGGGTGCGGCGTGGGTGTTACGGCGGCCCCGGATGATCCATGAACAGAACGGTGTGCTGGGACGGGTGAATGCGCTATTCGCTAAGCGGGTGCAGTGCGTCGCTTGTGGTACGTGGCCGACAACGCTGCCTGACGGTGTTGAAGGTGTGCATGTAGGCAATCCCGTGCGGCTTGCCGTGAAAGACCGTGCAGGCGCTTCTTATATCACGCCCGGTGACTACCCGATGTCGATTCTCGTGATCGGTGGCAGTCAGGGCGCGCGCATCCTGTCGGATGTGGTGCCGCCCGCGATTGCGTCTTTGCCGCTTGAAACTCTGCAACACTTGCGTGTCAGCCATCAGGCGCGGGACGAAGACGGCGAACGTGTGGCAGCCTATTACGCAGAACAAGGCGTCAATGCGGACGTGCAGCCATTCTTTAACGATGTGCCCAAGCGGATGACCGAAGCGCAGCTTGTGATTTCACGCTCGGGCGCGTCGAGTGTTGCCGATATTTCGGTGATCGGGCGTCCGTCGATCCTTGTGCCCTATGCCGCGGCCACTGGCGATCATCAGACCGCAAATGCGCGTGGACTGGTCGAGGCCGGGGCAGCGATCCGTATTCCCGAAGGCAAACTGACTGTCGACAGTCTTGCAGAGCAGATCGTCGCGGTTTTGCAAAACCCGCAGGGGGCTTTGCACATGTCGCAAGCGGCGTTGTCGCAGTCCAAGCCCGACGCCGCCCAAGACCTTGCCGCGCTGGTTGAGATGCTCGCCGGCCATACTCCAGAGATTCCAGAAGGACAGACCGAGTGAACGCCGCCACCAAACTGCCTGTCGATATCGGCGCCATCCATTTTGTCGGCATTGGCGGTATCGGGATGTCCGGCATTGCCGAAGTGCTAGTGAACTTGGGATATACAGTTCAGGGATCGGATCTTAAGGCGAGCAAGATCACCAACCGATTGGCGGATCTGGGTGCCCGGATCTTCGAAGGTCAACGGGCCGAGAACCTCGATGGGGCAGAAGTTGTTGTTGTCTCAACCGCGATCAAGCCGGGCAACCCTGAATTGGATGAGGCGCGTAAGCGTGGTCTGCCGGTGGTGCGTCGCGCGGACATGTTGGCGGAACTGATGCGGCTCAAGTCGAACATCGCGATTGCCGGAACGCATGGCAAGACGACGACCACGACGATGATGGCAGAACTCATGGTGGCGGGCGGCTTTGATCCGACCGTCATCAATGGTGGCATCATCCATGCCTATGGCTCGAATGCACGGATGGGGCAGGGCGAATGGATGGTGGTCGAGGCGGACGAGAGTGACGGGTCGTTTAACCGCCTGCCCGCAACCATCGGGATCGTCACCAATATTGACCCCGAACACATGGAACATTGGGGCGATTTCGACAAACTGCGGCAAGGGTTTCAGGATTTTGTGTCGAACATTCCCTTCTATGGTGTCGCGGTTTGCTGCACAGACCATGAAGAGGTGCAGCGTCTTGTGGGCAAGGTCACTGACCGGCGTGTGGTGACCTATGGCTTTAATGCGCAGGCGGATGTGCGCGCGGTGAACCTGCGCTATGAAAAGGGTGTGGCACATTTCGACGTCGCCTTGCAGGCCGAGGATGACACGATCGAAGGTTGCAGCCTCCCGATGCCCGGCGATCACAATGTTTCGAACGCGTTGTCAGCGGTTGCCGTGGCGCGGCATTTGGGGATGAAGAAATCCGAAATTTGTGAAGCGCTGGCGGCCTTTGGCGGGGTGAACCGCCGCTTTACCAAGGTGGGTGAATGGAACGGCGTGACCATCATCGATGACTACGGCCACCACCCGGTCGAGATTGCCGCCGTACTCAAGGCGGCGCGTCAGGCTTCGGACGGGCGGGTGATCGCGGTGCACCAGCCGCACCGCTACACGCGGCTGGCGAGCCTCTTTGACGACTTCTGCGCTTGTTTCAACGAGGCGGACGTTGTGGCGATTGCCGAGGTGTTTGCGGCAGGCGAAGATCCCATCGAAGGTGCGTCGCGCGATGATCTGGTCGCAGGTCTGATCCGTCACGGCCATCGGCACGCCCGTGCGATTCTGAGCGAGGATGATCTGGAGCGTCTGGTTCGCGAACAGGCGCGACCGGGGGACATGGTGGTCTGCCTTGGTGCGGGGACGATCAGTGCCTGGGCCAACGGGCTGCCGGAGCGGTTGGCGAAATAGGGCGGGGGCGGAGGATGCGTCGACGCATCCTCGTTTTAGGTTGACCGAAAACAGGGGCGTTGCCCCTCGGCCTGCGGCCTCACCCCAGGATATTTGTGAACCGGAGAAGAGCCGCGTCGGGTTTCCTTGGCGGCGCGTTGCGGCTACCAAATGTGGTGATCTTTGGACAGCGGGAGCGATGCGATGGACCTGAATGCGGATTTCACCAAGCGGGTTGTGGTCCACGCGGGAGACGCGCCATGGATCGCGTCGCCCATGCCGGGGGTGGATCGTCGGATGTTGGACCGGATCGGTGATGAGGTGGCGCGGGCGACTTCGATTGTACGCTACGCGCCCGGCAGCGCGTTTTCGGCCCATACCCATACCGGCGGGGAGGAGTTCTTGGTTCTGGAGGGCGTGTTTCAAGACGAGCATGGCGATTACCCTGCCGGTACTTATGTGCGCAATCCGCCAACCACTTCGCACACGCCGGGTGCCGCCGAGGGTTGCACGATCTTCGTCAAGCTTTGGCAATTCGATCTCGAGGACCGTACCCAGTTTCGGTTGGACATGGATGCGCAACTTGGACCGGTTCAAGGCGGGATCTCGCGGGCCGATCTGCACCGCGATGCACGTGAAGTGGTGTCTTATGTGGTGCTTGAACCGGGGGCTGAACTGACCGAGTCCGCGCCCGGAGGCATCGAAGTTCTGGTTCTTGAGGGAAATTTGCGTGATGGCGCCGATGATCTTGTGCCGTGGTCGTGGCTGCGGCTGCCAGAGGGCGTGGCCCTGAAAGCGACGGCGGGATCTGAGGGCGCGCGGCTTTGGATGAAAACCGGGCATCTGCCCTTTGCCCAAGCACCGATGGTCTGACCTTGACCCGGACGGTTGCGATTGTTGGCGGTGGTCTAACAGGACTGGCGCTGGCGCATCGGCTACACGCTGCGGGGCGTGCATTTCGCTTGTTTGAAGGGCGGGATCGGCTGGGCGGACGGATTTCCACGGCCCGCATTGGGGCACAGTGGTTTGATCTTGGGCCGTCATGGTTCTGGCCCGGACAGCCGCGAATGGCTGCGCTGGTGCAAGAGTTGGGATTGGAGGTCTTCCCTCAATTCGCGGATGGCATACAGCTTTTCGAAACGGCCCAGGGTGCGGTGATCCGGGATCGCGGGTTTGCCTCTATGCAGGGGTCTTTGCGGGTGCGTGGCGGCATGGGGGCCATTGTCCGCGCTTTGGCCGCGCATCTGCCAGAGGATTTTGTCGAGACAGGCCGCGTGGTGCGGTCGGTGTCTGCGGGTGGTACGCTGGGGTTTGCGGATGACGATCGGCAGACATTCGACCGGATTGTGCTGGCCGTGCCACCGCGTGTCGCGGCTGCGTTGCCCTTCACACCCGAGTTGCCGAAGCCCGTTCAGTCTGCGCTGCACTCTATCCCGACCTGGATGGCGGGGCATGCCAAGTTCGTGGCTGTATATGACACCCCGTTTTGGCGCGAAGATGGACTATCCGGGGATGCGTCGAGCCAAATTGGACCTTTGGCGGAAATCCATGACGCCAGCGCCGATACTGGCGGGGCGCTGTTCGGCTTTCTGGGGGTGCCGGCTACGATGCGGGCTGGTCAACGGGACGCGGTGATCGCTGCATCTGTGGCCCAATTGGAGCGTATGTTCGGGCCACGTGCAGCGTCCCCCGTGCGGGTGTACTACACCGATTGGGCTGACGAGGCGTTGACGGCCGTTTTGGCTGACAGGACCCCTTTGACGCATCATCCTGCCTATGGGCGCCCGGCCGATTTGATGCCTGCACGCGACAGCAGTTTTCTATTTACCTCTAGTGAGTTGGCGCCTGACATGGGGGGCTATCTAGAAGGCGCGCTGGCGGCGGCCGAAGAGGCGGCGAGTTGGGTGTTGGCGGCGCCTGCACCATAAAAGCGGGGCGGAGGCGTCAACGCTTCCCTGGTTTCGGTCGGCCGAAACCGCCGCAATCCCGACGTGAATTCCTTGGCGTCACCCTTTTCGGGACGTGATTTGGCCTGAAACGCTGCCTATCCGCTGTGACAGGATCAATCGCACGGGCGTAGATGAGTATGTTGCTTTGGCTCTGCATTGGGTGGGTCTTCGCCTCGGCACTGGTTGCGATGCTGCCGATGCGGTGGCAATATCTGCCAGGTGTGCTTTTGCTGTTGGCTGCACCGGTTCTGATCGGTTCGATCGCCATGACGATTGGATTCTGGGCCGCTTTGGCCGCGTTGCTGGCCTTTGGTTCGATGTTTCGCAACCCGTTGCGGTATTTCTGGAAACGCCTGAAAGGGCAAATGGTGGAGCGTCCCCAATGATGAGCTATTCCCTAAGTGCGGCGTGTTGCTGGATCATTCTGGCGGCGATCCTCGCGGCGATCCCTTCACAGGATAATCATTGGCGTCGTGCGTATTTCCTGATGGCTTTGGGCGCACCGATCCTTGTCTGGGTTTATATGTCCGACGGGCTGTATTGGGGGCTGGCCTTTACCATTGCAGTACTAAGCGTATTCCGTTGGCCTTTGCGCCACTTCATTGCGTGGCTGCTGCGGGCGGTGTCCCGTCGCGCCGAATGAGGCTTTACGCGCCGCAGTCGTTTCGGCAAAACGCGAGGCATGAGCACACTTCCTGACGTTCGGGGCACGTTGACGCCCAACAGAGTTTTGTCCGACCTGACCTGGCTGCGTGTGGGTGGGCCTGCGGACTGGTTGTTTCAGCCTGCAGATGTGGCGGATCTGTCGGAGTTTCTTCGAGATCTATCCGAAGACGTTTCCGTATTCCCAATGGGTGTCGGGTCGAACCTGATCGTGCGGGATGGTGGGTTGAGAGCTGTGGTGATCCGTTTGGGGCGCGGCTTTAACAGCATTTCCATTGACGGTACCCGGGTGACGGCAGGTGCGGCGGCGCTTGATGCTCACGTCGCGCGCAGGGCTGCGGATCGTGGGGTGGACCTGACCTTTTTGCGCACCATTCCCGGCGCCATCGGTGGGGCTGTGTGTATGAACGCAGGTTGTTATGGATCTTATGTCGCTGATCATTTGGTCGAGGTTCGCGCGATTTTGCGCACGGGTGAGGTGGTCACTTTGCCCGCTGCGGACCTGCATCTTGCCTACCGGTCGAGCGTCTTGCCCGAAGGTGCAGTGGTGATTGAAGCGGTGTTCGACGGCCAGCCGGGAGAGGCCGCAGTGTTGCATGCTCGGATGGAAGATCAACTTGCCAAGCGCGATGCAACCCAGCCCACGAAAGATCGCACGGCGGGCAGTACGTTCCGCAATCCGGCAGGGTTTTCCTCGACCGGGCATGCCGATGATGTGCATGACCTGAAGGCATGGAAAGTGATCGACGACGCGGGGATGCGGGGAGCCATACGGGGTGGCGCTCAGATGTCGCCCAAGCATTCGAACTTTCTGGTCAATATCGGTGGTGCTACGGCGGCGGACCTTGAAGGATTGGGCGAAGAGGTGCGAAAAAAGGTTTTCTTGGACTCTGGAATAGAGTTACAATGGGAAATCAAACGCGTTGGTGAGCCGTTGGCTGATAAGACGTGACCGGACGAGGGAGAAACCCTCGCGGGTGAAGGCGGTGCGCCGGGCAGGTTGCACAAAATAACAAGGGGCATAGCCCCAAGCAGAAATGGGGGAAAACCCCCATGAAACGAGGCGGTTTTGGGTATGTCGAGCAGGGCAAACCCGAAAGTGGCAGTTGTGATGGGTGGCCCCTCGGCTGAGCGCGAGGTGTCCCTGTCGACAGGGCGTGAATGCGCCGCCGCTTTGCGGGACGAAGGGTTTGAGGTTCACGAGGTCGATGCGGGCCGTGATCTCGCATCCGTATTGACCGCTTTATCCCCTGATGTCTGTTTTAATGCGCTGCATGGGCGCTGGGGCGAAGATGGATGCGTCCAAGGTCTGCTGGAATGGCTAGGTATCCCCTACACTCATTCTGGCGTGCTGGCATCGGCCTTGGCGATGGATAAAGAACGGACCAAGAATGTGTATCGCCGCCACGGCTTGCCTGTGGTCGACAGTATTCTGGCCGCGCGCGACGATGTCATGCAGCGCCACGTGATGCCGCCACCTTATGTGGTTAAGCCGCACAACGAAGGGTCCTCGGTGGGTGTCTACCTTGTGAAAGATGATGCCGACAGCCCGCCGCAACTGTCTGTCGACATGCCAGAGACCGTGATGGTCGAAGCCTTTGCGCCGGGCCGCGAGTTGACGACAACCGTTGTGGGGGATCGGGCGCTTTGCGTGACCGATATCCTGACGGACGGCTGGTATGATTACGACGCCAAGTACAAACCCGGCGGATCGCGGCATGTTCTGCCGGCCGATGTACCGGACGAGATCACAGCGGCGTGCCTCGACTACGCCGTGCGCGCGCACAATGCGCTGGGTTGTCGGGGCGTGAGCCGCACCGATTTTCGTTGGGACGAAAGCAAGGGGCTGGCTGGTCTGATCCTGCTAGAGACCAATACCCAACCCGGGATGACACCCACGTCACTGACCCCGGAGCAGGCGGCGCATGTGGGCATGAGTTTCGGCGCGCTGTGCCGTTGGATCGTGGAGGATGCGTCATGTCACAGATGACCGCGCGCCCTGATCCGGCACCGTCGCGTCTGAAGTATCGGATGGAACGGCTCATGCTGACGCCGCTTTTCCGTCTGCTGTTGCGGTTTGGTGTGCCTTGTCTGCTGACGTTCGGGATCGCGAGCTGGTGGCTGTCGGTTGACGAAAACCGGATGAAGATCATCGACACCTATGCTGATCTGCGTTCACAAGTCGAAAGCCGGCCTGAATTCATGGTCAACATGATGGCTGTTGATGGTGCGAGCGATCTTGTCGCTGATGGCATACGCCAGATGTTGCCGTTGGATTTCCCGATCAGTTCGTTCGATCTTGATCTCGAGGCGATGCGTGCGACCGTGGTCTCGCTTGATCCGGTAAAGGCGGCTCGGCTTTATGTCCGTCAGGGCAATGTCCTGCAAGTCGATGTGGTCGAACGTATCCCGGTGGTGCTGTGGCGCAATGAACAGGGTTTGCAGCTTTTGGATGATGAAGGCTATCTGGTCGGCCCCGCATTTGTGCGGGCGGATTGGCCGGAATTGCCGTTGATTGTTGGTGAAGGTGCTGACGCGTATGTCACCGAAGCATTGGATCTGATTGCGGCGGCGGAGCCGCTTTCCGCGCGGTTTCGTGGACTGGTGCGGATGGGCGAGCGGCGCTGGGACGTTGTGCTGGACCGGGAACAACGCATTCTGCTGCCTGAAACCGACGCTGTTCAAGCGCTTGAGCGTGTGATTGCGATGGATCAGGCCGACGACATGCTGGAACGGGATCTGATGGCGGTCGATCTGCGGCTGCCACAACGACCAACTCTTAGAATGACAGACGGAGCGGTGCAGGAATTGCAGCGAATTCGGGCGATCGAGGCAGGGGAACCATTGGAATGATCGAGCTTTACGAGTCACAGCGGGCAATGCGCAACATGCGCAAGGCGGCGATGCAGAGAGGGGTGATTGCCATTCTCGACATTGGCAGCTCCAAGATCGCCTGTCTTGTGCTGCGCTTCGATGGAACGGATCGCGCGGTCGAGAGTGACAGTATCGGGTCTCTGGCAGGACAATCCGGGTTTCGCGTGATTGGGGCTGCTACGACGCGATCACGCGGTGTGCGCTTTGGCGAAATCGATTCCATGGGCGAAACAGAACGGGCCATCCGCACGGCGGTTCAGGCGGCGCAGAAGATGGCGCAGATCCGGGTTGATCATGTGATTGCTTGCTTTGCGGGTGCCGATCCGCGCAGCTATGGCCTTGCTGGGAAGGTCGAGGTCGCCGGCACGACTGTTGACGAACAAGACGTGGCACGGGTTTTGTCGGCATGTGATGTGCCGGAGTTCGGACACGGGCGCGAGGTGCTCCACGCACAGCCAGTGAACTTCGCGTTGGATCATCGGTCGGGTTTGATCGACCCGCGCGGGCAGATCGGACAGGAATTGGCTGCCGACATGCACATGCTGACCGTTGATGCGATGGCCATCCAGAACCTTGCGCATTGCATGAAACGTTGCGATCTCGAACTCGCTGGCATTGCCAGCTCGGCCTATGTGTCGGGCGTGTCGGCCTTGGTCGAGGACGAGCAAGAACTGGGCGCCGCGTGCATTGACATGGGAGGCGGGTCGACTGGCCTGTCTATCTTCATGAAAAAGCACATGATTTATGCCGACGCGGTGCGTATGGGCGGTGATCACGTGACCAGTGATATCTCGATGGGGCTTCAGGTTCCGATGGCCGTGGCGGAGCGGATCAAGACGTTCCACGGCGGTGTTGTTGCCACCGGTATGGACGACCGCGATATGATCGAAATTGGCGGCGATACCGGCGATTGGCACCATGACAGGCGTTCGGTCAGCCGAGCTGAGCTGATCGGCATTATGCGCCCTCGTGTTGAAGAGATCCTCGAAGAGGTGCGCGCGCGACTTGATGCGGCCGGGTTCGAACACCTACCGAGCCAGCAGATCGTGCTTACGGGTGGTGCCAGCCAGATCCCCGGACTGGATGGGTTGGCGACCAAGATCCTTGGTCAGCAGGTGCGGCTTGGACGCCCGATGCGGGTACATGGTTTGCCGCAGGCCGCGACGGGTCCTGGATTTGCCGGCGCCGTCGGCCTGTGTCTCTTTGCGGCCAACCCTCAGGATGAGTGGTGGGATTTCGAAATCCCCGTTGACCGATATCCGGCGCGATCGTTGAAGCGTGCTGTGAAGTGGTTCCGCGACAACTGGTAAGCCCGACATCGGTGTCGGTGCACGGAAAGGTGGGTCGGACAAAGCTGTCCGACCCCGAGTGCATCACGGTTTGATGTAGGTGAACCCTTGCATCTGCAAATGCGATAGTTCGGCGACGCCACTGGGAACGATGTCTTCCTCGAAAACGTCGAACAAATCATTTTCGTACGAGATTTTCCGACCCCGCAGGGTGTTGTTGCAGACATGGATCGACACATTCTGACCTTTCAGTTCGAGAACCTGACCCTGAAGCATGTCGTTTGACTTGGCAGCAGCCAGCAGGCCAAGCCCGTTGCCATGCAAGACCAGTTTGATTTCCATGTTTTCTGCGCCAACAGCGTTGATGTGGTTCTGCATGTTGCGAAGGGCGCCACGGTAGGCTCGGTCTTCTTCGCCGCCGTTGTAGTTGATGTGGTATACGACTTTCTGCTTGCCGTAGCGCTCTTGGGCTTGGGTATCCGAAGTCGTTGCAAAGACGCCGAGAACAGCGATCGCGCAAGCCAGCAGCAATGATGTGAGATGTTTCATGTGGTCCTCCCATTTCGTTGGCGGGCCGTGTGTCCGGCCCGTGATCCAACGTGACACAGGACGACCCTTGGGACACCTCGGGTGAACCATGGGAAGTGCCGTTATTTGACCCGGGAGAAGCCTAGGGTTGCGGACGGGGCTTGATGTCAGGTCGCCAAAGCAACGAGTTGCGTGGATGAGCGCGCGTCGAACTTCTTGAGCAGATTGGCGCGGTGAAATTCGACCGTCTTGGGACTGATCTTGAGCTGCTGCGCGATCTCTTTCGACGAATACCCTTCGGTGATGTAGTCAAGAATTTGGCGTTCGCGCTTGGTCAGGTTTGGCATGTCCTTGTCCGGTGCGGGCATCGGCAGCGCATGGTCTGATCCGCGTTCCGAGCCTTGTCCAAGAATGCGCATGGCAAGTGTGACAACAATTGCAAGCCCAGCCGCGAAAGCTGCGATCAGCGGTAAGAACGCCGCAATGCGTTGCCATGTGCTTGGGCTTTCGACCCGAAAAGCAAATGCCTGCTTGAGACCAATAGCGGCGTGATAGGCAACAGGAGAAGACCAATAGTTCCGCAGCCGCGCGTCATGTGCCAACGGACTGTCTTTCGCGTTGAGCAGGGCGATCGTGACGGCGTCGCGCAATGTGGGAGCCACGTTAGCCAGCGCCGCGAAGGGCCATTCTGGATACAGCCGAGTGCTGAGCATGTCAGGGTGCGCAAAGGTGACATTCGTGTTCAGGAAAGTGAAATCGTCTTTTGCATAGGTGCCCTCGGCGAGAACACGTTCCATCAACCCACTGCGGATGATCCCTATATCGGCTTGCCCGGTGGCCACGCGGTCAATCACGCCGTCCATTGGAAAGCCGACGAAGACCAGAGATTTCGTGTCAGTGAAAAGGTTAATCTGGGCGTTGTCGAATTCGCGCCAGGCCAATTGAAAGCCCCCGAACGCCATCTTGTCGATGGCTGCAACGGACTTGTCGCGCGCATCGCTCAATTCTTCGATACCGGAATTCGAGCGCGCGATGATTAGGCTCCCGAATTCAGCCGAAAAACTGCCGTCGCTGCGCTGAACGTTTCGGGTCGCAAGCACGCTCATTGCGTGGTCTTTGGAAAGATCAACAAAATGCCCTGGATTTGTGAGGACAAAATCAACTTGTCCGCCTGCAATCTGCGAAGATGCAGAGGCCAACGTCATGGGAACGAGTTCGAATTCGTGCGTCGGCACCGAGGCATCAAGATACCTTTTGAGCCCGTGCCATCGCACCAGCGCGTCTTCGTATCCGAGGTATGCAAGCACACCAATCCTGGCCTGTGACACGGTCGATTGCGCATCACAGGGTGCGGGACCAAACCCGGCAAGACACACGGCCAATAGGGTTGCCCTGAGCATTGTCTCCTCCTGCTGGATTTATAGGCGGAGCGCGGCCGATGGTGCAATCACACACTGACCGATCGGCAGCCAAGATTGCTATGGGGAATCAGGCGGAACGGGTCACGTTGCGCTGGTGGGGCAAAGCGGATTGTGCTAAGGATTTGAAAAATAAAAGGCAGAGCCGAGCAGGCCAATAGTCACCGCTACACCGATGGTCCGCATTTCGCGGGTTCTTGAATTGCGGCTTGTGTCAGGATTAGCTTGTTCCGCTATATATCGACAACTTAGCGAAATTCCGCGATCTGTGTTCAGTTTTGGCCCATATTTGGGGGCATAACCGTGTTTTTTGCGTGACCTTCGTGGCTCTGGGCGGTAATACTTGCGGGAATAGGTGCAGAAAAAGCTCCGAATGGGGCTAAGACAGCAGGCGGACAAACACATGACTTTGAACCTTTCGGTGCCCGGACAGGAAGAATTGAAACCCCGCATCACCGTGTTCGGTGTGGGCGGAGCAGGCGGAAACGCGGTTAACAACATGATCGACAAGTCCCTTGAGGGCGTCGATTTCGTGGTGGCCAATACAGACGCTCAGGCATTGCAGCAAAGTCGGTCGACCAGCCGCATCCAGCTGGGTGTCAAAGTTACTGAAGGTTTGGGCGCAGGTGCACGGGCTACAGTTGGTGCCGCCGCTGCCGAAGAAAGCATCGAACAGATCGTTGACCATCTGGCCGGGGCGCACATGTGCTTTATCACGGCTGGTATGGGGGGCGGCACCGGGACAGGCGCCGCGCCGATTATCGCGCAGGCGGCACGTGAATTGGGCGTTCTGACGGTTGGTGTTGTCACCAAGCCGTTCCAGTTCGAAGGCAACAAACGGATGAAGCAGGCCGAAGACGGTGTCGAGGCGCTGCAAAAGGTTGTGGATACACTGATCATCATCCCGAACCAGAACCTGTTCCGTCTTGCGAATGAAAAGACCACCTTCACCGAAGCGTTCAGCATGGCTGACGACGTGCTGTATCAGGGCGTGAAGGGTGTAACAGACCTGATGGTTCGTCCGGGCCTGATCAACCTCGACTTTGCCGATGTTCGTGCCGTGATGGACGAGATGGGCAAGGCGATGATGGGTACCGGCGAGGCCGAGGGCGAAGATCGCGCCATCCAGGCAGCCGAAAAGGCCATCGCAAACCCGCTTCTGGACGAAATCAGCCTGCGCGGTGCTAAAGGTGTTCTCATCAACATCACCGGTGGTCACGATCTTACTCTGTTCGAACTGGACGAAGCGGCGAACCGCATCCGCGAGGAAGTGGACTCCGACGCAAACATCATCGTTGGCTCGACGCTGGATGACACCATGCAGGGTATGATGCGCGTTAGCGTCGTCGCCACAGGTATCGACGCCGTCGACGTTCACACCGAAGTGCCGGTCCCGCGTCGGTCGCTGGCAACACCGCTGACCCAGACCACTCGCGTTGAGGAAGCTCAGCAAACCGAAAAAGCAGCGCCGATGCCCGAACAGGTTGCCGCACGCGCGGTTGAAGAGCCGTCCCTCTTTGATGCCGAGCGCGAAGCGGCGGACGACCAGATGGAAGCCGCCTTCGAGCGTAACGACGTCGAGCAGCAGGAAGTGATTGACGATGACGGTCTGCCTGCACCAGCGTACCGTCCTCAAGTCGCTGAATTCAATCCGCGCGAAGACAGTATCGAAGCAGACCCCGAGCAGTTTGTTGCACCCCGTGCACCGGCACCCGGAACGCCGAGCGCCGAAGCATTGGCGCGGTTGCAGGCTGCTGCATCGCGTACTCGTCCCGCACCGGGCGCCCGTCCGAACATGCAGGTCGAGCAAGAGCCCGCAGACAGTGAACGCCCGCGCTTTGGTATCAATTCGCTGATCAACCGGATGACTGGACATGGGCAGCAACCCGAGGCACCTGTGCGTCGCACAGCGCCGCCGCCGGTCCAATCGAGCGCTGCTGCACCGGCCCGTGCGCCCGCTCCGGAAGCCGACGAAGATCAGGAACGGATCGAGATTCCGGCCTTCCTGCGGCGCCAAGCCAACTGATATTGCGGTTAACCGCTTGGAAAACGCCTCCGATTTCGGGGGCGTTTTTCGTTTGAAAGCAGGCTCTTGCAGAACTTGGCGAGATTCCGCCGATCTGTTTCGAGCCGTTGTTTCAGGCCGTTACAATCTTTGATTTGAGGCTGGATAGGTCAGAGAGTATCACCCATCTCGAAACGCCGCATGGGGGTGCGGGCGTATTTTATCGAGGGTCATTTGCAAACAACCGTTCATTCTATCGTCCGTTTCTCGGGCATCGGTTTGCATACCGGTGTGACAGTGAACATGGCGATCTGCCCAGCCCCCGCTGATCATGGTATTGTGTTTGAGCGTACGGACATCCGGCTAGGCAATGCCCGAATTCCGGCGCTGTTCGACTATGCCGAGCAATCGCCGCTTTGCACCATGATCGTTAACCAGTCTGGTGTTTCGGTATCCACCATTGAACATGTCATGGCGGCTTTGGCCGGCTGTGGGGTGCACAATGCTTTGGTCCGCATCGACGGCCCGGAAGCTCCGGTTTTGGATGGCAGCGCCGCCCCCTTCGTGCGCAGCATCCTTGCCGCTGGCGTTAAACAACTGCGCGCTCCGATCCGCGTGATCGAAGTTCTTAGCACCGTTGAGGTGCATACTTCGCAGGGGTGGGCGCGTCTTGGCCCGGGTAACGGGCTGACGATGGATTTCCACATCGACTTCTCGGACAAGGCAATCGGCAAGCAAAGCAAATCGCTGGACCTTGCCAATGGCAGTTTCGTGCGTGAGCTTTGTGACAGCCGCACGTTCTGCAGGGCTGCCGATGTCGAAGCAATGCGTGCTGCGGGCAAGGCGCTGGGTGGCACGATGGAAAATGCCGTTGTTGTCGATGGCGATTTGGTTCTGTCGCCGGGTGGTTTGCGCCACAGTGACGAAGCGGTTCGTCACAAAATGCTGGATGCGCTGGGTGATCTTGCTCTCGCAGGTGCGCCTGTGCTGGGTCATTACGAAGGCCACAAAGCGGGTCACACTCTGACCAACATGCTGTTGCGGGAACTGTTTGCGACGCCGGATGGCTACCGAATTCGGGATTGTGACTCTGCATTGGCGGCGCGTTTGCCGGGGGCTGGTGTTGAGGCACACGAAATTCCGGCGGTCGCCTGAGCCTTTAATCGAACAACGGAACACACCATGCACAGCACATGCGCGGATCGTTGATCGCTTGTGTGCCTAAAGGCGTTTTGCCTTCCGATTTAATGTGCTAGGACCAGTGACAGACAAGTGGCACATATAGCCACGGCGGTTTAACGAAGGTGACGGGCATGGCAGCGGGCAGAAGCGCAAGAGCTGTGATCGGAGCGGGGCTCTTGGTGGTGACGCTGACGGCGTGCAGCGATGGCGAACGTCCGGGCTTCGGCCCCGGTGGCGTGCCAATCGAGAACTTTACCGCCGAACAGATTTTCGAACGGGGCGAATTCGAACTGGATCGTAGTGATCCCGAAGACGCGGCGTTCTATTTCTCCGAAGTTGAACGGCTTTATCCCTATTCCGAATGGGCCAAGCGTGCAGTGATCATGCAGGCTTTTGCGCACCACCAGAACAAAGATTACGAGAACAGCCGTTCTGCCGCGCAGCGCTATATCGACTTTTATCCGACCGACGAAGATGCCGCCTATGCGCAATATCTTCTCGCGCTTAGCTATTACGACCAGATCGAAGAGGTGGGCCGCGATCAGGGTTTGACCTTCCAGGCATTGCAGGCTTTGCGCACTGTGATCGAACGCTACCCCGACAGCGAATACGCGCGGTCTTCGGTGCTCAAGTTCGATCTGGCGTTTGACCATCTTGCTGCCAAGGAAATGGAAATTGGGCGCTATTATCTGCGCCGTGAACACCACGCTGCCGCGATCAACCGGTTCCGTGTTGTGGTCGAGGATTTCCAGACCACCACACACACCGCCGAGGCGCTGCACCGTCTGGTAGAAGCGTATCTGTCGCTGGGTCTGACTGACGAGGCTCAGACAGCAGGGGCGATTCTGGGCTACAACTATCAATCCACTGATTGGTACGAGGACAGTTTCAAACTGCTCACCGGACGCGGTCTGGAATTGAAAGCGACCGGGGACAATTGGCTGCGGCAGATCTATCGCCAGATGGTCAAGGGTCAGTGGCTTTGATCGGGGGGCGGTGCGTCTGACAACGCACCCGGTTGCACAGAATGCTGCGCACGCTTGAAATACGGGATATGCTGATCATCAATCGGTTGGAGCTTGAGTTCCAGCCTGGTCTCAATGTGCTGACTGGCGAAACAGGGGCGGGTAAGTCGATCCTGCTCGACAGTCTTGGCTTTGTACTGGGCTGGCGCGGACGGGCCGAACTGGTCCGTAGCGGTGCCGAGCAGGGCGAAGTGACCGCCGTGTTCGATCTGCCCAAGAACCATCCGGCACATGGCGTTCTGGCCGAGGCCGGCTTCGAAGATGCCGACGAACTGATCCTGCGTCGCGTGAATACCGCAGATGGACGCAAGACAGGTTGGGTGAATGATCGCCGTGTGACAGGCGAGATGTTGCGGGCGCTATCGGGCACGCTGGTAGAACTGCATGGCCAGCACGACGACCGTGGTCTTTTGAATCCCAAGGGCCACCGTGCGCTGTTGGATCAATTTGCCGGGCATGACGATTTGCTCGTCGCCGTTAAATCCGCTTGGAGCACGATGTCCAAGGCCCGCAAGGCACTGGCCGAAGCCGAAACAGCGTATAAGGCGGCACAGGCCGAGGAAGAATTTCTGCGTCATTCGGTGGGCGAGTTGGATAAGCTGGCCCCGGAACCCGGCGAAGATGCGGAGTTAGACGCGCGGCGTCGCATGATGCAGGCGTCCGAGCGTATCCGCGACGACATTGCACGCGCGGCACAGGTGATGGGACAGGACGGCGCCGAAGGCGCAATGTCGGATGCACTGCGTTGGCTCGAAGGCGTCAGCGATGCCGCCGAGGGGCGTCTGGACGAGCCTTTAGCAGCGCTCGCTCGGGCGATGGCTGAACTGGACGAGGCGGCTCATGGCGTGACTGCAACGCTCGACTCACTCGAATTCGATCCGCACGAGCTTGAAGCGACAGAAGAACGACTTTTTGCGCTCAGGGCGCAGGCCCGCAAACATGGTGTTGCCCCTGATGATCTGTCCGGTTTGGCAGACACTCTGCGCGACCGTTTGGCCGCGCTGGATCAGGGTGCTGACCGCATGACGCGGTTGCAATCCGAACTCCGTGGCGCCGAAGCGGCGTATGAGAGCGCCGCGATGGCATTGCGAGACAGCCGTACGGCGGCGGCTAAACGGTTGGATACGGCGGTCTGTGCGGAACTGGCTCCGCTAAAAATGGAACGCGCGGTGTTCGTAACCGATCTGTCGGGCGCTCCCGCCGGCCCAGAGGGCAGCGATGCCGTAGCCTTCACCGTTGCTACCAATCCCGGCGCACCGGCTGGACCGATCGGCAAGATCGCGTCAGGCGGCGAACTCAGCCGTTTTCTGCTGGCGCTCAAGGTTTGCCTGTCAGAACAGCGCGACGCCGGGCTGACGATGATCTTCGATGAAATCGACCGAGGTGTCGGTGGAGCCACTGCCGATGCAGTGGGCCGTCGTCTTGCCGCGTTGGCCGAAGGTGGTCAGGTTCTTGTCGTCACACACTCGCCGCAGGTGGCCGCGCTTGGGGCGCATCATTGGCGCGTGGAAAAGCGCGTTCTGAACGAACAGACCACCTCGACTGTGGTCCCATTGGATGCGTCTGCGCGCGAAGGTGAGATCGCCCGTATGTTGTCGGGCGATACCATCACGGATGAGGCCCGCGCAGCGGCGCGGGCGCTCTTGGCGGGTTAAAGGCGCATCAGGCCATATCCAGCAAACGCCAGCGTGATGCCGCTAAACACGGTGCGGATCACGTTATAAACCTGCCATGTACCCGAGTATTCGACCCAAATCGCACGGGCGTCGTCGATATCTGTGGGCACGGTCAAAAGACCCAAAGATTCGTTCATCGGCACGTTGTTTGTCATTGTCAGGATCAATCCGCCAACCGCATAGATCAGCCCGCCCACCGCAAACGACATCGCCGCGTGGTTGCGGTGGGTGCGCCACGCCAAAAGCGCCGCGATCCACAGTACGAATGGTGTGCCGAAAAACGCCGGAGCAAAGACCGCATTGCGCACCGATCCGTTCATCGCCTGCATGGCCTGAATGGCGACCCGTGGATCGGTCGCATCGAGTCCCCACATGGTCGAACAGATCCACGCATAGAAGAACCCGAAAATCGCGCCGCTGAAGACGACGGCCAACAGGCCTGCACTGCGGGTCGCCAGATCCGCGACCAAGGAGATCTGCGTGGTAGGCGGAGTATATGCGGTAGGAAGGGGTGTCATGTCGGTTTCCTTTTAAATCCGTAATTCAGTGTGCGCTTTGGTAAATCCGAACATTTGATTACGGATGCAAGTCAACAACTTTTTGTGTGTCACCAGATGGACGCACGCTGTAAGAAAGCGTCTTTTCCGGCTTGAAAGTGTGTCCTGACACCGACGGTCACAGACTGTGATCGCTTCAGGGGTGGACACTTGAGCCGCATTGAATAAGCCTAGGTAATCAGAAGATTTTTGGCGTGGTACGCTTCCCCGAAAGGTCCGCTCGGCATGGCGCCTGCTTTGCGTGGTCAACTACAGGCAATGAAGAGGCAGTTCGCGCGCGGCTGGGATTTGCTGCGCCATAAAGGACCGTCGCAATTCCAGTTTTGGCTGATTGCGCTTTTGATCGGGGTCGCAGCCGGTCTGGCAGCTACACTGTTCCGTCTTGCCATCACGTTTCTGCAAACGTCAGTCTATGGCACGCCCAGCGTTGCGACGATTCACAGCTATGCCGAAAACTTGCCGTGGTGGATGCTTTTGTTGATCCCCACGGTGGGTGGTTTGGTGGTGGGTGTGATCGTCCATTACTTCACGCCGGACGGGCGGGTGCGCTCGGTCGCAGACGTGATCGAAGGCGCGGCGCTCAATGATGGTAGGGTGGAAAAGAAGGCCGGTATCGCGTCGGCCATCTGTTCATGGATCACACTGTCGACCGGAGGAAGCACCGGGCGGGAAGGGCCGGTGGTGCATATCGCCGCGATGCTGTCGTCCTGGGTGTCGAACACCATACGCGCCGACGGGATCACCGGGCGCGACTTGCTCGGGTGTGCCGTGGCTGCCGCTGTATCGGCCAGCTTCAACGCACCCATTGCGGGCGCTCTGTTCGCGCTTGAAGTGATCCTGCGCCATTTCGCGGTTCACGCATTCGCCCCCATTGTGGTGGCAAGCGCCGCTGGGACAGTGATCAACCGTCTGGTCTTTGGCGATGTGACCGAGTTCAAACTGCCTGGCACGACCACGGTTGAATTCTACGTCGAACTGCCCGCCTTCTTTATACTTGGTCTCATTTGCGGTCTCGTTGCAGTGGCGATGATGCGCGCGGTGTTTCTGGCCGACGATGTCGGATCACAAGTGCAACGCAACCTTGGCCTGCCGCACCTGCTGCGCCCGGCGGCTGCCGGGGTCATGCTGGGCGCATTGGCGATTTGGTTTCCGCACATCATCGGGGTCGGTTACGAGACCACCTCCCGAGCGTTGACCGGAGCACTTCTGTGGCACGAGGCGGTGGTCTTTGCCATGCTCAAAGTGGTTGCGGTGGCCATCACCATGGGCGGGCGTATGGGCGGCGGTGTGTTCTCACCTTCGCTCATGCTGGGCGCGTTGACTGGGCTGGCGTTTGGCCTGATCGCGACAGGGCTTTTCCCTGATCAATCGGGTACCGCAACGTTATATGCGCTTGCCGGTATGGGCGCAGTTGCCGCCGCTGTACTGGGCGCACCGATCTCGACCACGCTGATTGTCTTCGAACTGACCGGAGACTGGCAGACGGGCCTTGCAGTGATGGTTTCAGTCTCAATGTCCACCGCCGTATCGGCGCGTTTGGTCGATCGGTCTTTCTTCCTTACCCAACTTGAGCGCCGCAATGTGCACCTTGCGGCCGGGCCTCAGGCCTATCTGTTGGCGATGTTCCGTGTGCAGGGGGTGATGCGCAAACCCACAGACAGCAACTCGGCTGACGAAGAGGCCTGCATGACGATGATCGAACAGGGACTTTTCGTTCAGGCACAAGCCACGCTGGAAACAGCGTTGCCGCTTTTTGACAAATCAGGTGTGGCCTTCCTGCCTGTGGTCAAACTTGAAGGTCCCGAAGACGCGCCCGTCCTGCAGGGCGCGTTGTTCCATGTCGATGCGCTCAAGGCTTACAACCGCGCACTTGCCGCGACGGCCGAGGAAGAGCATAGCTGAGACGGCGCGGATCAGATCCGTTCGACCAGCACTCCATCCTGAACCCCGAACGCAAGGTGATCCTTGATTTCGGCAGCGTCGGCGTTCGGAGTTTCATAGGACCAGACGGCGTTCGTGTAGGTTTTGCTTTTCGATACGATGTCGAAATAGCTGGCTTCGCCTTTGTGAGGACAGGTCGTCTTGTGCGCAGACGCATCCAGAAACGCCATCGCCACGTCGGACCGCGGGAAGTAAATGACGAAGGGCATGTCGCCTTCGTTCAATTCCAGGGCATTGGCGCTTTCTGCGATCACTGCACCGCCGGCGCGCACCACCCAAGTTCCTTCGGCTGGTCTGACTGTAATGTGTTTCTGCATGATCCATCCCTTTTGACTGCGATGTACCGGGGTTAACGGGGAAATGTAAATGTTTATGGTCAGATTGGTGCGCAGGCCCGTGTCAGCCAGGTTGACACATCGCCCTCAACCAACGGCCCGATCCGCGCCAGAACCTTTGCATGATAGGCATTGAGCCAATTGCGCTCTGCCTCGGTCAGAAGCCCCGTGTCAATCAGCCGCGTGTCGATGGGCACATAGGTCAGCGTCTCAAACCGGTACATTTCGGGCACCGTCTGATCTGGCAGGGCGGGGGCCTTTTCCACAACGATCAGGTTCTCGATCCGAATACCGAACGCACCTTCTTTGTAGAAACCTGGTTCATTTGACAGGATCATTCCCGGCATGAACGGCACCATATTGCTGCGGGCCAAACGTTGTGGCCCCTCATGCACGCTCAGATAGGATCCGACACCGTGACCGGTGCCGTGGCCGTAATCCATTCCGTTCTCCCAAAGAGCAGCCCGCGCCAACACATCCATGTCGCGTCCGGCCAAGCCCTTGGGCCAGCGCAGCTTTGAAATTGCGATCATCCCCTTGAGCACCAGCGTGAAAGCGCGCCTTTCTTCCTCGCCGGCCGGACCTATGGCGATGGTACGGGTGATGTCAGTGGTGCCATCCACATATTGCCCGCCGCTGTCGACCAGCAGGAGCCCATGTTCGACCGTGCGATTGGTCTTTTCCGTCACCCGATAATGGACGATTGCCCCGTTTGGCCCGGCACCCGAAATGGTGTCGAAGCTGATATCTCGCAAAGCATTGGTCGCCGAGCGTTCGCTCTCCAGCTGGGTGACCACGTCGATCTCCGTCAGGCTGCCAACGGGTTGTTGGTCAAGCCAACAAAGGAACCGAGCCATCGCCGCCCCGTCGCGCAGATGTGCCGCGCGTGTGCCGCCCAGTTCTGCTGCGGATTTACACGCCTTGGGCAGAGCACACGGATCCTGCGCCTCGATCATCGCCGCTCCGGCCTCGCGCAGCGTGTCCGCCACAATCACCGGGCAGCTTTTGGGGTCGATCTGTACCGGACCTTCCAGCTTGGACAAAGTTGGCAAGAAATCTTCGACCGGGGCCACATCAACCATCGGCCCAAGATGGCCGCCAAGATGAGCCAGCTTTTCGGGGTTCACAAACAGGGTGACCGTAGCCTTTGCGTGCAACAGCGCAAAGCCAAGCATAAATGGCGTTCGGGGCAAATCATCCCCACGAATGTTCAAAAGCCAGCAAATGCTGTCTGGCAGGGTCAGAACGGCACAGCGCGCAGGGCCAAGAGCTGTCGCCAACCGCGCGATCTTGTCTTTGTGCGCTTCACCGGCTAGGTCAACAGGCTGAACAAAGGCATGGCTCGCCGGTGGATCTGGCTGATCCTCCCAAATGCGATCCACAAGGTTCTCCGTCCGTTGCAACGTTACGCTGGGCGTAGTGGCTTCCAGATCCCGGATCTGCGACACCGTGTGCAGCCACGGGTCAAACCCCACAACACCGTTCGGTGCGACATGCTCAGTCAGCCAGTCGCCCAATGTCACCTCAGGCCAGTCCACGGGGGTGAACACATCTGCCACCTGCACGCGCACCTGCACCCGGTAACGACCATCGACAAAAACGCTCGCCTTGTCTCGCAACGCAACGCAATAGCCCGCCGATCCAGTGAACCCGGTTAGCCATGCCAGACGACTGTCCCGCTCGGCCACGTATTCTCCCTGATGCGCATCGGCGCGCGGAACGATGAACCCATCCACACCCGCAGCCAACATTTCTTTGCGCAAAGCCGCCAACCGCGGCGGGCCCTGTTCGGGGGACGAGGGTTCGGAAAAACTCTGAAACATGATACGATCTCTCTTCGATGTTGCGCGAGCGAACCCGGAATGACATGCAATGGCAAGCCCCGCTTGAGACAATCAGGGGCTGAAATGCCGCCTGCTTCTTCTTTTTACAAATATGCAAATCGCGCCCCTTTGGGGCGCGGCGGTCGAACCGGCTTAGTCGGTCGGAAAGTCAAATCAACCCGCGCGTTTGACGCCCATGAACCGCGCCCGCGCTCGCGGATCGCTGTCGAACAGCGACGCAAGTTGTTCGGTCATAGCCCCGGCCAATTGCTCGACATCGGTGATTGTCACCGCGCGTTCATAGTACCGCGTGACATCATGGCCGATGCCGATTGCCAGCAATTCAACTTGCTTGCGCCTTTCTACCATGGCGATCACGTCGCGCAGGTGCTTCTCAAGGTAATTGGCAGGGTTTACCGACAAGGTGCTGTCATCCACAGGCGCGCCGTCCGAAATCACCATCAGGATCTTACGGGCCTCAGAGCGGTGCAGCATCCGACGGTGCGCCCATTCAAGCGCCTCGCCGTCGATATTTTCCTTCAGCAGGCCTTCCTTCATCATCAGGCCCAGATTGGACCGCGTCCGCCGCCAGGGCGCGTCGGCGCTCTTGTAGATGATGTGGCGCAGATCGTTCAAACGACCGGGCTGCTGTTCGCGTCCCTCGTTGAGCCATTTCTCCCGCGCTTGTCCGCCTTTCCACGCACGCGTGGTAAAACCAAGGATTTCGACCTTGACCGAGCACCGCTCCAACGTGCGCGCCAGCACGTCAGCACAGATCGCGGCGATTGAAATCGGGCGTCCCCGCATGGAGCCGGAATTGTCCAAAAGCAGCGTCACAACCGTGTCGCGAAACTCGGTGTCTTTCTCGACCTTGAAGGACAATGGCGTGGTCGGATTGGCGACCACACGCGCCAAACGTCCGGCGTCCAGAATGCCCTCCTCCAGATCGAATTCCCACGACCGGTTCTGCTGCGCCTGTAGGCGGCGCTGCAGCTTGTTTGCCAAGCGGCTCACGGCGCCCTTCAAAGGCTCCAATTGCTGATCGAGATAGGCCCGCAAACGTTCTAACTCGATTGGCTCGGCCAGCTCTTCGGCAAGGATTTCTTCGTCATGGGTCGAATCGAAGACCTTGTAGTCCGGGTCTGCCTCGGAGATCGGTGCAGGGGGCGGCGGCTCCAATGGCGCTTCGCCATCAGGCATCTCAGTCTCGTCGCTCAGCTCTTGATCGGCCATCTCGTCCATGGACACCTGCGCCTGGCTGGGGTCCTGGGTTTCATCCTGGCTCGATTCTGGGTTCGCCTCTGCGTCTTCGCTGTCGTCCTCGTCCTGACCGGTGCTGTCGGGTTCCTGCTCTTCGTCGGTGCCTTCTTCCGCCTGATCCTGGGCGTCTTCGTCCAGTTCGTCGGGGTCGTCCCCCAACTGATCACCATAGCCCAGATCCGTGATAACGGCGCGGGTAAACCGGGCAAAGGCCGCCTGATCGCTCAGCACGTCCTGCAAGTTTTCGAGCGTCCCGCCCGCCTGGTTTTCAATAAAGCCACGCCACAGGTCCATGACGTTTTGCGCCCCTTCAGGCAGGTCACGGCCAGTGGCCAGATGGCGGACCAGATATCCCGCGGCCTCCGCCAGTGGCGCTTCCGAGGCTTCCTTGACCTGATCATACCCGCGTCGGAGCGCCTCATGACCAATCTTGGCGTCGATATTTCCGGCTGTGCCGGGCATGTCGCGTGCGCCCATCGCCTCGCAGCGGGCGGTTTCCATGGACTCGTAAAGCTCACGCGCGAGATCGCCCTGCGGCGCATACCGCGTGTGGGTTCCTGCATCATGATAACGGCGGTACATCGCCATCGCATCGGCAGTGCCGCGTGCCAACATCACCTCGTCGCGGGTCAGGCGACGGCTGATCTGCGGCAGGCGCATTGCATCGCCGGATATACCCGAAGGGTCGACCGAATAGCTGACCGTCAGATCCGGATCGCGCGCCATGACCTTGGTGGCTTCGGCCAGCGCCTTCTTGAACGGATCGGCGGGGTTGTCTGTTGGCTTACTCAAAGAAAACGCCCCCTGCTTCTTCGGTTTCTAAATATCCCGGGGGTCTGGGGGGGGACCCCCCAGCCAGTCGGATCGGCTCCGCCGATCCGAAACCCATCAACCCAAGCTCAGCGAGGCCGCGCTCTCGGGCAGTTCTTCGTCAAAACAGCGCTGATAGAACTCGGCAACGGTTTGACGCTCCAACTCATCGCACTTGTTGAGGAACGACACGCGGAAGGCGTAACCCACATCGCGGAAAATCTCGGCGTTTTGGGCCCAAGCGATCACGGTTCGCGGGCTCATCACGGTCGACAGATCGCCGGACATGAACGCCGTGCGCGACAGGTCGGCGACGGTCACCATTTGGCGCACGGTCTTGCGGCCCTTCTCGGTATTGTAGTGGGGTGCCTTGGACAGAACGATCGACGTTTCGGCGTCGATCGACAGATAGTTCAGCGTCGCCACCAAAGACCAACGGTCCATCTGGCCTTGGTTGATCTGCTGCGTGCCGTGATAAAGGCCCGTAGTGTCGCCCAGACCTACCGTGTTGGCGGTGGCAAAGATGCGGAAATACTTGTGCGGGGTGATAACCTCGTTCTGGTCGAGCAGCGTCAGTTTGCCGTCGGTTTCCAGAACCCGCTGGATCACGAACATCACGTCGGCGCGGCCCGCGTCATATTCGTCGAACACGATGGCGGTCGGGTTGCGCAGCGCCCAGGGCAGGATGCCTTCCTGGAATTGGGTGACCTGCTTGCCATCCACCAGCTTGATCGCGTCTTTACCGATGAGGTCGATCCGGCTGATATGGCTGTCGAGGTTGACGCGCACACAGGGCCAGTTCAGCCGCGACGCGATCTGTTCGATATGGGTCGATTTCCCGGTGCCGTGATAGCCTTGGATCATCACGCGACGGTTGTTGCGAAATCCTGCGAGAATCGCCAGCGACGTGTCTGGGTCGAACTTGTAGGTGCTGTCGATATCCGGCACGCGGTCGGTGCGCTCCGGGAAGCCATGGACAACCATGTCCGTATCAATGCCAAACACCTCGCGTACGGAAATTTCTTCTGTCGGTTTGGCGTTGATGTCGATCGTCCCGTCGGCCATGTTGCGGACATCCTTCTCAGCTTGGGTTTGCGTGTGTGGTGCAACATAATGGCGGAAGGAGCAAGGGAAAGGGCATGGGAATTCTTTCATGACGCCGCAAGAAGAGGTGGAAAACCTCATTGCCCGCGTGGCGATGGGCGACCGTGCCGCATTCAACCGGCTGTATGACCGGACTTCCGCGAAACTTTTTGGCGTTTGCCTGCGTGTGTTGAATGATCGCGTAGAAGCCGAGGAGGTGTTGCAGGACGTGTTCGTGACGGTGTGGAACAAAGCCGACAGCTACAAGGTCAACGGGTATTCCCCGATGACGTGGCTCATCACGATCACCCGCAACCGCGCGGTGGATCGGCGGCGTGCCATGAAACTGCCTCCTGTGCCGATCGAAACCGCTGACCTGATGCCCGACAGCAAACCCGGCCCCGAAGCCAGCGCCGTTGCGGCCTCTGAGGCACGTCAGATCACAGCCTGCCTTGACGAATTGCCCCGCGCACGCGCGCATCTGGTGCGCCGCGCCTATCTTGAAGGCGACAGCTATGCCGACCTCGCGCAAGCGACCGGCGTCAATCTCAACACCATTCGGACATGGCTGCGTCGCAGCCTAATGGCCCTGCGGGAGTGTTTGAGCAGATGAGCGATTACACAACCCCACCCGATGGCCCCGAGAATGAGGACGACCGCGTGCTGGCCGCCGAATACGCGCTTGGCCTGTTAACCGACGAAGAGCGCGCTCAGTTCGAGGCGCAGCTCGACACTGATGCCGAACTGAGGGCCGAGGTCGTTGCGTGGGACGAACATTTCGCCAGTGTCATCTTGGAAGAGGTCGACGAGGTCGCGCCGTCACCGCAAGTCGCCAAGCGATTGCAGACGGTCCTCTTCAAACCGGACAAGCAATCCTTCTGGCAACAGATCTGGCCCTACGGGTTGGGCGGGGTCGCTGCCGCGTTGGTTCTTTGGCTGTCGATCAGCACAGGTATCCTTGTTCCCGAGGACGCAGCGCTGCAACCCGATCTGGTAGCGGAGCTGTCTCCGACGCCGGATGGGGAAGGTCTGGTGATCCGCGCCGCCGTCGACACGACACGTGGCGCCTTGCAAATCGTGCGCGCGGCAGGTGCTCCACCGGATGGCCGTGTATTTGAGCTTTGGCTGATCGCGGGCGAGGCTGCGCCGGTGTCGCTGGGTCTGCTCGACGAAGGCAGTAGCACCTTGATCGACCTGCCGCAGGACGTTGTGGCCCTGCTGCCGGGCACGCTTTTGGCGATTTCAGACGAACCGCCCGGAGGCTCACCAACAGGTGCGCCGACGGGTGCGGTGCGTGCTGCGGGGCCGCTCACGCCGTCGTGATGGATATGTGATGGTTTTGTTGAAACACATGTGATGTGACGCCCGTGTCTACCTCCGACCCGCCAGAAAACTGGTGGGATAAACTGGAGGACGATATGACACTCAAAACTTTCATCACGGCAACGCTCACGGCCACCACCTTTTCTGCCTGTGCTCTTGCGAGCGCCGCCTTTGCCGAAAGCCACGCTGGCACCGACAACCCAATGGTGGGTGGCGCTGCGATGTTCGCTGAAATGAACATCGTCGAGAACGCCATGAATTCCGCAGATCACACCACGCTTGTCGCCGCGGTCAAGGCAGCGGGTCTTGTCGATACCCTAATGAGCGATGGCCCGTTTACCGTGTTCGCGCCGACCAATGCAGCGTTCGACATGATCTCGGACGAGTCGCTCAACGCATTGCTTCAGCCCGAAGCCAAAGCACAACTGACCCAAATTCTGACCTGCCATGTGGTGGCTGCAAACGCGATGTCAGATGCCATCGCGGGCATGATCGCGGATGACGGCGGAATGCACCCGGTGGAAACCGTTGGCGGATGCACGCTGCAAGCCAAGTTGGACGGCTCGAAGATCACGCTCACAGACGAAAACGGCCGCGACGCCACCGTTACGATTGCCGATGTGCGGCAGTCGAACGGGGTCATTCACGTGATCGACCGCGTGCTTTTGCCGGCTCAGTAAACTCCCATTCCCCAGCAAGGGGTTTGAGAGATCGCGCAAAAGTGTGTGCCTCGGTCTTGCGCACCAACTGACCGGGGCACCATTTTACACCAGAGAAGGAGGACACGATGTTGAGACGACATTTCCTGCAGACCGCCGCTGCCGCACTGGGTCTTGGCGCCTTGGCAAAAGGAACGGGCGCAGCCGAAGGCACGTTTGAAGTCACCCGCTCCAATTCCGAGTGGAAGGCAATGCTGAATTCTTTAGAGTACCGCGTGATGCGTGAAGAGGGCACGGAACGTGCGTTCTCATCTCCGCTTAACGACGAGAAACGCGCGGGCATGTTCCATTGCAAAGGGTGCGATCTCGAACTTTATGCTTCCGAGCATAAATACGACAGCGGAACAGGCTGGCCCAGCTTTTGGCAGGCGCAGGGCAATGCCATCGGCACTCAATCCGACCGGTCGTTGTTCATGGTTCGCACCGAATGCCATTGTCGCCGCTGCGGGAGTCACTTGGGCCATATCTTCGACGATGGTCCGCAGCCTACAGGCAAGCGGCATTGTATCAACGGTGTCAGCCTGACGTTTCGCGCCGCATAATCCGCAATTGGGTTATGCGCCTTTCGCGCCCAGCCCAAGTTGCATCAGCGTCTTACGTATGGGCTTCAACGTATATAGCGCATCCAATCCCTTAGCGCGGATATCGCGTAGTGGTTGGGCGCTCAACATTGACGTACGGTTCAGCAACGTGATCCCGGTAACCCGCGCCTGAATGTCGGCAAAGCGCTTTTGGTGATAGGCGTCCAGCATCTTGCGGTCGCCAATGTCGGAGCCGGCGTGACGCGCCAGATCTCGTAAAACGCCAATGTCCTTTAAGCTCATATTCAGCCCCTGCGCGCCGATAGGCGGCACCACATGGGCGGCCTCGGCCACCAGCGCGATCCGTTCGCCGTTCAGCCGATCGGCATGCTGGCTGATGATCGGCCAGATCGTCCGGCGCGATGCCAGTGTCAGTGGTCCGTAAAGGTTGCACGAACGGATGCTCATTGCCGCCTCAAAGGCCTCGTTGTCCAGCGCCATCAACGCCTCTGCATTGGGGCCTTCCTCCATCCAGACGATGGCCGAAGATGGGCATCCGTTCAGATTGGGCAACGGAACAAAGGTGAACGGGCCACCGGTGCGGTGAATTTCGGTCGACACGTTTCCGTGCGGGATAGGATGTGTGACGGCAAAGGCTAGCGCTTTCTGGCCAAAACGCGTGGTCTGAATGTCGATGTCTGCCGCTTTGCGCATCGGTGAATTGCGCCCATCAGCAGCAATTACCAGCTTGCACCGAACCTTTGTGCCATCGCTTAGCCCGACGCGGGCTTCAGCCTCGCGCGTGAAAAGCGATGTCGTCCCGACGCCGGCGCGAAAGGTGACCGTTTCAAGACCGTCCAGATGTGCCACGAATTCCCGGCGCAGCAGCCAGTTCGGCAGGTTCCAGCCAAACGGCAGGTCCGAAATGTCTGACGCGTCGAACTCCTTGATCACGCGCGCCGCAGCTTCTTCGCCACCAGCGTCTACGATCCGCATCACCTGCAAGGGCATCGCATGGTCCGCCAATCGCTTCCAAAGCCCGATTTCTTCCAGAAACGCTTGCGCTGGCTGTAAAAACGCGGTTGTCCGCAGGTCAGCTCCGACTGCATCGCGATCCGTGACAGGAGGGGCTGGGTCGAGGCAGAGAACTGAATAGCCCTCTGCACCAAAGGCCGCCGCAGCGGCGAGCCCGGCGATGCCGCCACCTGATACAACGATGTCATATGTCATGGCGCGGCCTTTCCGGTTCGGGCGTCTTTCCCATTATACGCAGAGCACAGCCAATGTGCGATGCGTCAGGGCGCGCTATTTTCCGACGGTGATCAGGATCAGCAGAACCATCACCACGGGTACCATGGTCAGCGCGGTCATGGTCAACGCCACAACGCCCCATGTCTTGACCGCAAGCACCAGAAGAGTCAGCAGCGCGACCAGAAGGTAGTAAATCGTGTCCGGTCCACCTTCTTTCAGATCGCGGGCGATCCAGCCGAAAACCGGAATGGCATAGAATGGGTTGCGGTTGTGCGCGAGTGTTGGTTCCGAAACGGACATCTTAGATCCTTCTTTTATGTCTGGAAGAGACATAGTGAGCCAAGACGGCTGTAACACTGCCAAATTGCCGCATCGCAGCATTTATGTCAGGTCAACCGCGCAAGGAACTCGGACAGGTCAGAGGTGTGGTGGTGAATGTGGTCCGCGTCGATGGCGTCTGGCGCTACATGCACCGTGCGCATCCCCATCGCATGTGGTGCCGCAAGGTTGCGCGGATCATCTTCGAACATCGCGGCGGTGCGGGTGTCGGTGCCATCGCGGCCGAACACCCTCTCGAACGCGCTGCGCTCGGGTTTGGGGTGGTAATCGGCGTGCTCCACGCCGTAGACCGCATCGAAGATGCCTTCAAGGCCGCGCGCCTTCAGAACGTTTCGGGCATAGGGCTCGGACCCGTTGGTATAGACGATCTTGCGTCCCGGCAGGTCTCGGATCAGCGACGCCAGATACGGATCTTCAGACAGCACCGTGAAGTCGATGTCGTGTACCTCGTGCAAATATGGGGTCGGGTCCACATCATGTTCGCGCATCAGACCGGCCAGCGTGGTGCCGTAGGTTTTCCAATACTCGACGCGTAGTGTATTGGCGCGATCCCGATCGACACCCAGAGAGTCCATGACGAACTTCGTCATCCGCACCTCGATCTGGTCGAACAGGCGAACGGCAGGGGAATACAGGGTGTTGTCGAGATCGAAAACCCAATGGCGAACATGTGTGAAAGCGGACTTTACCATACTCGGCAACGTAGGTGTCCGGTTCAGGCGCGGCAATGGCTTAACTTGCGTCTTTCGATGAACCGGCGCTATCGTGCGAGAACTTGGATAGGGATCACGCGGTATGAAAGATGTAAAGCCTCCTCAGAAGGACGCGTATTCGTCGATCCTCGAGGCGATTGATGTGGGTGTCTACCGACCGGGTGACCGGCTGGTGGAGAGTGATCTGGCCGAACGGTTCGGCATGTCACGGACACCGATCCGCGAGGCGTTGCAGCGTCTTGAGACGCAATCTCTGCTGACGCGGGACGGACGGTCTTTGATCGTGGCGTCTCTTGACCACAATCAGATGGCAGAGCTGTACGTTGTTCGGACCGAGCTTGAGGGTTTGGCTGCCCGCCTTGCTGCGCGCCACGCCACCGACGAAGAGGTGCAGGTGTTGCAAGATATGGTGCATGACGACCGTGCCTTGATGGACGATCCATCCGCTTTGGCGCGGGCGAACCGGCGGTTTCACAAGCAGATCCACCTTGCCTCGCACAACCGTTTTCTGGTGCAGCAGCTTGATCTCGTCCATCGCTCAATGGCGTTGATGGCGACCACATCTTTGGCTGCGCAGGGCCGGGGAGAGATTGCGTTGGCCGAGCATCAGGCCATTGTGGATGCCATCACCCAGCGCAACGAAGACGCAGCGTATAAAGCGCTTCGAGACCATATCTCGGTCGCCTTCGTCACGCGGCTCAAGCTCGATTCCATGGCCAAGGATCAAGGCTAGTCAGCGGATCGTTTCATGGATGTCCCCGCCAGGGACATCCGGTTCGGACCGCCCATGTTCGGTTTTGTCCCAGTAGAACGGTTTGAACAGAAGTTCGGACCACGCTTTGTAGACCGCAAAAACGCCCAGCGGGAAATAGAAGAACATCATCGGCACCCACTGCATGAGCTTTTCATGCTGCGTGCGTGCAACGGCAACAAAGCCGATGAGTAGTGAAACCAGTTCCCCAAAAAGAAAAAGGGCCAGAAGGCCCTTTGCCCAGTCAGCCGGGATCGCCTCGAACAAGGGGGTCGCCACCCCGAAGCAAACCAGCCAAAATGACCAGAGTGCCGGGGCCAGTGTAAACTGCAGAATGGTCGCCAGAAAGAAAGCCTGAAACCCAAGGAACTTGCGCGCACCGATGTCTTTCAAAAGGCGGAATGGGCGACGCATATGCACCAGGTAGGTCACGATGTAACCCTTGAGCCAGCGTGACCGCTGTCGGATCCAAGGCACAACGCGATTGTTGGCTTCTTCCCGCGTGACTGTTGGCACCAGGATGGTGCGATACCCAAATCGGTAAAGGCGAATTCCGAGATCGGCATCCTCGGTCACATTATGGGCGTCCCAGCCGCCAACATGTTTCAAGGCTGCCCGCTTGAGATAGACTGTCGTGCCGCCAAGCGGGATTGGCAATCCCAGCCGCGCGGCACCTGCCAAAACGACACGAAACCAGATCGCGTATTCAATTGTAAAGCATCGTGCCAGCGCGTTTGATTTGGTATTGTAGAAATCCAGAATGCCTTGAACACAGGCGACGTTTGATGGCGCATTATGAAACGCCTCGACCACCCGTTCGATCTGATCGATGGCAGGCGCATCTTCTGCATCAAGCACGCCGATGATGTCACCGCGTGTGTGCCCCAGTGCATAATTCAGCGCACGAGGCTTGGTCGTAAGCTGCCCATCGGGAACGCGGACAACTCGCATCCAACCTGGCAAGGAAATGGCCTCGATCATCTGGCGGGTTTTTGTGTCTTTGGCTTCGAGAACCAACACCACATCAAGCAGCGATTTGGGGTAGGTGAGCCGAGACAAGCGCAACACCAGCTCATGAGCAATTGCCGCCTCGCGGAACATGGGAACAATCAGGCTGACCACAGGCTTTTCGGCCATTGGCACCAGCACGGGGCGGTCAGGTGGTTTCTGATAGCCCGCAACAAAGACAGCGATCTTGAACCCCAATGTTGCGATCAAGTTGACCACCGCAACGGCCGTGATTCCAGCAAAAAAAGCGTTTGGAAATAAATAGATAAGGGCAAAGCTGATACCAAAGAACAGCGATGCCAAGATGCCGCGAGACAGTGTTAGTTTGTTGATATCCCGACAGCTATAATCATCTGGAACCAGTGTTTCAGCGCGCCGGGCAAGATAGTCCCCATACCTATCCTCCACGATCCGCAAGAGATCGTTTTCAGCAACATCGGCAAACATGACCGGGCCAATAATACCAAGGGCTGCGATCATTGACCCACTTTCGCCCAATCTCTGGTTCCGATTGACGTGATGACGTCCGGTAGG